>NZ_JBEYWC010000014.1:0-169021 GCF_040704505.1 Streptomyces sp. NPDC047002
TACGACGCGGTCCTCGTCAACTCGGCGGGCGACGGCATCACCCTGGACGGCCTGGGCGTCACCGAGGCCAAGGCCCGCATCACCGACTGGCTGAGGCCGCGCCCCCGGTGCCGTTCGCCGCGGCGCCCGCCGTGCCCGCGCAGGGCGGGGGCGAGCCGCAGGTCGTGCCGTGGAAGCCGCCGAAGGACGACCCGTTCCAGGCCGCGGCAAGGGCCCAGGCGAGCGCGCGCCCGTCAGGGCTCGGCCGCAGGTTCCTCGCGCGCCTGATCGACTCCGTCGTCCTCGGCGCGGTCGCCTGTGCCGTCGCCGTGCCGCTCGCGCTGCGCGCCCGCGCCCATCTCGACGACAAGATCGAGGCCGCCCGCCAGTCGGGCCGTACGGTCACGGTCTATCTGCTCGACGGCACCACCGGCGGATATCTGGCCGTCGCCGTGGTGGCCGTGCTGGTCTTCGGCGCGCTCTACGAGGCGCTGCCGACCGCCAGGTGGGGGCGGACCCTGGGCAAGAAGGTCTGCGGCCTGCGGGTCCTCGACATGGAGGCGTTCGAGCCGCCGCGCTTCGGCAGGGCGCTGGTGCGCTGGCTGCTGTACGGGGTGCTCGGCATGGTGGCCGTGGGCGTGCTGAACGCGCTGTGGTGCGTGTTCGACCGGCCCTGGCGGCAGTGCTGGCACGACAAGGCCGCCCGCACGTTCGTGGCGGGCCCGGTCGGCTGACGGGCGGGGGATCCGCGCCGTACGCCGGGATCCGGCCGTTCGTTCGCCCGAACGGCGCCGAGGGTTGGCGGGGCACCGCGCCGCGAGGTGCACTGCCCCCATGAGCAACGACCAGCCGGCGTCCGGACAGCCGCCCGAGGACGACCCCTTCCTGAAGCGGCCGCAACCGCCGCGGCAGCCGCCGCCGGGGGACTCGGCGCAGCCCCCGGGCCAGGGCCCGTACGGCCAGCCGCCGCCCCAGGGCCCCGGCGGCCCCTACGGCGGGGGCGAGGGCCCGTACGGCGGCGGACCCTACGGCGGCGGGGGCCAGGGCGGCGGCCCGTACGGCGGGGGTTCCTTCGGCGCCCCCTACGGCGGCGCCGATCCGCTCGCCGGGATGCCGCCGCTCGCGCCGTTCGGCACGCGCCTCGCCGCGCGGATCATCGACGCGCTGATCATCGCCATCCCGCTCGCGGTCATCTCCCTCGCCGCGAACGGCTTCGACCTGTCGACGTCCAACGGGCAGAGCGAGGCCGACCGGCTCGGTGACGAGTTCAACACCGGCACGCAGTGGCTGTGGACGCTGATCTCCCTCGTCGTGTACATCGGCTACGACACCCTGATGACGCGCTCGCGCGGGCAGACGCTGGGCAAGCGGTGGCTCGGCCTGCGGGTCGGGATGCTCGCCGACGGCTCCGTGCCCGGCACGGGCCCCTCGCTGCTGCGGGCGACCGTCCTCTGGTTGCCCGCCCTGGTCTGCTGCTACTGCATCTGGTGGATCGTCATCGCGCTGACCGTCGTGTCGAGCCGCCCGTACAAACAGGGCTGGCACGACAAGGCGGCGAAGACGGTCGTCGTCACGGCCTGACGGTCGTCGTCACGGCCTGACGGTCGTCGTCACGGCCTGGGGCCCACGTGGCGGCGGCCCTGCGGCTACCGGCGCGCCGCGTGCCCGCCCACGCGGGCCACGCCGTATCCGGCGTCCGCGTGCGCGCGGGGCGCGCCGACCCGCGGCGCCGCCGTCGCCATCGAGCCCTCTGCGGGCCTCGACGCGCCCTGGGCCGCGGCCTCCCGCGCCGCCCGCGCCCGGCGCGGCGCGGGCACCGAGAGCGCCACGAGCAGTCCGAGGGCGAGGGCGGCGACACCGATGACCACGGTGCCGACGCCGGCCGGGGCGCCCGACAGCAGGAGCATGGCGACGGCCGAGCAGACGACCGTGGCTGAACCGTAGGCGAGCTGTGCGGCGTTAGGACGCGGCATGGCGTTTCCGTCCCTCAAGAGCGGGTGCGTGCCTGCGGGCCGCACCGGCGGCGCGGCCCTACGACTCTGGTTGCCCGACGCGAACGTGCGGTAAGCGTGACCTAACCCACGGTACGGATGCACGGGGGGCGCACGGATTCATGCGACCGCCCCCGCGGTGCCCGGTGCGCCCGGCGCGGGGCCGCCGCCCGGTGGGGAGCGCCCTTCGGCGACACCAAGAAAAGATCATCGAATGTTCCGCTTTCCATACTGGAATCGTCGTGAACAAGTCAAGACTGTCATTTCTTCGTCAACTCCGGTCCAATAGCGCCACTTGACGCGCGTACAGCGCGCGCACAGGCCGGGTACAGGCGCGTACCGGACGGACGGTCCCCACAAGGACGGACGGCCGCCGCCGGGACGCGGGGGAGGACACCAGCGAGTGACCAGGACAGCACCGGCGAGACCGGCGAGACGGGTGCGGCGCGCCGCGGCGGTGGCCGCGGTGCTCGCCGTGACCGCGGCGACGGCATCCGCCTTCACCACAGCACAGGCCCAGGAGCCCCCCGCCCCGCAGCAGGTGGAGCGCCGCGACCCGGCGCCGCAGCCAGGCGAGGCGGAGCACGATCTGCCCGGCCCCTTCACCAAGCGGCAGGAGGGCGAGCGCAAGGCGGCGCTCGGCCAGGTGCTCTCGGGGCACCGCACGGCCGTCAAGCGCGGCCCGTCGAGCGTGGTGAAGCTCGGCGGCGGCAAGTACGTCGAGCTGGGGCGGGAGAAGACGGACCGGATCTTCACGATCCTCGTGGAGTTCGGCGACAAGGTCGACGACACCACGACGTACGACCCGGACGGGCCCGAGGGTCCGAAGCCGCCGGCGACGCAGTACGGCGGCACACCGGGGCCCGCGCACAACGCGATAGCCGAGCCCGACCGCGCGGTGGACAACTCCACCGCCTGGCAGGCCGACTACAACCAGAAGCACTTCAAGGACCTGTACTTCGGCACCGGCAAGGACGCGAAGGGCGCGCAGCGCGAGTCGCTCAAGACGTACTACGAGAAGCAGTCCTCGGGCCGCTACTCCGTCGACGGCGAGGTCACCGACTGGGTCAAGGTCCCGTACAACGAGGCCCGTTACGGCTCGAACTACTGCGGCGGCACCACCTGTCCCTCGGTGTGGGACGCGGTGCGCGACGGCGTCAACGCCTGGGTGGCCGACCAGAAGGCCAAGGGCGAGTCGAGCGCCGACATCAAGGCGGACCTGGCGCAGTACGACCAGTGGGACCGCTACGACTACGACGGCGACGGCGACTTCAACGAACCCGACGGCTACATCGACCACTTCCAGATCGTGCACGCGGGCGAGGACGAGTCGGCGGGCGGCGGCGCGCAGGGCACCGACGCCGTCTGGGCGCACCGCTGGTACGCGTACGGCTCCGACGCCGGTTCGACCGGCCCCGCGGACAACAGGGCGGGCGGCACGCAGATCGGCGACACCGGCATCTGGGTCGGCGACTACACGATGCAGCCGGAGAACGGCGGACTCGGCGTCTTCGCCCACGAGTACGGCCACGACCTCGGCCTGCCCGACAACTACGACACCGCGGGCGGCGAGAACTCCACCGCCTTCTGGGACCTGATGTCGGCCGGCTCGTGGCTCGGCACCGGCAAGGACGCGATCGGCGACCTGCCGGGCGACATGTCCGCGTGGGACAAGCTCCAACTCGGCTGGCTCGACTACGCGCGCGCCAAGGCGGCCAAGAGCTCCACGGTGAAGCTCGGCGTGTCCGAGTACAACACCAAGGACCCGCAGGCGCTGGTGGTGACCCTGCCGCCCAAGGAGAAGACGACCACGGTCGTCGAGCCCGCGCAGGGCGCAGCCCAGTGGTGGAGCGGCATGGGGGACAACCTCAAGAACACGCTGACCCGTCCGGTCGACCTGACGGGCAAGTCGACCGGCTCGCTGACGCTGGACGGCTGGTGGGACATCGAGTCCGGCTACGACTACCTCTACGCCGAGGTGTCGACGGACGGCGGCGCCGACTGGGTGCCGCTGGACGGCACCGCCGACGGCGCGGCCATCCCGCGCGACGGCGGCGACAAGCCCGCGCTGACCGGCACGTCCGGCGCGTACAAGAAGCTCGTCTACCCGCTCGACGCCTACGCGGGGCAGAAGTTCGACCTGCGCTTCCGCTACCTCACGGACGGCGGCGTCGCGCAGAAGGGCTTCGCGGCCGACGAGCTCTCGGTGGTCGCGGACGGCACCCCGCTGTTCACCGACAACGCCGAGACGGCGGACGGCGGTTGGACCGCGGCGGGCTTCTCCCGCATCGGCGGGTCCTTCACCAAGGACTACGACCAGTACTACGTCGTGGAGAACCGCCAGTACACCAGCTACGACCGGACGTTGCGCACCGGCCCGTACAACTTCGGCTTCACGGAGCCGAAGGACCTCACCGTCGAGCACTACGCGTACCAGAACGGCATGTTGGTCTGGTACTGGGACACCTCGCAGGCCGACAACAACACGAGCGTCCACCCGGGCGAGGGGCTGATCCTGCCGGTGGACGCACACCCGAAGGCGCTGCGCTGGTCGGACGGGACGGTGATGCGCAACCGGATCCAGCCGTTCGACGCGCCGTTCAGCTGGTACCCGACGCCGGGCTTCACGCTCCACAACGCGGACCGGCCGACCCGGATCAGGCCGCAGTCCGGAGTGGTCGCCTTCGACGACCACCGGGGCGGGTACTGGGACCCGGCGAACCCCCAGGGGAGCGTCAAGGTTCCTGACACCCGCACGAGGATCACGATCCTGAGCCAGCCCATCAGTGGCGCGACCATGACACTCCATGTGGGACCGTCGGCCCGTTAAGCGGTATAACTCCAGGTCAAACCATGATCGGCCGTTGCCCCTCTAGCGGGCGGCGGCCGATCGTGTTTAGGTGCAGCTGTGCATCTCTTATTGACACGGGGTCTCGCGGGGGGAGAGGAAGGATCATGGCTGGCGGAGGTTTCAGCAGGCTCCCGAACGGCAGAGTGGTGGTCGCGCTGACCGTGCCGAGACCCGCGTCCGAGGGCGGCACGGTACGGGTCCTGGTCCACGCGCAGAACCGCGCGCGAGCCCTGACCAGGCTGCGCAACCTCGGACTGCGCGCCGTCTACCTGCGAGGGAACGCGGAACCGCCGACGCCCGACGAGGTCACAGCGGTCCTGCACCACCCCGAGGGCCTGCTCTGGCGGGCCACCCCCCAGTGCCCGAGCGACGCCGACGCGCTCTGGCGCCCCATCCGGGCCCTGCTCAGGCCGGGCCGCACCTGGCAGCCAGGGCCCGCGCGGCCCGGCCTCGCCCGCAAGCCCATGGCGCCCTGGCGCCACATACCGCCGGCGCCCCGGGTGCGCGCGGGCGGCTGACCCTCGGGCGCGCCGCTCCCCGTGCGCGGGCCGCCGGCCCGCACGTCTCCCCGGGGCCCGGCCCCGGCCTCAGGCGGCGCTGACCACCGGCTCGCCGGTGAGCGCGACGCCCGCCGCGCGCAGCTCGTCCAGGGCGCGGTCGGTGGTGCGGCGCGCGACTCCCGCCGTCAGGTCGAGCAGCACACGGGTCGCGAACCCCTCGCGTGCCGCGTCGAGCGCCGTGGCCCGCACGCAGTGGTCGGTGGCGATGCCGACGACATCGACCTCGGTGACCCGGCGCTCGCGCAGCCACTCGGCGAGCGCCAGGCCGTTCTCGTCGGCGCCCTCGAAGCCGCTGTACGCCCCGGAGTACTCGCCCTTGCCGAAGACCGCGGCGACCGCGCCCGAGGCGATGGCGGGGGCGAAGTTCGGGTGGAAGCCGATGCCCTCGGTCCCTGCCACGCAGTGCACGGGCCAGGTGTGCTCGTAGTCGGGGGTGGCGGGCGGCCGTGCGAAGTGGCTGCCGGGGTCGATGTGGTGATCGCGGGTGGCCACCACATGGCGGTAGCCCGCCGTGGACTGGGCGATCAGCTCCGTGATGGCCGCTGCCACATCGGCGCCGCCGCCCACGGCGAGGCTGCCGCCCTCGCAGAAGTCGTTCTGCACGTCCACCACGATCAGCGCGCGCTGCATGGCCGCAGCCCCCCATTCGGTCCCTGCCCGGTGTCCTCCGGGCGCGCCGTGCCCAAGCCGTCACTCATATCGTCACACGAATTCCGTGGGGAGCACGGGTTCGCCCCGCGACAGCTGCATCGCGGACATCGGCAGCCCCGCCCGTGCCGCGATGTGCCGCTCGCGCACCGCGTCGAGCGACTCGCGCGCCACCACCTCGCCGCCCTTGACCAGCTGGACGAGCAGCTGCCGCCCCGCCAGCTCCTGCGGCACGGGTCCTGTGCCGACGACCTCGGCCTCGGCGACGCCCTCGGCGTCGAGCCGCCGCGCGGCCCACTTGCGGCCGCCGAGCGACGTCTTGCCGCCCAGCGACTTCTTCGCCACCGGCTGGAGCGGCGCCTGCGCGTCGGCCGACTGCGCGCGCGCCACGATCTTGTAGACCATGGAGCAGGTCGGGTGGCCGCTGCCGGTCACCAGCTGCGTGCCCACCCCGTAGGCGTCCACCGGCGCGGCCGCGAGCGAGGCGATGGCGTACTCGTCCAGGTCGGAGGTGACCACGATCCTGGTGTCCACCGCGCCGAGCTCGTCCAGCTGCTGGCGCACCCGGTGCGCGACCAGCAGCAGGTCGCCCGAGTCGATCCGCACCGCGCCGAGCTCGGGGCCCGCGACCTCCACGGCCGTGCGCACCGCCTCGGCCACGTCGTACGTGTCGACCAGCAGCGTCGTGCCGCGGCCGAGCGAGTCGACCTGCGCGCGGAAGGCGTCGCGCTCCGAGTCGTGCAGCAGCGTGAAGGCGTGCGCGCTGGTGCCGACCGTGGGGATCCCGTAGCGGAACCCGGCCGCCAGGTCGGAGGTGCTGTCGAAGCCGCCCACGTACGCGGCGCGCGATGCGGCCACCGCCGCCAGCTCGTGGGTGCGCCGCGCGCCCATCTCGATCAGGCCACGGCCGCCTGCGGCGGCCGACATCCGGGAGGCGGCCGCGGCGATCGCCGAGTCGTGGTTGAGGATCGAGAGGATCACCGTCTCCAGCAGCACGCACTCGGCGAAGGAGCCCTCCACGCGCAGGACGGGCGAGCCGGGGAAGTACACCTCGCCCTCGGGGTAGCCCCAGATGTCGCCGGTGAAGCGGTAGTCCGCCAGCCAGTCGAGCGTCCGCTCGTCGACGACCTCCTGCTCGCGCAGGTAGCCGAGCACGCCCGGGTCGAAGCGGAAGTTCTCCACCGCGTCGAGCACCCGCCCCGTGCCGGCCACCACGCCGTAGCGCCGCCCCTCGGGCAGGCGCCGGGTGAACGCCTCGAACACCGAGTGGCGCTCCGCCGTGCCGGCCCGCAGGGCGGCCTGGAGCATCGTGAGTTCGTACTGGTCGGTGAACAGGGCGGTGGAGGGCACATCCACCGGCAGTCCCAGGTCCGGAGTGTTCATATGAAGGATGCTACCCCCCTTACTCGTCAGAGTGACGATTTCCCCCTCGCGGCGCCGCCGCGCCGCCCGCGGGCCGCACGGCGCCCGTCAGCCGGGCATCGCGTGGCGGGCGCCGCTCACCAGGGCCGTTTGTGCGACGGCCCCCTCCGGGTGGCAGCATGGGGTACACGAGGCTGTGAATCGCGGCACACCGTGACGAGGTGGTGCCCCTCGCCCCGGCATGGAAGAGAAGGTCGTCCCGAACCGTGAGTGTTGCTCCGAGCGAGATCACGCGGCCGGAGTCGGCAGAGGAGACCTCTGTCGTCCCCGAGCCGGACGTGCCCTGGGTGACCGTCGTGCACAACGACCCGGTCAATCTCATGAGCTACGTCACCTACGTCTTCCAGACGTACTTCGGCTATTCGAAAGAGATCGCGCACAAGCTGATGATGGATGTGCACCACAAGGGCAGGGCCGTGGTCTCCAGCGGCACCCGCGAGGAGATGGAGCGCGACGTGCAGGCCATGCACGGCTACGGCCTGTGGGCCACGCTCTCCCAGGACCGCGACTGATGGCCGGGCACTTCGAGCCCCTCCCGGGCGGCGGCGCGGCCGTCGCGCTCGACGAGGTCGAGATCTCCATCCTCCGCTCGCTCTCCCTCCAGCTGGCCGAGCTGATCGGCCCGGGCGAGGAGCCCGCGGAGCAGGACGACCCGCTCGCTTCGCTGTTCACCGAAGGACCGAGCGAGCCGCCGTCCGACCCCGCGCTGCGCCGCCTCTTCCCCGACGCGTACGGGGACCCGGCGAAGCCGGGCCGGGAGGGCGAGGGACTGCGGGGCTACTCCGCCGAGTTCCGCCGCTTCACGGAGAACGACCTGCGCGGCCGCAAGCGCACCGACGCGCTCGCCGTGATCCGCTCCCTCGACGCGCTGGCCGCGGAGGGCGACGGCGGGGGCGTGCTCAAGCTCACCCCCGACGAGTCGGGGCAGTGGCTCGGTACCCTCAACGACCTGCGGCTGACCATCGGCACCCGCCTTGAGGTGACGGACGAGGACGAGAACGGCGAGCTGTACCGGCTGCCGGACTCCGACCCGCGCAAGCCCATGGTGATGGCATACCTCTGGCTCGGCGCGCTCCAGGAGACGCTGATCGAGACCCTCATGCCGTGAGGCGGGGTCGGGGGCCGGGCCCGCGGGCGTGATCTTCGGCCGGGTGGGGTAATTATCCGACTGCTTTACGGATGATATGCGCGGTTTTCCGTGCTGTGTCCGCTGGGCTGTACCCATGACTTCCCGACCGGAGCCCCCGCCGCTCCCCGCCGCCCCCGAAGAGGGCTACCAGCGCGGCCTCGGCGGCCGCCAGGTCCAGATGATCGCGATCGGCGGCGCCATCGGCGTCGGCCTCTTCATGGGCGCGGGCGCCAACATCGCCCAGGCGGGCCCCTCCATCGTGCTGATGTACGCCGTGGCCGGCCTGGTGATCTTCTTCATCATGCGGGCGCTCGGCGAACTCCTCCTCTACCGGCCGGTCTCCGGCTCCTTCGCCTCCTACGCGCGGGAGTTCCTCGGCCCCTTCTACGGCTACGCCACCGGCTGGACGTACTGGCTGATGTGGGTGGTCACCGCGATGGCCGAGCTCACCGCCGCCGCCATCTACCTGCACTTCTGGTGGTCGGGCATCCCGCAGTGGGCGGGCGCGCTGTTCTTCCTCGTCGTGCTGTTCGGCGTCAACCTCATCTCCGTACGGGTCTTCGGCGAGGTCGAGTTCTGGTTCTCGATGGTCAAGGTCACCGCCATCCTCGGCATGATCGTCATCGGCCTCGGCGTCCTGACCCTCGGCTTCTCCGACGCGGGGCCCACCGCATCGCCCGACAACCTCTGGGCGCACGGCGGCTTCTTCCCGCACGGCGTCGGCTCCAGCCTGCTGACCCTCCAGGGCGTGATGTTCGCGTACGTCGCCGTGGAGCTCGTCGGCGTCACCGCGGGGGAGTCCGCCGACCCGCGGCGCATCCTGCCGCGCGCCATCAACACGCTGCCCTGGCGGATCGTCGTCTTCTACGTCGGCTCGCTCGCGGTGATCCTCGCCGTCGTCGACTGGACCGAGTTCTCTGCGGGGACCAGCCCCTTCGTGCACGCCTTCGAGAAGATCGGCATCCCCCTCGCCGCGGGGATCGTCAACTTCGTCGTGCTGACGGCCGCGCTCTCCTCCTGCAACTCGGGCATGTACTCCACCGGCCGCATGCTGCGCGGCCTCGCCGCCGACCGGCACGCGCCGCGCGCCTTCGCCCGGCTCAACGCGCGCCGGGCGCCCGCGCTGGGCACCGCCGTCTCCGTCGCCGTGATGGGCGTCGGCGTCGTCCTCAACTACCTCGTGCCACAGCAGGCGTTCGGCTACGTCACCTCCGTCGCCACCGCGTGCGGCATCTGGACCTGGTCGGTCATCCTCGTCAGCCACATCCGCTACCGGCGCGCCGTCGCCCGCGGCCTGCTGCCCGCCTCCGCCTTCCCCGCGCCCGGCGGCACCCTCTTCAGCTGGGTGGCGCTCGCCTTCCTCGCGCTGGTCACCGCGCTCATCGCGTACGGCACCGAGACCCGGGTCTGCCTCTACGTCGGCGCCCTGTGGGCCGCCGGGCTCGGCGTCGGCTGGCAGGTGCTGAAGCGGCGCGGCGCGCACCTCCCCGACGACCGGCGGCTCCTGCCCGGCCGGGTCCCGGCCCCGGGACCCGGCGGCGAAGGACCGGCGGGCGACGGCACGGACCCGGCAGCGGCCCCCGCCGACTAGCCTCCCCGCCTGCGCACCTCCTGTCTCCGCGGCCCCGGGCCGGCCTGCCGGGCCGCGCGGGGCCCGGCTTATATTTCCCTCATGCTGACCATCACCCAGGAGCTGCACGACCAGATCGTCGCGCACGCGCGGCGCGACCACCCCGACGAGGCGTGCGGTGTGGTCGCGGGCCCTGCGGGCAGCGGCAGGCCCGAGCGGTTCATCCCGATGCTCAACGCCGCGAGGTCGCCCACCTTCTACGAGTTCGACTCGGGCGACCTGCTCACGCTGTACCGCGAGATGGACGACCGCGACGAGGAGCCCGTGATCATCTACCACTCGCACACCGCGACGGAGGCGTACCCCTCGCGCACGGACATCTCCTACGCGAACGAGCCAGGCGCCCACTACGTCCTCGTCTCCACCGCCGACACCGACGGCGCGGGCCCCTTCCAGTTCCGCTCGTACCGCATCGTGGACGGCGAGGTCACCGAGGAAGACGTCCAGGTCGTCTGAGAGACTGCCAGGACCACCCGTAGAACCCGAGGCGGCAGGACCCAGGAAGCCGGTGCGAATCCGGCACGGTCCCGCCACTGTGACCGCGGGGACGGCCGCGCAGCCGCGCGCGCCGGGCCCCGCGGAAGCCAGGAACTGACCTGCCGCCCTCTCCCGCCAGCCAGGGGACGTGGACATCCCCGAGGAGGAACCCGTGCGGTCAGCCCTGCCCGTGCGTCTGCGCGCCCTCGCCGCAGCCGCCCTGCTCATACCCGTCGCCGCCTGCTCGGCCGGCCCCCACCGGGACGCGGCCGCTCCCGGCGACGGCCGCGTGCCGGTGGGGACCGGCTTCCCGTACACCGTCACCAACTGCGGCGTGCGGACCACCTACGACGCGCCGCCGAAGCGGGCCGTCACCCTCAACCAGCACGCCACCGAGATCATGCTCGCCCTCGGGCTCGGCCGCTCCATGGTGGGCACCGCCTACCTCGACGACCACATCGCGCCCGCCTACGCGAAGGCGTACAAGGCCGTCCCCGTCCTCGCCGAGGAGTACCCCTCCAAGGAGAAGCTGCTCGCGGCGAACCCCGACTTCGTCTACGGCGGCTACGCCAGCGCCTTCGACGCCAAGGACGGGCGCGCCCGCGACGACCTCCAGGGCTCGGGCATCGACACCCGCCTCGACATCGAGAGCTGCGCCAAGGGCAAGGTCACGCTCGACGACCTCTACCGCGAGGTCACCGAGGTCGGCAGGACCTTCGGCGTCCCCGGCAGGGCCGCGGCCTGGGTGCGCCGGGCTAAGGCCACCGTCGCCGCGGCCGCGGACCGGCTCAAGGGCGTCGAGCCGGTGCCCGTCATGGTCTACGACAGCGGCGACAAGGCGCCCTTCACCGCGGGCGGCACCGGCATCGGCAACGAGATCATCACCCGCGCCGGCGGCACCAACGTCTTCGCCGACCTCCCCAAGCCCTTCTCCGACACCTCCTGGGAGCAGGTCGTCGCCCGCAAGCCGCAGGTCGTCGTCATCTACGACTACGGCAGCACCACCGTCGCGCAGAAGGAGAAGCGGCTGCTCGACGACCCGGTGCTGCGGGACGTCCCCGCGATCAAGAACAAGCGGTTCGCCGTGATGCCGCTGTCCGACGTGGTGCTCGGCGTCCGGGGCCCCGGCGCCATCGGCGACCTCGCACGCCAGCTCCACCCCAAGCCCGCACGGTAGGCGCGCGGATGCCCCCGTCCGGCCCGGCCCCCGCCACCCGTCCTGGAGCCCCGTCCGGCCCGGCCCCCGCCACCGTCCCGGAGGCCGCCCACGCGCCGCGGCCCGGCGGCGGGCGGATGCGGTATCCGCTCGTGGTGGGCGGGCTGGTCGTCGCGCTCGCCTTCGCCGTCGTCGCCGGGCTTGCGCTCGGGTCCGTGCGCGTCCCGCCCACCGAGGTCGTGCGCACGCTCACCGGGACGGCGGCGCCCGGGCCGCTGCGGACGATCGTGCTGGACGTGCGGCTGCCGCGCGTGCTGCTCGGTGCGGTCGTCGGCGCCGGGCTCGCCGTCGTCGGGACCGTGCTCCAGGCGCTCGTGCGCAACCGGCTCGCCGACCCGTTCCTGCTCGGTATCTCCTCCGGCGCCTCGGCCGGCGCCGTCCTCGTGCTGGTCGTCGGCGTCGGCGGCGGGATCACCACCACCGTCGCCATGCCGGCCGCCGCCTTCGCCGGATCCCTGGCCGCGCTCGCCCTGGTGTACGGGCTCGCCCGCCGCGGCGGCGCCATGACCGGCGGCAGGCTGGTCCTCGCCGGCGTCACCGTCTCGTACATCCTCTCCGCGCTCACCACCCTCGTCCTGACCCTCTCCGCGCGGCCCGAGCAGTTCCAGGAGGCCCTCTACTGGACGCTCGGCGGGCTCGGCAGCGCCCGCTGAGGCACGCTCGTGCTGCCCGCCGCCGTGCTGCTGCTCGGCACCGGCGCGCTGATCGCGCTCGGGCGCCCGCTCGACCTGCTGCTCACGGGGGAGGAGGGCGCGACGGCGCTCGGCCTCGACACCGGCCGCTTCCGCGCCGCAGTCTTCGTCCTCGCCTCCCTGGTCACCGGCGTGCTGGTGGCGTCGAGCGGCGCGGTCGGCTTCGTCGGCCTGCTGGTGCCGCACGCGGCGCGCGGCGCCGTCGGCGCGGCCCACCGGGCCCTGCTGCCGGTCGCCGCGCTCGGCGGCGCCGTCGTGCTGGTCGTCGCCGACCTCGCGGCCCGCACGGTCGCCGCGCCCCAGGACCTCCCCGTCGGCGTGCTGACCGCGCTCATCGGCGGCCCGTTCTTCCTCTGGCTGATGCGCCGCAGGCCCGAGGGGGCGGCGGTATGACGCGCGACGCGGCCGGCCGGACCGCGCCCGCGCGGCTGACCGTCGAGGGGATGACGTACGAGACCGGCGGGCGGCGCCTGGTCGACGGCGTCGACCTCACCGCTGCCCCCGGCGAGACCGTGGGCCTCGTCGGCCCCAACGGCAGCGGCAAGACCACCCTGCTGCGCTGCCTCTACGGCACCCTGCGCCCCACCGCGGGCCGCGCCCTCCTCGACGGCGACGACCTGGCCGCCCTCACCGCCAAGGCCCGGGCCCGGCGCGTCGCGACCGTGCCCCAGGACGGGCGCGCCGACATCGAACTGACCGTCAGGGAGGTCGTCGCGATGGGCCGCTCACCGCACAAGCGGTTCTGGGAGGGCGACACCGCCGCCGACACCGCCCTCGCCGCCGACGCGCTCGCCAGGGCCGGCGCCGCCGCGCTCGCCGACCGCGCGTTCCCCACCCTCTCGGGCGGCGAGCGGCAGCGCGTCCTGGTCGCCCGCGCCCTGGTGCAGCGGCCCGCGCTGCTGGTGCTCGACGAGCCGACGAACCACCTCGACATCCGCCACCAGCTCGACGTCCTCGGCCTGGTCGCCCGGAGCGGCACCACCTGCCTGCTCGCGCTGCACGACCTCAACCTCGCCGCGTACTACTGCGACCGGCTGCACGTGCTGCGCGCCGGCCGCGTCGTCGCCTCGGGCCCGCCGGCCGAGGTCCTCACTCCCGGGCTGCTCGCCGACGTCTACGGGGTCGGCGCGGCGATCACGCCGCACCCCGTCACCGGCGCGCCGGTCGTCGTCTACCTGCCGGACACCGGCCCCGCGCCGCTGACCGCCCCACCGGCCCCGGGCGGCACGCGGCCGTCCGTATGACGAATGCTTGCCGTCCGCGATGCGAGATGACCTCTCTGGACCCCGTGCGGGAATCGATACGATGACCGCATGGTTCCCCATGACGTGAATGAGACGACGCCGAGCACACCGCTGCTCGTGGCGCGGCTGCACGTCGACCTGTGCCGCCTCGCGAGCGCCATCTGTCCCGGCGGCGCGGACTGCTGAAGCGCGGGCCCCGCACGGGCCCAGCAGGCCGTTCATCAGTTCAACCACCCCCTCAAGCACCCTTCCCCGCGCGGTGGCCAACCGCCGTGCGACGCCGCGGGAAGCGGCCCCGGGACCGCCAGGACCCGTCAGGCAGCCGCCCCGAACAGGACGACAGGAGACCGACGTCATGGCCATCGAGGTCCGCATCCCGACCATCCTCCGCACGTACACCGACGGGGCCAAGGCCGTGGAGGGTAGCGGCACCACCCTCGCCGAGCTCCTGGCCGACCTCGACACCCGGCACTCCGGCATCCGCGAGCGCATCGTGGACGCCGAGAAGGGCAACCAGCTGCGCCGGTTCGTCAACGTGTACCTGAACGACGAGGACGTCCGCTTCCTGGACGGCATCGAGACGAAGCTCTCCGACGGCGACAACGTCACCATCCTCCCCGCGGTCGCCGGCGGCGCCCTCGCGAAGCGCCCGGCCTGATGCGGTACGACGCCCCGCTCGCGGCGGTCGGGAACACGCCCCTGGTGCGGCTGCCCCGGCTGTCCCCCTCCGACGACGTGCGGATCTGGGCCAAGCTTGAGGACCGCAACCCGACCGGTTCCGTCAAGGACAGGCCCGCCCTGCACATGGTCGAGCAGGCCGAGAAGGACGGCAGGCTCACCCCCGGCTGCACGATCCTCGAACCGACCAGCGGCAACACCGGCATCTCCCTGGCGATGGCGGCCAAGCTCAAGGGCTACCGCATGGTCTGCGTGATGCCGGAGAACACCTCGCAGGAGCGCCGCGACCTGCTCGGCATGTGGGGCGCCGAGATCATCTCCTCGCCCGCGGAGGGCGGCTCCAACACGGCCGTGCGGGTGGCGAAGGACCTGGCGGGCAAGAACCCCGACTGGGTGATGCTGTACCAGTACGGCAACCCGGACAACGCGGGCGCGCACTACGCGACCACAGGGCCCGAGATCCTCGCCGACCTGCCGTCGGTCACCCACTTCGTCGCGGGCCTCGGCACCACGGGCACGCTGATGGGCGTCGGCCGCTTCCTGCGCGAGCAGAAGCCGGACGTGCGGATCGTCGCGGCCGAGCCGCGCTACGACGACCTCGTCTACGGCCTGCGCAACCTCGACGAGGGCTTCGTGCCCGAGCTGTACGACGAGTCGGTGCTGACCACCCGCTTCTCCGTCGGCTCGGCGGACGCCGTCACCCGCACCCGCGAACTCCTCCAGCAGGAGGGCATCTTCGCGGGCATCTCCACCGGCGCCGCGCTGCACGCCGCCATCGGTGTGGGCAGGAAGGCGCTCGCCGCGGGCGAGAGCGCGGACATCGCGTTCGTCGTCGCCGACGGCGGCTGGAAGTACCTCTCCACGGGCGTCTACACGGCCGCCACCACCGAGGAGGCCATCGAGACGCTCCAGGGCCAGCTCTGGGCGTAGCGGGCCCGGCCGCCGCCGGGTCCTGCACCGCGACACCGCACGGGCGCCGGTGCCTGACCGCCCCTCAGGCGGCCGCGGCGCCGGCGTCCGCGTGTGCGGGGGCGCGCCGGGGCGTCAGCCGAGCCGCCGCACCCGCTCCCACAGCGCGGGGTCGGCCGCGCCGACGCGGCGGCGGAACGCGCCGGGCCGCACCTCGCGCACCTCGTCGGTCTCCAGGTAGCTCGGCCGCCCCCGCGCGTCGCCCACGGTACCGGGCGGCAGCGCGATCACGCCGGGCCGCTCGGCGTGGTGTTTCGTGGTGATCTTCGCGACCCGTATCCGGTCGCCGCGCGCCGACAGCACCAGGCACGGCCTGTCCTTCTCGCCAGGACCGTCCTCGTAGGGCACGGCGGCCCACCAGATCTCGCCCGGCCGCGGCCGCCCGGGACGCTGCGGCTGCCCGGGGCGGCCCGGCGGCCGGGTGGCCGCGCGCCACTGCCTGCGGCTGCGGCCCGCGCGCGCCCGCCCGTCCACCACCGAGGCCACGAGCGCGGCGGCCACCACGGCGATCAGCGCCACCCACCACCAGGACGTCATGCACCGACCGTACCCGGCCCGCGCGCGGACTCCCGGAACACCGGGGCCACCGGGAACACCGGGAACACCGGGAAGAGTGGACTTGCCGGTGACTTCCCCCACAACGCGCCGTCGTGGGGAAGCGGCCCGCCGGGTCGCGCCTTAGGCTCGACAGATCGAACCACCCCCGCACGACCGCCGTTCCACCGCGCGGGCCGTACGCTCCCTCACGCACCGTGCTCGCAGTGTCACCGAACGACCCCCGTCGCCCACCGTCCACGCCACGGAGGTTCACGCTCCATGAAGCTCACCGTCGTCGGCTGCTCGGGCTCCTTTCCCGCCGCGGGATCGGCCTGCTCCAGCTACCTCGTCGAGGCCGACGGCTTCCGGCTGCTCCTCGACATGGGCAACGGCGCCCTCGGCGAGTTGCAGCGCCACATCGGTCTGTACGACCTCGACGCGATCTTCCTGAGCCATCTGCACGCCGACCACTGCATCGACATGTGCGCGTACTTCGTGGCCCGCTACTACCGGTACGAGGGCGGGCGCTGCGACGCCATCCCGGTCTACGGCCCCGAGGGCACCGAGCAGCGGCTCACCACCGCCTACGACGACACACCGAGCGACAAGTCGATGAGCGAGGTCTTCGACTTCCGCACGCTGGAGCCCGGCACGTTCGACATCGGCCCGCTGACGGTCCGTACAGAGCGGATGGCACACCCCGTGGACACCTTCGGCATCCGCGTCGAGCACGGCGGCAGCTCGCTCGCCTACTCGGCGGACACCGGGGCCGACGATGCGCTGGTCGACCTGGCGCGTGGCACCGACCTGTTCCTGTGCGAGGCCGCCTTCACGTACGGCAAGGAGGACATCGCGGGCCTCCACCTCAACGGCAGGGAGGCCGGCGAGCACGCGGTACGCGCGGGCACCGAGCGCCTCGTGCTGACGCACATCCCGCCGTGGACGGACGCCAGGCGCAATCTGGAGGACGCGCGCGAGGTGTACACGGGCCCCTCCGAGCTCGCGGTGCCCGGCGCGGTCTACGAGCTGTAGCGGGGGCCGCCAGGGACGCGCGAAGGCGTCCGCCGCGCCCCGAGGGGGAGCGGCGGACGCCTTCGCGCCGGTGCCGGGCGCCGCCCCTGGGGGCGGCCGTCCGCGGCTACTTGGTGATGTCCTCGATCTCCTCCTCCGGCTCGCGGCCGGGGGTCTTGAGGTCGAACTTCACGATCACGAAGCGGAACACGACGTAGTAGACGACGCCGAAGACCAGTCCGATCGGGATGATCAGCCACGGCTTCGTCGCGAGGTTCCAGTTGAGGGCGTAGTCGATCACGCCTGCGGAGAACGTGAAGCCGTCGTGCACGCCGAGGGACCAGGTCACGAACATCGAGATCGCGGTGAGGACCGCGTGCAGCGCGTACAGCAGCGGCGCGATGAACATGAACGAGAACTCGATGGGCTCGGTCACACCGGTCACGAACGAGGTCGCGGCGAGCGAGAGCATCATGCCGAGGACGACCTTGCGGCGCTCGGGGCGCGCGGTGTGCGCCATCGCCAGCGCGGCGGCGGGCAGGCCGAACATCATGATCGGGAAGAAGCCCGAGGTGAACTGTCCTGCGCTCGGGTCGCCCGCGAGGAAGCGGTTGATGTCGCCGTGCGAGACGACGCCGGCGTGGTTGGTGAAGTCGCCGAGCTGGAACCAGGCCACCGTGTTGACGAACTGGTGCATGCCGATGGGGATCAGACCTCGGTTGACCAGGCCGAAGATGCCGGATCCGAGGGCGCCGAGCCCGGTGATCCAGTTGCCGAAGCTGGTGATCGCATCGCCGATGGGCTGCCAGCCGATGACCGCGACGACGCCGAGCGCCGTGCCGACGAACGCCATCAGGATCGGCACCAGGCGGCGGCCGTTGAAGAAGCCGAGCCAGTCCACGAGCTTGGTGCGGTGGTAGCGCTGCCAGATCACCGCGGTCAGCAGGCCGAGGACGATGCCGCCGAGCACGCCGGGGTTCTGGAAGGACGCGTTGGTGACGACGCCGCCCTTCTGCCACTCGCCGGCCAGCAGGCCGTTGGATATGTAGGTGGCGCCGCCCATCCCGTCCTTGACCGGGAACTGGTGGATCACCGCGTAGTACGTGAAGAAGCCGACGATCGCGGCGAGCGCGGTCGAGCCGTCCGACTTCTTGGCGAAGCCGATGGCGACGCCGATGCAGAACAGCAGGGGCAGGCCGAGCGAGGCGTCGAGCAGCATGCCGCCCGCGCCTGCGAAGACCTTCGCGACACTGTCCCAGCCGAGGCCCTGGTCGCCGAAGACGTCGGGCTGGCCGAGCCGGTTGAGGATGCCCGCGGCGGGCAGGACGGCGATCGGCAGCTGGAGACTGCGGCCCACCTTCTGCAGCCCCTGGAACAGTCCGGAACCCCGCTTCTTCGCGGGCGCCGCCGGGGCGGTGGCCGTACTCATCAACTTCCTCCATGCACAGGGAACGCCGCGCGCCCCATGAGAACAGGTCTAAACCATTGAGTGGTTTAGACCTGTTGTAACACGGGGGCGGCCGTGCCTGGAACCCTCGAATATGGCCTGGATAAAGATCTACTCCGAAGCGTGACCACCGGGCGTACGGCGGCGGCCCGGCGGGGGCGGGGTGAGCGGCGCCGCAGGTCAGGGCCGGGTGTCCCCGGTCACCGTCTGCTCCTCCTCCGTACCGGGATCATCGGGATCGTCCGGTTCGCGGCCCGGTGTCGGCAGGTCCAGCTTGGTGATCAGCACCCGGAAGACGGTGTAGTAGACCACTGCGAAGGCGAGGCCGACCGGGATCAGCAGCCAGGGCTTGGTCGCCAGGCCCCAGTTGATGACGTAGTCGATCAGCCCGGCGGAGAAGCTGAAGCCGTCCTTCGCGCCGAGCTGCCAGCTCACGAACATCGACACGCCGGTCAGCACCGCGTGGATCGCGTACAGCAGCGGCGCGACGAAGAGGAACGAGTACTCGATCGGCTCCGTGACGCCCGTCACGAAGGACGTCAGGGCCACCGAGAGCATCAGGCCGCCGACCGCCTTCCTGCGGCTCGGCTTCGCGCAGTGGTAGATCGCGAGCGCGGCGGCCGGCAGCGCGAACATCATGATCGGGAAGAAGCCCGTGGTGAACTGGCCCGCGCTCGGGTCGCCCGCGAGGAAGCGGTTCACGTCGCCGTGCACGACCGTGCCGTCCGGCTTCGTGTAGTCGCCGAACTGGAACCACACGAAGGTGTTCAGGAACTGGTGCAGCCCGAACACCAGCAGCCCGCGGTTGGCCACGCCGAAGATCCCCGAACCCCAGGCCCCCGCGTCCACCAGCCACTTCGAGAAGTCGGTCAGCCCGTCGCCGATCGGCTGCCACACCCACACCGAGAGCGAGGCGACCAGTAGCCCGACGAACGCCATGATGATCGGCACGAGGCGCCGCCCGTTGAAGAAGCCCAGCCAGTCCACCAGCCTGACCCGGTGGAACCTGCGCCACAGCCACGCCGTGAGCAGCCCCATCACGATGCCGCCGAAGACGCCGGGGTTCTGGTACGAGGCCTGCGTCACCGCCGTGCCGTCCGGCGTCACGCAGACGCCCGACCACACCCCTGCGCCGGTGAAGCGCGCCGCGCCGTCGCAGTCGAGCGGGAAGGCGTGCAGCACCGCGTAGTACGCGAGGAAGCCGGTGACGGCGGCGAGTGCGGTCGAGCCGTCCGCCTTCCTCGCCATGCCGATGGCGACGCCGATGCAGAACAGCAGGGGCAGGCCGAGCGAGGAGTCGAGCAGGGCGCCGCCCGCGGCGGCGAAGACCTTCGCGACGCCGTCCCAGCCGAGGCCCTGGTCGCCGAATACGTCGGGCTGGCCGAGCCGGTTGAGGATGCCCGCCGCGGGCAGGACGGCGATCGGCAGCTGGAGGCTGCGGCCCATCTTCTGCAGGCCCTGGAAGAGGCCCTGCCACCAGTGTTTGCGCGGGGCTCCCGGCGCCCCCGGGCCCCGCACCGCCCCGTCGCCGCCCATGGGTGCCTCCCCGGCCATAATGGTGTAGACCAGTTGCGGAATGCCCGCGGTCCACCGATGGTCGACATCTTTCGGCACGGGACCGGAACGCGCCCGAGAAGTTGGGCCAACCGTGCGTTACCGTGACAAAACATTCAGTATGCCGGTGCTTCGACAGGCCAATACGCTTGTACGGCAAGGCGCCAGGGACACAGGGAGACACCATGGCCAGCAAGGCTGAGAAGATCGTCGCCGGGCTCGGCGGACTCGACAACATCGTCGAGGTCGAGGGCTGCATCACGCGGCTGCGCACCGAGGTCAACGACGCCTCCCTCGTGAACGAGGCGGCGCTCAAGGCCGCCGGCGCCCACGGCGTCGTCAAGATGGGCACGGCCGTCCAGGTCGTCATCGGCACCGACGCCGACCCCATCGCCTCCGACATCGAGGACATGATGGACTGACGCGGGCCGCCCGCCGCAGCCCACGGGCCCGCCCCCGCGCTGGGGGCGGGCCCGCGCGCGTCCACCCGCCGGGACCTGCCGCGCACCGGCGCCCGATAGGCTCGGCGCCATGTCTCGTATCGACGGCCGAACCCCCGAACAGCTCCGCCCCGTCACCATCGAACGCGGATGGAGCAAGCACGCCGAGGGCTCCGTCCTCGTCTCCTTCGGCGACACCCGCGTCCTGTGCAGCGCCAGCTTCACCGAGGGCGTGCCGCGCTGGCGCAAGGGCAGCGGCGAGGGCTGGGTCACCGCCGAGTACGCGATGCTGCCCCGCTCCACCAACACCCGCGGCGACCGCGAGTCCGTACGCGGCCGCATCGGCGGCCGCACCCACGAGATCAGCCGCCTCATCGGCCGCTCCCTGCGGGCCGTCGTCGACTACAAGGCGCTCGGCGAGAACACCGTCGTCCTCGACTGCGACGTCCTCCAGGCCGACGGTGGCACCCGCACCGCCGCCATCACCGGCGCCTACGTCGCCCTCGCCGACGCCGTCACCTGGGCGCGCGGCAAGAAGCTCGTCAAGGCCGGGCGCGAGCCGCTCACCGGCACCGTCGCCGCCGTCAGCGTCGGCATCGTCGCCGGCTCCCCGCTCCTCGACCTGTGCTACGAGGAGGACGTACGCGCCGACACCGACATGAACGTCGTCTGCACCGGCGACGGCCGCTTCGTCGAGATCCAGGGCACGGCGGAGGCCGAGCCCTTCGACCGCAAGGAGCTGACCACCCTGCTCGACCTGGCCACCGCGGGCTGCACCGACCTCGCCCGCCTCCAGACCGAGGCGCTCGCGGACACCGCAAGGTAAAGCACAAGGTAAAGCGGGAACCAAAAGACGCCCCCGTACGTCGTTACAGGTGCGGGCGCACGGCGAGAGCGGTGCGTCCGTCCAGACCTCGGCGGCGTCCCCGGCCGCGGGCCAGGCCCCTCGGCGGGCGGATCCCGCGGCCGTCCCGCGCCCGGATAGGTTGGGCGCATGACCCGCCTGATCCTCGCCACCCGCAACGCCGGAAAGATCACCGAGCTCCGCGCCATCCTCGCGGACAGCGGCCTCACCCACGAACTCGTCGGCGCAGACGCCTACCCGGAGATCCCCGACGTCAAGGAGACCGGCGTCACCTTCGCGCAGAACGCCCTGCTCAAGGCGCACGCCCTCGCCCGCGCCACGGGCCACCCGGCGATCGCCGACGACTCCGGCCTCTGCGTCGACGTCCTCGGCGGCGCGCCCGGCATCTTCTCCGCGCGCTGGGCGGGGCGCCACGGCGACGACCAGGCCAACCTCGGACTGCTCCTTGCGCAGCTCGCCGACATCGCGGAACCGCACCGCGCCGCCCACTTCGCCTGCGCCGCCGCGCTCGCCCTGCCCGACGGCACGGAGCACGTCGTCGAGGGCGCCCTGCCGGGCACCCTGCGCACGGCCCCCGCGGGCACGGGCGGCTTCGGCTACGACCCGATCCTCCAGCCGGACGGCTCCACCCGCACCTGCGCCGAGCTGACCGCGGCGGAGAAGAACGCGATCAGCCACCGCGGCAAGGCCTTCCGCGCGCTGGTCCCGGCGATCGTGGAACTGGTCGCCTGAGGCGCGGGCGCGCCGCCCACCGTGCGGGACGGCCCGGGGCCGCGTCCGTACCGACGCCGCCCCGGGCCGTTGCCGTGCGGTGGAAGGGATTCGAACCCTCAAGCCCGGTCAAGGGCCACAGATCCTAAGTCTGCTGCGTCGCCGTTGCGCCACCACCGCGGAGCGCCGGCCGCGTGCGGCGCCCGGCGGCCCTCAGTCTACGGCGCCGCGTGGCGCCCACGCGGCGCGGGCGCCGCGGTCAGAAGCGGGGCTCCTGCGCCTGCTCGTGGGCGAGCTCGGCGGCCTCCTCGGGGGTGGAGACCGAGGGCGGGGAGCCCTGGAGGGGCTGCTGCGCCGTCTCCTTCATGAACAGGACGGCGATGACGCCCACGATCGCCGCGCCCGTCGCGTAGTAGGCGGGCATCAGGTTGGTGCCGCCGATGTCGATGAGGGCGGTGATGACCAGCGGGGTCGTACCGCCGAACAGCGAGGTGGAGACGTTGTAGCCGATCGAGAGGCCGCCGTAGCGCACCTGGGTGGGAAAGAGCGCGGGCAGGGCCGCCGACATGGTCCCCAGCAGGCAGACCAGCGAGAGGCCCAGCATCGCGAGACCGATGATGATCAGGATGATGTTGCCCTCCCTGATCAGCAGGAACGAC
This sequence comes from Streptomyces sp. NPDC047002, assembly GCF_040704505.1. Taxonomy (NCBI): domain Bacteria; kingdom Bacillati; phylum Actinomycetota; class Actinomycetes; order Kitasatosporales; family Streptomycetaceae; genus Streptomyces; species Streptomyces sp. NPDC047002. The sequence goes on from NZ_JBEYWC010000014.1 coordinate 22,711, forward strand.
GGTATGGAGAGCACCAGGAAGCCCAGCATGCCCGCGAGCAGCAGGGGTTTCCTGCCGTAGCGGTCGTTGAGCCGCCCCACCTGGTTGATCAGCAGCATCATCGCCACCATCACGCCCAGCAGGATCAGCAGGCCGTGGGTGGTGCCGTAGCCGAGCTCGTCCGAGAGGTACGTCGGCATGTACGACAGCAGCATGTAGTCGGTGATGTTGTACGCGGCGACCAGGGCGACGCACAGGACAAGCGGCCGCCAGTAGTTCCTGAAGATCTTGGCGAGGTCGCCCTTGGCGGTGGTCTCGACGGTGTCGGCGGCCTCGGACGCCCGCACCCGGACGTTCTCCGTGGACAGCTTCTGGAACGCGGGCGTCTCGTCGAGCTTCAGCCGCAGGTAGAGGCCGATGATCCCGAGCGGTCCCGCAAGCAGGTAGGGCAGGCGCCAGCCCCAGCCCTCCAGGCCGCTGTCGCCGAGAGTGACGGTGAGCAGGGTGACGAGCCCCGCGGCGCCGACGTAGCCGGCGAGCGTGCCGAACTCCAGGAAGCTGCCGAAGAAGCCGCGGCGCTTGTCCGGGGCGTACTCGGCGATGAAGGTGGACGCGCCGCCGTACTCGCCGCCGGTGGAGAAGCCCTGCACGAGACGGAGCAGGATCAGCAGCGCGGGCGCCCACAGGCCTATGGAGTGGTACGAGGGCAGGACGCCGATGAAGAACGTGCCGAACGCCATCATCAGCATGGTCAGCGCGAGCACCCGCTGTCTGCCGAGCTTGTCGCCGAGGGGGCCGAGGACCACGCTGCCGAGCGGCCGCACCAGGAAGGAGATGGCGAAGGTGGCGAAGGTCAGCAGCAGCTGGACCGAGCCGTGGCCGCCGGGGAAGAAGACTTTGCCGATCGTCCCTGCCATGTAGCTGTAGATACCGAAGTCGTACCACTCCATGGCGTTGCCGAGCGCCGCCGCTTTGACCGCCCGCTTAACCGCCGCCTCATCCGTGACAGTAATGTCCGACCTGCGCAGACGTGGGTTGCGCCGCTGCTTGATCGTCCGGAACAGGGTGGGGTGGCGCCGGACCGCAGCCCGGTCGGCCACCTCTTCGTAGTCCTGGCCGGCCATGGCGGTTCCTTTCTGCGTACAACAAAGTCCAGTGGAACCTTCTGCGCGTTTCAAGCGTCCGCAAACCCGGGCCGCACCGAAGTGCGACCCCGGTCACATGGTGTGGCGGGTGTGTCAGATTCCCAGGTCCTTGATGATCTTCGCGACGTGGCCCGTGGCCCGCACGTTGTAGAAGGCCCGCTCGACCTTGCCCTCCTCGTCCACGACGATCGTCGAGCGGATGACGCCGGTCACCGCCTTTCCGTACATCATCTTCTCCCCGTAGGCGCCGTACGACTCAAGGACGCCTTTCGAGGGATCGCTGAGAAGCGTCACTCTCAGGTTCTCCTTCTCGCGGAACTTCGCAAGTTTCTCCGGCTTGTCCGGGGAGATCCCGATGACGTCGTAACCCGATCCCGCGAGGGCGTCCAGGTTGTCCGTGAAGTCGCAGGCCTGCTTCGTGCAGCCGGGGGTGAGGGCGGCCGGGTAGAAGTACACGATGACCTTGCGGCCCCGGTGGCCGGCGAGCGACACGCTGGTCCCGTCGGCGTCGGGAAGCGTGAAGTCGGGGGCGGTGTCGCCGGGGCTGAGGCGTTCGCTCATGGGATTTCTCCGTGAGGTGCGGGAAGTCGTGCGGTACGGCGTACACCACGCCGTGCCCGAGCGCACGCCGGGATGTACGCCGCCGAGCGTAACGGGGGTGCCGACGGGTGCGGGGGCGGCGGAACTGACAGACTGTGGCCCACAGGTCGGTGCGGGTGTACCGGAAACACGACGAGGGACGACGGAGGCGGCGCGGTGTCGGATGCCGATGCGAGGACCCCTGCGCAGATCGAGGCGGACATCGTCCGCCGCAGGGGGCAGCTTGCCGAGACGCTCGACGAGATCGGGGTGCGGGTGCACCCGAAGACGATCGTGGGCGACGCCAGGGCCCGGGTGGCCTCCACGGTGGACCAGACGGCGGGCCGCGCGTTCGTGGCCGTGAACCGCGTGGTCTCGGACGTGAAGGCGCAGTTCGTCGACGACGAGGGCGCGCCACGCCTCGAACGGGTCGTGCCGGCCGCGCTGCTCCTGGTGGGCGTGGCCGGGCTGCTGACGGTGTCGCTGCGGCGGCGCGGCCGCTGAGCGTACGGGGCCGCGGCGGCCGCCCACCCTGGGGCGGGCCGCCGCGGCCCCGCCGGGTAGGTTCTTCGCCGTGAGCGAGAACACCCACGAGAAGCTGCCCATCCGGATGCTGCACGACCGCGTGCTGGTCAGAACGGACATCCCGGAGGGCGAGCGGCGTTCGTCAGGCGGCATCGTGATCCCGGCGACCGCGGCGGTCGGCAGGCGGCTCGCCTGGGCCGAGGTGGTGGCCGTGGGCCAGAACGTGCGCACGGTGGAGCCCGGCGACCGGGTGCTGTACGACCCGGAGGACCGCGCGGAGGTCGAGGTGCGCGGCGTCGCGTACGTGCTGATGCGCGAGCGCGACCTGCACGCGGTGGCCGCCGACCGGTTCGAGGGCTCGGAGGACGCGACGGGGCTCTACCTGTAGCGGCGCCACGACCGGGGCCTTTGCTACGGTCGGGGGGAACGCCCGACGAGACGCGCCGTACCGGGCGAAGGCAAAGACGACGCACCCTGTTCGCAGTCCGCTCTGCCGGAGGTGCCGTCGTGGCGTGGGTGTTGTTGCTGGTGGCCGGGGCCCTCGAGGTCGTCTGGTCGATCGCTTTGAAGTTCAGTGACGGGTTCACCCGGCTGTGGCCGAGCGTGTTCACCGCCGTCGGTGTCACCGCGAGCATGGTGCTGCTCGCGCAGGCCGCGAAGTCCCTGCCGATCGGGACCGCGTACGGCGTGTGGGTCGGCATCGGCGCGGTCGGCGCGGCCGTCGTCGGCATGGCCGTGCTGCACGAGCCGGTGACCGCGGCCCGGATCTTCTTCGTCTGCCTGCTGGTCGTGGCGGTCGTCGGTCTGGAGGCGACCTCGGGCGACGGCTAGACCGCGCCCGCCGGTGGGCCGTGTCCCGCCCGGGGGAAGCGCCCGCCCCGGCCGTCGCCTCGGCGGCGGGAGGCGGGCACTTCACCGGCCGCCGCGGCCGGCTGGCGCCCCGTCAGCCGGTGCGGGTGAGCCCGGGGACGCTGCCGCCCGGAGGCTCCGCGGGCCCGCCGGTCGGGCCGCCGGCGCCGCCGGGACCGCCGCCGTCCGTGCCGCCGCCGTCGCCGGTGCCGCCGCCCGTGCCGCCCCCGTTGTCACCGCTCCCGCCCGTCCCGCCGTCCGTGCCGCCGCCGTTGTCGCCGCCCGCGCCGCCTCCGGTGTCCGTGCCTCCGGTGCCGCCCCCGCCTTCCGTGCCGCCGTCGCCTGTCTGGCCGCCCGCGGGGCTCTGGCCGCCGTCGCCCGAACCGCCGTCGTCGCCGCCGGTGGCGCCGCCGTCGTCCGCGCCGCCGGTGCCGCCGCCCGCGCCGTTCTGCCCGCCGTCGTCCGCGCCGCCGTCGTCGCCGCCTGTGGTGGCGGGCGCCGAACTCGAACCGGTCGGCCGGTCCGACGGGCGGTCGGAGGGCTCGTCGTGCTGCGCGGCGCCGCGCTGGAGGTGCAGGTCGAACTTCTTGGCGGCTGAGCCCTTCAGGGCGGCCGCCGTGTACTGGCCCCAGATCTGCGCGGGCGGCCCGCCGCCGTTGATGCGGGCCTGGCCGAGCGCCCCGTACAGCGGCTTGTGCTTCGCGGTGTCGGGGTCGGCCCCCATCAGCGAGACGACCGTCGTCAGGTCAGGTGTGTACCCGGCGAACCAGGCCGCCTGGTCGTCCTCCGCCGTGCCGGTCTTGCCCGCCGCGGGGCGCCCCGCGGCCTGCGCGGCGGTGCCGGTGCCGTCGCTGCTGTCGACCACCGAGCGCAGCACCGACGTCGTGGTGTCCGCGGCCTGCCTGCTGACGGCCCGGGTGGCCGGGCGGTGCGGCAGGGAGATCCTGTCGCCGTTCTTGGTGACGTTCGCGACCAGCGAGTACGCCTGCCGCTGCCCGTGGTGGGCGAGCGTCGCGTACGCCTGGGCCATGTCGAGGACGCTCGCGGTGGCCGGGCCGAGCGCGATCGACGGGGTCGCCGTCAGGTCGGGGGTGGTGGCGGGGATGCCGAGGCCGACCGCGGTGTGTTCCACCGTGGAGGGCCCGACGTCCTCGGCGAGCTGCGCGTACACCGCGTTGACCGACTTGTTGGTCGCGGTGCGCACGCTGATGTCGCCGTAGTCGCGGTCGTCCTCGTTGGCGGGGGCGTAGCCGGTGGGCCCGTCGGGGCCCTGCACCATGCGGTGGTTGTCGCCGTTGTACGTGGTGTTCGGTGTGATGCGCTCGCCGCCCTGCGTCCGCGAGCCGTTCTGGATGGCCGAGGCGAGGACGAACGGCTTGAAGGTGGAGCCGACCTGGTAGTCGCGGCGGGTGGCGTTGTCGACGTACTGCTTCGTGTAGTCGATGCCGCCGTACAGGGCGACGACGTCGCCCGTCGCGGGGTCGACCGACGCACCGCCCACCCGGACGTTCCTGTCGGCCTTGCGGTCCTTGTCCAGCTTGGAGTTGACGTTGTCGTCGACCGCCTGGACCAGCGCGTCCTGCTTGGACCGCTGGAGCGTGGTGGTGATCCGGTAGCCGCCGCTCGCGAGGGTGTCCTCGTCGATGATCTTGTTGCTCGTGAGGTAGTCCTTGACCGCTTCGACGACATAGCCGCGCTGCCCGGACAGGCCGGCGCGCGAGGGGCCCGCGTAGCGCTTCGGCGTGGGGAAGGCGAGCTTCGCGCGGGCCGGGGTGCTGAGCCAGTGCTTCTTGACCATGCCGTCCAGCACGTAGTTCCAGCGGTCCTTCGCCGCGCCCTGGTTCTCCGGGTGCGCGACCACGTCGAACTCGCTCGGCGCGTTGAGCAGCGACGCCAGGTACGCGCCCTGCGCGGTGCCGAGGCCGTCGGTGCCGCCGATGTCCTTGCCGTAGTACGCCTGCGCGGCCGCCTGGATGCCGTAGGCGTTGCGCCCGAAGTAGCTGGTGTTCAGATAGCCCTGGAGAATCTGCTCCTTGGACTGCTCGCGGTTGAGCTTGACCGCGATGAAGAACTCCTTGACCTTGCGGACCACTGTCTGCTCCTGGCCCAGGTAGTAGTTCTTCACGTACTGCTGGGTGATGGTCGAGCCGCCCTGCGTGCCCTTGCCCGTGAGGGTGTTCCAGGCGGCGCGCACCATGCCGAGCGGGTCGACCGCGGGTTCCCCGTAGAAGTCGCGGTCCTCCGCAGCCAGCACGGCGCGCCGCACGGTCAACGGCACCTGCGACAGCGGCACGTTCTCCCGGTTGACGTCGCCGTCGCGGGCGATCTGGGTGCCGTCCTTGTACAGGAACACGTTGGACTGGGCGGTCGCCGCCGCGTTGGCGGGCGGGATGTCCACCAGGTTGTAGCCCGCGATGAAGCCGCCGACCACGAGCACCAGGAGGGCCAGCACCCCGAACAGCACCATGCGCCACGTCGGCAGCGCCCTGCGCCAGCCGGTGCGCCGCCGCTTCCCCGGGCGCTGCGGCGGGGCGTCCGCGGGGGACGCGTCCCCGGCGCCCGCCGCGGGCCCCGGCTGGTCGCCGCCCTGCTGGGATGGCTCGTCACTCATGTGTGGGAAGACTCCTCAACCGCGCCCGGAGGTGCACGCTCCGGCATAACGGTGTCGTATCGGGTGCGCTGGTGCGGTGTCTCTTTTCTCCCATGCTTCGCCCGGTGTGCACCGCACCTGTGGCCCCTCTGCCCCCGATTGGCTCTCATGCGCCTCGGTCCCCTGAGGGAATCCGGCGGAGGATCCGGCGGGCCTCCCGGCCCGGGGAAAATCCGTCGCCTCCCGGAGGGCGGGTCGGCTAGGGTCTTTCGTTTGGGTCAGGGCGGATGGGGGAGAGGGGGCGTCGTGCGGCTGTACGCCGTCGTCTGGGCGGGTGCGTTCCGCCGGTACGCGACGTACCGGACGGCCACCGTCGCCGGCCTGTTCACCAACACCGCCTTCGGCTTCATCATCGCGTACACCTACACGGCCCTCTGGCACCTGCGGCCGCACCTCGGCGGCTACGGACTCGCCGAGGCGATGACGTACGTCTGGGTCAGCCAGGGGCTGCTCGCCGCCTCCGGGATCATGGGCGGCGGCTTCGAGGACGACCTGCTCGACCGCATCCGCTCGGGCGACATCGCCGTCGACCTCTACCGCCCCGCCGACCTGCAGCTGTGGTGGCTCGCCCAGGACCTCGGCAGGGCCGTCTTCCAGCTGCTCGCGCGCGGCGCGGTGCCGGTGGCCGTGGGCGCCCTCTTCTTCGACCTCGCGCTGCCCGCGGACCCGCTGGTCTGGGCGGCCTTCCTCGGCGCCGTCCTGCTGGGCAACGTGGTGAGCTTCGCGATCCGCTACGTCGTCGGCCTCAGCGGCTTCTGGCTCCTCGACGGCACCGGCGCCCTCCAGCTGTCCCGGCTCGCGGCCACCTTCTGGTCGGGGATGCTCCTGCCGCTGAACGTCTTCCCCGGCCTGCTCGGCCAGGTCGCGCGCGCCCTGCCGTGGTCGGCGCAGCTCCAGCTCCCCGCCGACGTGCTGCTCGGCACGGAAAGGGGCTGGGCGGTGGCAGGCGTGTACGGGTTCCAGGCGGCCTGGGCCGTCGTGCTGCTCGCGCTCGGCCGGGTGCTCCAGACCGCGGCGACCCGCAGGCTGGTGGTCCAGGGTGGCTGAGGACACGGGCACGGGCGGCATCGGCGCGCCCCTCGACGCGCTCGCGCCGCAGGGCGCACCTGCGGCGGAGGGGCGGACGGCGCCGGGACGGTTGCGGGAGGGCCTGCGGGCGTACGGGCTGATCGTCGCCATGGGCATCAGGTCGCAGCTCACCTACCGGCTGTCCTTCGCGGTGACCGCGCTCGGCAACCTCGTGGCGACGGCCTTCGACTTCGTGACCATTCTGCTGATGTTCTCGCAGGTCCACGCGCTCGGCGGGTTCTCGCTCGCCCAGATCGCCTTCCTGTACGGCACCTCCGCCACCTCCTTCGGGCTCGTCGACCTCTTCCTGGGCTCGACCGACCGCCTCGGCGCGCGGGTGCGCGACGGCACGCTCGACACCTTCCTGCTGCGCCCCGCGCCGGTGCTCGCGCAGGTCGCCGCGGACCGCTTCGCCGCCCGGCGGATCGGCCGGGTGGTGCAGGGCGGCGCCGTCCTCGGCTACGCGCTCGCCGCCGCGGGCATCGACTGGACCCCGGTGCGCGTCGCGCTCCTGCCGGTGATGCTGCTGTGCGGGGCCCTGATCTTCGCCGCGGTGTTCGTGGTGGGCGCCGCCTTCCAGTTCTGGGCGCAGGACGCGGCCGAGGTGCAGAGCGCGTTCACCTACGGCGGCACGACGCTGCTCCAGTACCCGCCGGGCCTGTTCGCGCAGGACCTGGTGCGCGGGGTGACGTTCGTGGTGCCGCTCGCCTTCGTCAACTGGCTGCCCGCGCTCTACGTGCTCGACCGCCCGATGCCGGAGGGCCTGCCGCGGTGGACGGCCTTCCTCGCGCCCGCGGTCGCCGCCGTGTGCTGCGCGGGGGCCGGCGCGCTGTGGCGGCTCGGCGTCAGGTCGTACCGCAGCACGGGCAGTTGAGGCGGCGGACGGTACGGGCGCGGTGACGGCTTGGGACGGCGACGGAGGGAGAGTGCGGGCAGTGGGCGGCGACGGGACAGGACAGTGGGCGGCGGACGACGGGTTCATCGAACTCGACGGCCTGGAGAAGGTGTTCGACGTGCGGCGGCGGGCCGGCAGGTTCCGCCGCGAGCGACAGCGGGTGCGCGCGGTCGACGGCATCAGCTTCCGCGTGGCGCGCGGCGAGATGGTCGGCTACATCGGCCCCAACGGCGCGGGCAAGTCGACCACGATCAAGATGCTGACGGGCATCCTGACGCCGAGCGGCGGCCGGGTGCGGGTCGCCGGCATCGACCCGGCGCGCGAACGGACCAGGCTGGCCTCGCGCATCGGCGTGGTGTTCGGCCAACGCACCATGCTCTGGTGGGACCTGCCGCTGATCGACTCGTACCGGCTCGCGCACCGCATGTACCGGGTGCCGGACGCCAGGTTCCGCGCCAACCTCGACCGGTGTGTCGAACTCCTCGATCTCGGCGACCTGTTGAGGGTGCCCGTACGGCAGCTCTCGCTCGGCCAGCGGATGCGCGGCGACATCGCCGCCGCCCTGCTGCACGACCCCGACGTGCTGTACCTGGACGAGCCGACGATCGGCCTCGACGTCATCTCCAAGACCCGCGTACGGGAGTTCCTCCGCGAACTCAACCGCGACCGGGGCACCACGGTGCTGCTGACCACCCACGACCTCCAGGACATCGAGCAGCTCTGCGGGCGGGTCATGGTGATCGACCACGGCCGCCTGCTCTACGACGGCTCGACGGCGGGGCTCCACGAGGCGGGCGGCGGCGAACGCACCCTCGTCGTCGACCTGGAGCGCGAGACGCCGCCCGTCGAACTGCCCGGCACGCCCGGTGTGCGCGTGGTGCGGGTGGAGGGCACCCGGCAGTATCTGGCGTTCCCCGCGACGCAGTCGGCCGCGCCGCTGGTGGCCCGGGTGGCGGCCGCCTACCCGCTGGTCGACCTCTCGGTGCGGGAGCCGGACATCGAGTCCGTGATCGCCAGGATGTACGGCGAACGGGCGGGCGCCTGACGCCTCCCCGCCGCGCTGCCGGGGCCGGGTCCCGGCGGCCGCGCGACCGTATGCCGGGCCCCGGCCGTTGGCTAGGCTGACCGCCATGACGAGCGAACCGCCCGAGCGCCGTGCCGAGCCGGCCCACCCACCGGAGACCAGGGCGTCGGACGCGGAGCGCGAGCAGGTCGCCGAGCGGCTGCGGGACGCGGTGGCCGAGGGCAGGCTCGACATGGCGGAGTTCGACGAGCGGCTCGGCCTCGCCTACGGGGCGCGCACGCACGGGGAGTTGGTGCCCCTCGTGCGCGACCTGCCGGAGCCCGGCACGGCGCGGGCCGGCGGCGTCGTCGCGTCGACCGCGGCGGAGCCCGCCGCCGCGGGCCGCTGGGCGGAGCGGGTCGGCGGGCCCGCCACCTCGCGCGGCGGCTTCGGCTTCCTCGGCGGCTTCGGCCGCAAGGGCAACTGGACGGTGGGCCGCCGCTTCAACGCGACGGTGTTCATGGGCGGCGGCGAGATCGACCTGCGCGAGGCGCGGTTCGAGGCGCCGCTGACCGTGATCCGCTGCGTCGCCGTCATGGGCGGCGTGCAGGTCACCGTGCCACCCGACCTCGACGTCGAGGTGCGCGGCTTCGGCTTCATGGGCGGCTTCGGCGCGGTGCCCGACCGGGACGACGTGGCCGACATCGCGCCGGGACCCGACGCCCCGAAGGTCATCGTGACGGGCCTCGCGCTGATGGGTGGCGTCGGCGTCGAGCGCAAGCTGCGCAAGCAGGAGCGCCGCCGCCTCAAGGAGGCACGCAAGCGCGAGCGGCTCGCCGCGGGACAGGAGTCCTACGAGGAGCGGATGGCCCGCCACGAGCAGCACAGGGCCCGCCAGGAGGAGCGTCGCGAGGAGCGCAGGGCGCGCCACGACGAGATCCGCGAGGAGCGCAGGGCGCGCCAGGAGGAGCGCCGCAGGGGCCGCCCCGGCGGCAAGGAACTCTGAGCCGGGGGCCGCTGCGGGCCCCGGCAGGGCCGGGGCTCAGGTCGCGGTCGGTGTGTGCGTGCCCAGCAGGGAGCGCAGGTCGACGGCGGACGCCATCGCCTGGTAGCCCGCGTCGCTCGGGTGCAGCCCGTCGCCCGAGTCGTAGGCGGGCAGCAGCCGGTCGGGGGCGTACGGGTCGCGCAGCACCCGGTCGAAGTCGACGACCGCGTCGAACACGCCACCGCCGCGGATCGCCGCGTTGACCTCGTTCCGCACCCGCTCCTTCGTGGCGTTGTAGCCCACGTGCGCCCCGAACGGCGTGAGCGTCGAACCGACCACCCGCACCCCGTGCGCGTGCGCCTGCCGGGTCAGGTCGCGCAGCCCCGCCACGATGGGCGCGCCGCTGAGCTCGTGCCCGTGCAGGATGTCGTTGACCCCGAGGTCGACGAAGACGGCCCGCACCCCTGGCCGGCCGAGCGCGTCCTCGGCGAAGCGGACCACGCCGCTGCGGCCGTTGCGCAGCACGGAGGCGTCCCGCAGGACCTGGTTGCCTCCGATGCCCTCGTCCACCACGCCGTAGCGGCCGTAGGAGCTGTCCCGCACGCGGTCGGCGAGGAAGTTGGGCCACCGGTGGTTGCCGTTCACGAGCGAGCCGATGCCGTCCGTGATCGAGTCGCCGAAGGCCACGACCGTGCCGGCGGCCTGCCGGTTCTCCACGTCCACGGAGGTGACGTAGCGCCAGTACGGCGTCGGCACGGCGTACGCGGCGCCCGACGTCTCCTCCGTGCGGTCGCCGCGCGCGACGTACGAGGTCTGCTGCGCGTGCGAGTGGTACGAGGCGGGGCCGCCGGCGGCGGGCGTGTACAGCGTCAGCAGCAGGTCGGCGTCGGCGGGCACGGCGAGCGCCACCGGGTCGCTCACGGCCTGCCGGCCCGCCGGGATCGTGACCTGCGGGGTCCGCGCCGTGCCGAAGACCAGGCGCCGCATGGTGCCGGGCACGGCGGAGGGGCCGCCGCCCTCGGCGACCGCGACCGAGGCGTGCGCGACCAGCAGCGGCGCGGTGCCGTAGAGGTTCGAGAAGGTGATGCGGGCGGCGCTGCCGCCGATGCTGGTGTGCACGACGTTGCGGATGGACTGGTCGGGCAGCCCGCGGGGCGCGTCGGGCTCGGCGCCCGCGGCGCCGGCCGCCCAGGTGCCGACCCAGCCGCCGGAGGCCGCGGGGGCCGCCTGGTGCGGCAGCCGGCCGGTGCCGGTACCCGTGCCCGTGCCGCCCGCCCCGCTGTTGCGCCCGTCCGTCGAGACCGCGGGCCCCGAGCCGTCCTGCCCGGCGAGCCCCGCCGACACCTGGTGGGCGAGGCCGCGCCCCGGCCCGAGGCCGACGAAGATGCCGGCACACACCAGGCCCACCAGGGCGATCAACGCTCCGAACAGGGCCAGGCCACGTTGGTTCGTCATGCCCTGGTCTCACCTCGCCTCTGTCTACAGCACCATCATCCAGCACGGCGGGGGAACTCGGCGCGCGCTCGGGGAGTCACCAGTCAAGAGGGACAATGCGTACAGGAGGTTCCAAGGAGCCGGTCGATTACGTGCCGTGTGCGAGCGTGTGCGTTCGCGTAAGGACACGGGTGGAGCGGCTACGGGCAGGGACGGGCACGGACGGGTGGAGCGGATGGAACGCGGTGAGACGGGGCGGGGCGCCGAAGGCGACTCGGCGGCGAACGCCGGGACCCGGGCGGCCGGTGCGGACGGCGGCCCGGAGGGCGGTGGGGCCGAGGGCCCCCGGGGCCCGGCGGTCGGCGGGGAGGGGGCTCCTCGCGCGGCCGGGCGCGGGCGGGCCGGCGGCGGCCTGCCGTCGTTCTCGTACACCGCGGCGGACGAGGAGAAGCGCCGGGGCGTGCGGCGGATGAAGACCACGGCGACCGCGCTGCTCGTCCTCGTCGCCGCCGTCTACACGCTGGCCACCTGGGGCAGGCACGCGGGCGCCGGCGGCTGGACCGGCTATGTGGCCGCGGCGGCGGAGGCGGGCATGGTCGGCGCGCTCGCCGACTGGTTCGCCGTGACCGCGCTGTTTCGCAGACCCCTCGGCCTGCCCATCCCGCACACGGCGATCATCCCCAACAAGAAGGACCAACTGGGCGCCTCGCTCGCCCAGTTCGTCGGCGAGAACTTCCTCTCCTCCGACGTCGTACGCGCCCGGCTGCGCGCCCTCGGCATCGGGCGCAGGATCGGCGCCTGGCTCGCGGAGCCCGAGCACGCCGACCGGGTCACCGAGGAGCTCGCGACCGCGCTGCGCGGCGCGATCACCGTCCTGCGCGACTCCGACGTGCAGGCGGTCGTCGGCGACGCCATCACCCGGCGCGCCGAGGCCGCCGAGGTCGCACCCGTCATCGGCAAGACCCTCGACCGGGTCGTCGCGGACGGCGCGCACCACCGCGCGGTCGACCTGATCTGCGTACGCGGCAGGCAGTGGCTGATCGCCCACGAGGACTCGGTGATGGACGCCGTGCAGGGCGGGGCGCCCGGCTGGACCCCCAAATTCGTGGACCGGCGCATCGGCGACCGCGTCTACAAGGAGCTGCTGCGCTTCGTCACCGAGATGCGCGACATGCCCTCGCACCCGGCGCGCGGCGCGATCGACCGCTTCCTCAAGGACTTCGCGTCCGACCTCCAGTCGGACACGGAGACCAGGGGCAGGATCGAGCGGCTGAAGTCGGAGCTGATCGCACGCCCCGAGGTCCAGGACGTCATCGCCTCGGCCTGGTCCTCCGTACGCTCCATGATCATCTCGGCCGCCGAGGACGAACGCAGCGCGCTGCGGCTGCGCGCCCGCTCCTCGCTGCTCGGCCTGGGGAGGCGGCTCGCGAGCGACGAGCGCCTCCAGGGCAAGCTGGAGGGCTGGGTCGAGGACGCGGCTTCCTACGTGGTCTCCACGTACCGCGGCGAGATCACGTCGCTGATCACCGACACCGTCAAGAGCTGGGACGCGGACGACACGTCACGCAAGATCGAGGCCCACATCGGCCGCGACCTGCAGTTCATCCGCATCAACGGCACGGTCGTCGGCGCCCTGGCCGGCCTCTTGATCTACACGCTCTCCCAGGCCCTGGGCGCCTGACACCCGACCGGCGGTGCGCCGACCGGCCGGCCTGCGGCGCGGCCGGGGCGCCGGGCCCCTGAGCGGCCGTGCCCGGCGCCTGGGGCGGGCGGCGGAGCGCTCCGGCGGCCTCGCGGGCCCGGCACCGCCCAGGTCAGGTCGCGCGTTCCGGGCGCGGCCCCTCCGCGCGCGCCCGGCGCGCGCGGAGGGGCCAGGGGCCGGGCGCCTGCGAAGGGGCCGGGCGCCCGCGGAGGGGCCGGGCGCCCGCGGAGGGGCCGGGCGCGCGGCGTGCGGTCAGCGGCGTGTCACGGCATAGGAGGCGGCGGCGACACCGCCCGCCACGGTGAACACCGAGGGCCAGGCCCCGATCTTCTTCGCCAGCAGGTGCGACCCCGCGAACGCGGCCAGGTAGGCCGCGCTCAGCCCGGCCGTCGCCGCCGTGCCGGAAGCCCGCTGCCACTGCCACGCCGCCGCCGTGCCCCCGGCGAGCAGCGCCACGCCGCCCAGCTGCCGCTTCTTCGTCCACCGGGCGACGGCGAACCCGCCGACCAGCCCGCCGGCCGCGGCGGCCGCCGCTGGGGCCGCCCCCGGAACCTTCGCCAACGCTGCCACCTTCGCCACTTCTGCCGTCCTCGCTGGCCCCCGCCGGCGACGCGCCGCCGCCGCCGGGTGACCGGTCTTCACACTGTGAACACGGCCGAGCCTAACCAGCGCACCCGCCCGGCCGCCCCGCTCCCCGGCGAGAAGTGCGCCACTCCCGGACGCAGCCCGCGGCTCGGGCCCGCCGCACGCCCCGGCCGGGCGTCACGCCCCCGGGCCGCGGCCGGGCCCGTGCCCCGCGCCGAGATGCCGTACGCCGCCGAACTCCACGAGCCGCAGCCGCCCGCCGTCCCCGGCACCGTCCCCGTTGCCGTCCCCGGGATCGCGCTCCCACACCGACACCGAGGCGTTGGGCACCGGCGCGTCCGCCGGGGGCGGTGCGCCGATGCCGGCGAGCACCTGCCGGACCGCGACCGCCACGGAGTCGTGGGCCACCAGCAGGACATGGGCGCAGGGCGGCTCCGCCCGCAGCTCCGTGAGGAAGTCCCGTACCCGCAGCACCACATCGGCGAGCGACTCCCCGCCCGGCGGCCGGTAGAACCAGTCCCCGAGGCGCTCGCGCCGCGCCGCCTCCTCGGGCGCGCGCGCCGCGACGGCGGGCGGCGGCAGCAGTTCGAGCACCCCCGTCTCCCGGTCCCGCAGCCGCTCGTCCACCAGCGCCGCAGGCACCTCGGCCCCCGCCCGCTCGGCCGCGCCCGCCATCTCCTCCCAGGTCCGCAGCGCCCGCGCATAGGGCGACACCACCGCGAGGCCGGGCCGCTCCGCGCCGGCCCCGGCGAGCCACCGCCCCAGCGCCCCGGCCTCGCGCACCCCGCGCTCCGTCAGCCCCACCTGCGCGTCCGTGCCCTCCACCACGAGCCCGGCGTCCCCCGCGGCCACGGCCCGCGCGAACACCGCGTTCGCGACGCTCTCCCCATGCCGCACCACACTCAACCGCCGGAGCCCCGGGCCCCGTTGCCCCGCGCCACGCTCGCCCACCTGCCGCTCCTCCTCTGTATGTGTCTTGGATCGTCTGTTAGGCGGTGGCGATGATTGCGTATGTCTGCACGTCGGCTGGGAGTGACGTATGGAGATCCCAGATGATGCCCATGGGATTGCTGCCCTTGTGGCTGTTGTAGTCGGCGCGGCCTAGAAACATCCAAGGCTGTGGGCGAGTTCCGTCGATGTACTTGAACCGACGGACAAACAAAAGAACCTGGCTTCCTTGAGCCTTGTGCTTTTGATACCTCAAGCCTGTTGAGGAATGTTCGGAGGTTCTGCCTTGGGATTCCCAGTGAAATTGTGTGGCGCTGAGGGCGTAATCCTTGTACCGCGTCTGAGGGGAGAAGTCCTTCTCGTCCTTCTCAAGTGTGATCAGTAGGGCGTCTGTTCGAGTGCGAGGGCACCAGCACACCCCGCCGCCAGAGTTGGCAGGAAGGTGACCGTCGATGGACGCGTCACCGATTGCTGAAAGAATCTCTGATCGATTATAGGAGGCGTGAATACGGAGTGGAAAAGCGTTATCTGTAGAGTCCAATGAGGAAGTGAGATGGTTCAGGCGATTACCACTGTAAGCAAGAACTTGACGCACTTCTTCGCGTACAGTTTCTTGTGGTCTCAGTGCGTTGAGCCCAGCTGTGTACGTGGTGAATCCACCTGCATCCGGCCAGAAATTGAAAAACATCATGCGGGCAAATGATTGATCTTCCATTGATAGGTCGTGGTAGGCCGGTGCGTCCTCTGCGAGAAGGCGAGTGTAGGTTTCGACCCGGTCAGGGTCATCGACATGAAGGAAAGCTGAAACTCTTTTTAGTAGTGCGCCCTCGCCGGGGACTTCCGGCGTAGAGAGCAGCCCACCCTTGCGTAGTACCTTAGTCCAGGAGCGACCGGCGCGATATAGTTCCGAAATATCACGCCCGCTTTCCTGTAGGTATTCTGCAAGTCGCAAGCTGCGATAGCTACGTGCTTCCGTGGCGAGCTGGCTTATATTGGCTTCCACCTGCTGGCGAATATTCCGAAGGATACGCTCCTTGGATTTCTTCTCAAGAATAATGGCGCAACCGGAAGGGAGTCTTGGGAAGTCGGCCTCGATCGCAGAGATGAGACGGCGCTTGGACAGATCCGTCATTGCTTTGAATTGATTCTCGAAACGGAATTCCTGGCGGTGTTGGCCAATGAAGTCCAACACGGTCAGCACGGCTTTCCCGTCGCATCGACGCAATCCACGGCCCAGTTGCTGCAGAAAGAGTGTGGCGCTGGAAGTCGGGCGCAGCAGGAGAAGCGTGTCAACGCTCGGTACGTCCAGCCCTTCATTGAAAAGATCGACTGAAAAGATGACTTGAATTCTTCCTGCGGCAAGATCGGCCAGTGCCTTTGCGCGGTCATCGCGATGTGTCTCACCTGAGAGTGCGACGGAATTAATTCCTGCCTGCTGAAAGTAGTCGGCCATATAGCGCGCGTGTGCAACGCTTACGCAGAATCCGAGAGCACGCATACGGCAAGGATCGGCCACTTTTTCAACCACCGACTTAATGATGGTACGTGCGCGGTTTTCGTTTCCGGTCAGCGTTTCGCTGAGGGATTCTTTATCGTAAGATCCGCGGGACCAGCGTACGGTAGAGAGGTCGGTTGAATCGGCGATTCCGAAATAATGAAATGGCGTCAGGAGATCCTTTTCTAGCGCCTCCCATAGGCGCATTTCGGCGGCGATTCTCCCGTCAAAGAACTCGTCTTGAATAGTAAATCCGTCTGTGCGCTCAGGTGTCGCTGTGAGCGCAAGTAGTTCTTTGGCCTTGAAGTGCCCAACAATCCTTCGATAGGTATCTGCAGTGCCGTGGTGAAACTCATCGATAATAATGACATCAAAACGATCGGAGGTGATGTCTTCGAGCGAGCGACGTGTCAGCGATTGGACACTAGCAAAAACATGATTCCAGTCACCTGGGACTTGGCCGTCTGCGAGCTGTTCCCCAAAATTTCCGTCGCTGAGAACTTCCTGGAATGCTCGCTGGGATTGAGTGAGGATCTCCTTGCGATGGGCGATGAAAAGGAGTCGAAGATCCCTTCCTGCCTTCTTGCGGAGATTCTTATAATCGAGAGCGGCCATGATTGTCTTGCCGGTGCCAGTAGCCGCTACCAAAAGATTTTTGTTCCTCTTGTGAACGGTCCGTTCGAGCTCAAGAAGTTCAAGCATTTCCTGCTGGTGCGGATAAGGCCGAACATCCAAGCCCGAAAGGCTGATCTTTCGGATGCTGGCGCCTGAGTCACCGATGGCTGCTTGATCAAGCGCCAGTTTCAGCTGTGATGCATCGGAATTTGGGTTGTATGTTTTGAAGGCAGGTTCACTCCAGTAGGAATCGTACGTTGCCTCAAACTTATGCAGGGCATCGGGAGTTGCGATGGATGAGAGGCGGACGTTCCATTCCAAGCCGTCTACTAGCGCGGCACGAGATAGATTCGAGCTGCCTACGTAGGCGGTATCGTAGCCGGAGTCGCGCCGGAAGAGCCATGCCTTGGCATGGAGGCGTGTCGAGCGAATCTCATAATTAATTTTTACTTCTGCCCCGAACTCTTCCACCAGGCGGTCAAGCGCCCGCTGCTCAGTGGCCCCCATGTACGTTGTAGTAATCACGCGTACCGGCACGCCGCGGTCCCTAGCGGAGCGAAGAGAGCTCTCCAAGAGGCGGATACCATGCCACTTTACAAAGGCGCACAAAAGGTCAACTCGGTTTGCTGTTGCGAGCTCGGCACGCAACTCGAAACCAAGACTTGGGTCCTCAGGTGCATTGGTGAGCAGAGCTGCATCGGAGAGGGGAGTAGCGGGACGGACCTCGTAGACGCCGGGTGCATGTCTCCTTGCCAAGGCTAGGAGTTGACGAGGTCCGCTCGCGACCAAGTCGACCCACTCGCGCGCCCCCGGTAGTGTGCTAATCGCTTCCAAGATGTGGTTCGCAGCGTGAACCCGTTCCAATTCTGGCAGTCTTTGAAGCACTTCCCGCACGGTCTCGGCCACATGGCGAGCCAGTACGTGTGGCACTGATTCGGTACCCACAACCTTTTCAATGGCGTGTATTTCAGTGCCGTCGAGGTCTGCCAAGCGTTCTTCGAGCCGCAAGGTGATCAACTGCTCGTAGAGGCCAAGAGCAGGAGAGCCAGCCCGTGTGTCCACTATCCCGCATCTCCCTCATCGCGCCGACGCCAGTCATGCCGTTCTACCAGCTTGCCCTGACAGACGTGGTGAGAGGGGAAGACCGACTGAGCCCTCACGCCGCCCCGTGGCACAGGCGGTACGGCTTGCCCGACGCGCACCAGCAGGTGGCGTTGCGGGGCGGGGGCCAGGGGACGGCGCGGCCGCGGGCGGCGAGGGTGGTGGCGTAGAGGGGGAGCAGGGAGGCGGTGGTCGGCGGGAGCGCCTCGGAGGCCGCGAAGGCCTCGTACGAGGGGACCGTGCCGGTGACGACGCCCAGATTGGGGGTGCCGGCGGCGGCGAGCTCGCGCAGGGCGGTCTCGACGCGCGCCAGGTGGATCTCGTGGGAGGGGTACTCCTCGGCGAGCGGCGGGTACGCCGCGATCAGCTCGGCGAGTTCGGCCTCGGGCCAGTGCAGGACCGCGACGGGGAAGGGCCGCGACAGGGCCGTGCGGTACGAGCCGAGTTCGGCGCGGAGCCGGTTGATCTCGGCCTGGAGCTCGTCAGGGTTGTCCGAGCCGAGCGCCCACAGCCGCTTCGGGTCGTGGAGCTCGTCGAGCGGTACGGACGTCGGGTTGACCTTGTCGGCGAGCGTGTCCCAGGCGTCGTGGGGCAGGCCGAGCACGCGGCGGGTGCGGTGGCGGCCGATGAGGAGCGCGTGGGTCGCGTACGGGACCTCCTCGCCCGGCGTCAGCAGCAGGTTCAGCGCCTCGGTGAAGATGTCGTGCGCGGCCTCGGGCTCGTCGTGCCGCTCCAGGCAGCCCGCGATGATCTCCCACGGCGTGGGTTCGAGCGGGGCGGCGAGCTGGACGCCGTCCATGATCGCGCGAGCTTCCCCTTCGTGGCCCATCTCCCAGAGGTTGGCCGCCTTGAGCGCCTTCACCAGCTGCGGGTGCTCGGCGGCCGGCCGGTCCTGCCCGGCCGTGAGGAGCTGGTCGTAGAGCCCGGAGGCCCGGTCTCTGGCGCCGGCCAGTTCGAAGTGGGCGGCCGCCTGGAGGAGCAGGGGCTCCTGGTCCTCGGGGTAGCGGGCCGCGGTGCGCAGCAGGCGCTCGGCTTCCGTCGTGTGGTCGGCAGGCATGTCGGGGCGCATGGCCACACCGTACTGCTGGAGACGGGCTGCGGCGTGGGAGGAGGGGGTGAGGTCCGGGGCTCCTTTGTGCACGGCCGTGCGGTTAGGGTCCTCGGGTGCTGCGACGACGTCCCCACCTCCTCTGGCTCCTCGTCCCCTTTGTGCTGTTCCTGGTCGCCCCGCCCTGGGTGAACCGGGTCCATCCCCTGGTCGGCGGCCTGCCGTTCCTCGCGTTCTGGCTGCTCGGCTCCGTGGTGGCCACCCCGTTCGCGGTCTGGGCCGCCTACCGGGGCGACCGCAGGGCGCTTGCCGGGCGGGGGAAGCGGTGAACGCGGCCGTCGCGACCTCCGTGTTCGGGGCCTTCATGGTCCTCACCGTCGTCCTCGGCCTGCTCGCCGTGCGCGGGCGCGGCCGGGGCGGCGGCATCACCGAGTGGTCGGTGGGCGGCCGGAGCCTGGGGGCCGTCTTCATCTGGGTGCTGATGGCGGGGGAGAGCTACACCAGCTTCAGCTACCTCGGCGGCGCCGGCTGGGGCTACGACTTCGGGGCGCCGGTCCTGTACGTCATCGCCTACATGTCCTGCGGCTACGCCGTCGGGTACGTGGTGGGCCCGATGCTCTGGTCGTACGCGAAGCGGCACGGTCTCGTCGGCATCACGGACCTGATCGCCCACCGGTACGGCAAGCCCTGGCTCGGCGCCCTGACCGCGCTGCTCGCGACGGTCTTCCTGCTGCCGTACATCCAGCTCCAGATCACCGGCATGGGGGTGGTCGTCTCGACCATCTCGTACGGCACGATCAGCCTGGACTGGGCCTACTTCATCGGCTTCGCGGTCACCACCGCCTTCGTCGTCGTCAGCGGGCTGCGCGGCAGCGCCTGGGTCTCGGTGCTGAAGGACGTGCTGGTGATCGGGACCCTGGCCTTCCTCGTGGTGTACGTGCCGCTGCACTACTTCGACGGGTACGGGGACTTCCTGCACCGCGTCGTACGGGAGCGGTCCGCGTGGCTGACCCTGCCGGGCCACGGGCACAGCACGATGGGCACCGCCTGGTTCGTCACCACGTCGCTGATGAACGCGGTGACGGTGGTCATCTTCCCGACGACCGTCGCAGGGTACCTCGGCGCGCGGAGCGCCGACACACTGCGGCGGAACGCGGTGTTCCTGCCCGCGTACAACGTGCTGCTCTTCGTGCCGATGCTGCTGGGGCTCGCCGCGACCTTCGTGGTTCCCGGACTCGCGGGTTCCGATGCGGATCTCGCGCTGTTCCGGCTCGTCGTGGACGCGCTGCCCGCCTGGGCCGTGGGTGTGGTCGGGGTGGCGGCCGCGCTCTCCTCGATCGTCCCGATGGCGGTGTTCATGCTGGTCATCGGCACGATGTGGGGCAGGAGCGTGCTGTCGCTCGTGCCGCGCCTGAGCGGCGAGCGGCGGCAGCGCGCGGCGGCGAGGGCCGTGGTGGTGATCGCGGGCGGGCTCGCGCTCGTCCTCACGTACGCGGCACCCGACACGCTCGTGCGGCTGTCGCTCATCAGCTACGAGGGGATGGCGCAGCTCCTGCCGATGGTGCTGCTGGGGCTGGTGTGGCGGCGCTTCACGCTCGTCGCGGGGCTCGGCGGCCTCGCGGCCGGAGTGGCGCTGGTGTGCGTGCTGGTCTTCGGCGGCCACGACCCGGTGTGGGGCGTGAACGCGGGCATCGTCGGGCTCGCCGCCAACCTGCTGGTGGCGCTCTCGCTCACGTACGCGGGGGCCGGCGCCGCATCCGCAGCGACGGACACCCGCCCCGACGCCGAGGTGCTCGCCGACGACGGGGTCGGGTTGGGCGGGGCGGAGGCGGCGTAGGCCGGGCGGGCGCCCGGCGCGGCGGTGGGGTCCTGTCGCGGCCGCTGCCGGGTCGGGGCGCCCGCCGGGTCGGGGCACCCGCCGTGGGAGGACTCCCGGCTGGTCGGGGCGGCCGCCACCGGGGGGCTCGCGGGGCCAGGTCCCGCGGGCCCACCTTCGGGGCGCCCGCGTCGCCGCCGGCGCCGCTCAGGCCGCCGCGGCCCCGCGTCCGCGCAGCGCCACGACGAGCAGGGCGCCGAGCACGGACACCCCGGCCATCACCGCGATGGCGATGTCCAGGCCGTGGGCGGCGGTGCCCGCCGATGTGACAAGCGCCAGCGTCAGCGCGACACCCGCGGACGAGCCGATGTAGCGCGCCGTGTTGTTCGCGCCCGAGCCCATCGCGGTACGCAGCGCGGGCACCGACTCGACGGACAGCCTGGGCAGCGCGGCGTTCAGCAACCCGCTGCCGAGCCCCGCGACGAACACGCCGGGCAGCAGCCGCGCCTCGGACAGCGCGCCGACCGCGCCCAGCATGCCGAGGATGCCGACGGCGTGCAGGAGGAACCCGGCCGCCATCTGGTGCCGCACGGCGAACCGCGCGTGCAGGCGCTTCGCCTGGTACGCGACGACCGCCGCGGTCCCGGCCCACAGCAGTACGATCCACGCCGTCTGGAGGACGGACAGGCGCAGTGCGCCCTCCACGACCACCGGCAGGTAGCTGAAGAACCCGATCACCGCGAGCCCGGTGAACAGCGCCCCGATGACCGACGACTGGAACGGCGCGTGCCGCAGCAGCCCCAGGTCGAGCAGCGGTGCGGCCGTGCGCCGCTCGATCAGCGCGAAGACGCCGAGCAGGGCGGCCGTCGCGGCGAGGAGCAGCAGGACGGACGGGCACAGCCAGCCGTTGCGGCCCAGGGTGAGCGCCGTGAGCAGGGCGGTGAAGGCGAGCCCGAGCGCCGCGGCGCCCGGCAGGTCGGGGCGGGCGCGGTGCGGCGCGCGCGACTCCGAGAGGACGCGGGACGCGTAGCCGCCCGCGGCGAGGGCGGCCACGCCGAGCACCGCGTAGAGCACGCGCCAGCCGAAACCGTTCAGTGCGGCGGCCAGGAGCGGGCCGAGCGCGATGCCGCCGCTGACGGTGGCGCCCCAGGCCCCGGTGGCCCTGAGGCGGGCGGGGCCCGCGGGGAACGCGTGGGCTATGAGGCCGAGGCTGGTCGCGAGGATCGCCGCGCTCGCCGCGCCCTGGGCGACGCGGGTGAGGGTGAAGAGGAGGGTGTCGTCGGTGAGGCCGCTGAGGGCCGTGGTGACCGCGAGCGTCACGGTCCCGGCGAGGAACACCCTGCGCCTGCCGAAGTCGTCGGCGAGGCCCCCGGCCACCAGCAGCAGGGCGGCGAGGCCTAGCGGGGTGCCGTTGAGCAGCCACGCCTGGGCCGACAGCGAGGTGTGGAAGGTGGTGGCGAGCGCCGGCACGGTGAGCAGCGGCGCCGTGTAGCCCATCAGCGCCACGAAGGTCGCGGCCAGGGTGGCGATCAGGGTGCCGCGGGCGTTCGGCGAGACACCGGGGTGCGCCATGGTCCTGCCCTCGGCGGCCTCCTGGGGGCGGGTGGCGGCGGTGACGGCGGCGGTGTCAGTGGCGTCAGTGGTGACGGGGTCGGAAGGGCGGGGCATGGCTGTGCCTCCGTGACAGGGGCCCGGGGACGGGAGCTGTGAGTTCGTTCAACGAACCTTCGAACGGAACGACCGTAACACGGTAGGTTCGATGAATGAACCTAGGAGAGTAGGGTGGGTGCCATGGCTCTGGGAAAGGACTACGCGCAGCAGCACTGCTCCATCGCCCGCGCCCTTGAGGTCATCGGCGAGCGCTGGACGCTCCTGGTCGTGCGGGACGCCTTCTACGGCGTGACGCGGTACAACGACTTCCTGGCCCACCTCGGCATCCCGCGCGCCGTGCTGGCCGCGCGGCTCCGCGCCCTCGAACAGGCGGGCGTGCTGGACAGGCGCAGGTACCAGGAGTCGCCCCCGCGCGACGAGTACGTCCTGACGGAGCGGGGGGTCGCGCTCTGGCCGGTCCTGCTGTCGCTCGGCACGTGGGGGACCGCGCACGTGGACGGGGTGCCGACGCTGCGCTCCTTCGTCCACGCGGACTGCGGCGCGCAGCTCGACCCGCACGGGCAGTGCACGGCCTGTGGGCGCGTCGTGCCGGTCGAGGACGTGCTCCTCGTGCCGGGCCGCGACCTCGACCCGGAGCCGGAGAACCCGGTGAGCCGGGCCCTGTTGCGGCCCCACAGGCTCCTCACCCGGCTCGACGTCGAGCGCGGGTAGGGCAGCCGGCGAGGGGGATGCGGTTGCCGCGGGTGCGTGACGTTTCCGGCCGGCGCGTGTCCAAGAAGACAGGGCCCGGGAAACGGCCGCGGCCCCCTCGTGGCAGTCTGAAGCCCGTGGCAGTCTGAGAGCGGCACGCCGGATCGCCGGCCCGGGCGGTAGTCCGAGCGGCGGTCCGAAGTGCCGGTCCGGAAGGGGGAGGTGAGTGCTGATGCGCCGATCGGTGGCGCGGGTGTCCCGCGCGGGCGCGGAGAGTTCCGCGCGGCGTGGCGTGCGGTCGTCCGGACTGTGGTCCGGAGCCCTGGTGTTCCTGGTGCTCGCCCAGATACTGCTGTCCTCGCCCGGCCTCCTGATGCCCTCGGCCGTTGCGGTCGCCGCGACCGCCGCCGCCTGCGTCGCGCTCGCGCTGTGCGTGGTCGCCGCCGCCCGGACGGCTCCGCCGGTGCCGCGCCACCGGGTGCGCACGGCCATGCGCGACCGCGCGATACGCACCGCGTTCCTTCCCCAGCGGGATCCCGACGCCAGGGGGCGCACCCGCCCCCGAGCGCCCGGCCGCCGCCCTCCGACGGCCGCGTAACTCCGGCATTCGCGCCGGGCGTTGCGGATCCCGCCCCTCCTCCGTCTCCGCCGGTGGCACACGGTGCGCCACCCCGAGGCGAGGGGGCAGGGGCCCGCCCGCCTGCCCGCGCACGACTGCTGCCCGCGCCGGCCGTCACGCCGCATCCACGCCGGTTCGACTTCGGTCCGTGGCCGGTTCGCCCGGTTCGACGTGACCCTCGGAGGGCACAGCCTTGTCCACGATCATTTCCGCGTTCGCCCGCCTGGTGGACGCTCTCGCAGGCCCGCTCGGGCCGCTGTTCCACGGCTCGGCGGTGGCCGTCGCCATCGTCCTGTTCACCGTCCTCGTCCGCCTCGCCGCCCACCCCCTCTCCCGTGCCTCGGCCCGTGCGCAGCGGGCGCGGGCCGAGCTCGCGCCGCGCCTGGCCGAGCTGCGCCGCACCCATGCGAAGAACCCGCAGAAGCTCCAGCGCGCGACGACGAGGCTCTACGAGGAGGAGCAGGTCTCCCCGCTCGCCGGGTGCCTGCCGATGCTGCTGCAACTGCCCGCCTTCTACCTGATGTACCGCGTGTTCTACAGCTCGGAGATCGGAGGACGTCCCAATGAACTGCTCGGCCACTCCCTGCTCGGCGCGCCCCTCGGGGACCGCTGGAGCGAAGCCCTCGCGCGCGGCGGGCCGTTCGGCCCGGCGGGCCTGGTGTATGCCGCGCTTTTCGTGATCATCGGCGCGGTCGCCACGTTCGGCGCCGTGCGCGCCAGGCGGCAGCAGGCCGGTGCGGCCCCGCTCGTCGACGCCTCGGTCCCCGGCTCGGGGGCCGTCGCCGGGGCGATGCGGCTCATGCCCCTGCTGTCCTTCTTCACCCTGGTCACGGTCGCCGTCGTGCCGCTCGCCGCCGCGCTGTACGTGGTGACGAGCACGGTGTGGACGGCGGCGGAGCGGTATCTGCTCCAGCGGGAGGCGCCGCGGCGGGCGGTCGCGGCCCCCGTGTAGCGGGCGGTGCGGGGGCGGTCCCGCCCCGGCGCCGGGCGCGTCGGTGACCGGGCTGTGAGACGCGGCCTTGCGGAGAGATCCGATGTATGGGAAGGATTGCCCGGTTGTACGGGAGGGGCCGCCCGGTCCTGCCGGCCGCCGCACCCGCCGGCAGGACCGGGCCCCCGACCTGACCGGTGCCGTCGGTGCCGTCGGTGCCATCGGTGCCATCGGTCAGGGCCGGCCCGACCGGTCCGGCCGGTCCCGCCAGTTCAACCAGTTCGACCAGCTCTGCCAGTTCGACCAGCTCGACCAGTTCGATCAGCTCGACCAAGAGGAGTCAGGAACGATGAAGCTGCTGCGTGTCGGTACGGCGGGTGCGGAGCGCCCCGCGCTGCTCGACGAGGACGGTACGACCCTGCGGGACCTGTCGGGCCTCGTCTCCGACATCGACGGCGCGCTCCTCGCCGATGACGCGGCCCTTGAGCGCATCCGGGCCGCCGCGGCGGGAGGCGGGCTGCCCGTGCTCGAAGGCGGGCAGCGGACCGGCGCGCCGCTCACCGGCATAGGGAAGATCGTCTGCATCGGCCTCAACTACCACGACCACGCCCGCGAGACGAACGCGCAGGCGCCGTCCGAGCCGATCATCTTCTTCAAAGCGGCGGACACCGTGGTCGGACCCGAGGACACGGTCCTCATCCCGCGCAAGAGCGTGAAGACGGACTGGGAGGTCGAACTCGCCGTCGTCATCGGCAGGACCGCGCGGTACGTGGAGTCCGCGGAGGAGGCGCTCGGGCATGTCGCCGCGTACGCCGTGTCCAACGACGTCTCCGAGCGCGAGTTCCAGATCGAGCGCGGCGGCCAGTGGGACAAGGGCAAGAACTGCGAGACGTTCAACCCCCTCGGCCCCTGGCTGGTGACGGCCGACGAGGTGCCCGACCCGCAGGCGCTCTCGCTGAGGCTCAGCGTCAACGGCGAGACCAGGCAGGACGGCACGACCGCCGACATGATCTTCCCCGTCGCGGAGATCGTCCGGTACGTCAGCCAGTTCATGACGCTCTACCCGGGCGATGTCATCAACACTGGCACGCCCGCGGGGGTGGCGCTCGGCCAGCCGGAGCCGAAGCCCTATCTGCGCTCGGGCGATGTCGTGGAGCTGGAGATCGAGGGACTGGGCAGGCAGCGCCAGCAGTTCAAGGACGCCTGACCGCCCGGCGGGCGCCCCGCCCAGGGCGCCCACCGGGCCCACCGCGTCCCACCGGGCCCACCGCGTCCCACCGGGCCCACCGCGTCCCACCGGGCCCACCGCGTCCCACCGGGCTCGCGCGACCGGAGGCCGGTGGGGGCGTCGGCCGGGGCGGCGCGGCGTGAGACGGGGCGCGGGTCTTCAGAGTTCGGCGCGCAGGGTGCGCAGGGCCTCCACCACCAGTGCGTGGTCCTCGGCCTGCGGGAGGCCGGAGACGGTGACGGTGCCGACCATGCCCGCGCCGCCGACGACGAGCGGTACGCAGCCGCCGTGGGCCGCATAGTGGGCCGGGTCGAGCCGGGAGGACTCCTCGAAGGTCTGGCCCTTGGCCCGGAAGCGGGCTCCCACCAGCAGCGATGCGGCGCCGTAGCGCTCCACGACGCGGCGCTTCCGCTCGATCCAGCCGTCGTTGTCGGCGCTCGACCCGGGCAGCGCGCAGTGAAAGAGCTGCTGGGCGCCCTGGTGGATGTCGATCGCCACCGGGGCGCGCCGGGCGCGGGCCAGTTCGACCAGCAGCGAGCCGAGGCGCCATGCCTCGTCGTGGCCGAAGCGTGGGAGCACGAGGTCGGCGGCCTCGGCCTCCAACTCGACGGCGGAGGGCAGCTCCTTGCGGGCGGGCGCGGGGCTCATGCGGTGGCCTCCAGCCGGACGGCGGTGCCCTCGCGCGCGGAGCGGCGCGCGGCTTCGAGGACGTCCAGGGTCGCCGCGGCCTGCTCCGCAGTGACGGGCGGCGCGCCGCCGTCGCGCAGGGCCGCGGCGACGGCTGCGTAGTACGCGGGGTAGTCGCCGTGGACCGTGGGTACGGGCGTGCCGCCGCCGGTCAGCGGCGACTCGCCCGCGCCGAGCCTGCCCCACTGGGACTCGGGCTCCACGCCCCAGGGCGCGTCGCCGGCCGCCCCGGGGCGGCGGCCCTCGCGCAGGGCGGACTCCTGGGGGTCGAGCCCGTACTTCACGAAGCCCGCGGTCGACCCGAGGACGCGGAAGCGCGGGCCGAGCTGGGCGGTGGTGGCGCTGACATAGAGGTGCGAGCGGACGCCCGAGGTGTGGGTGAGGGCGAAGAAGGTGTCGTCGTCGGCCTCGGCGCCGGGGCGGCGCACGTCGGACTCCGCGTAGACGAGGCGCACCGGGCCGAACAGGGTGAGCGCCTGGTCGACGACATGGCTGCCCAGGTCGTAGAGCAGGCCGCCGATCTCCTCGGGGGCGCCGGACTCGCGCCAGCCGCCCTTGAGCTGCGGGCGCCAGCGCTCGAAGCGGGACTCGAAGCGCTGCACCTCGCCGAGATCACCGGCGTCGACGAGGTTCCTGAGGGTGAGGAAGTCGTTGTCCCAGCGGCGGTTCTGGAAGACGGAGAGCAGCAGCCCGCGCTCCGCCGCGAGCGCGCCGAGCGCCCTGGCGTCTGCGGCCGTCCCCGCGACCGGCTTGTCGACGACGACCGGCAGGCCGGATTCGAGCGCCGCGGTGGCGAGGGGCACGTGGGTCTTGTTCGGCGAGGCGATGACGACGAGGTCCAGCTCGTCGGCGCGCTGCCAGAGCTCGTCGGGAGAGGCGGCGAACCGCACGGTGGGGAACTCGGCGCGCGCCTGGGCGCGGCGCTCCTCGCTCGACGTGACGACCGTGTCGAGGGCGAGGCCCTCGGTGGCGGCGATCAGCGGTGCGTGGAAGACGGAACCCGCGAGGCCGTACCCCACGAGTCCGACCCTGAGGGGGCGGTCGGATGTGCCGGTCATGCTGCCAGTCATGGTTCCACTTAAGCAACGCTGTTGCCAAAGTGCAAGAGCGCGGGAGAATGGCGGCGATGAACGGCACGGATCCCCACCAGCCCGCCCGGCGCGGCCCTGGCCCCGAGCCCGCCGCCGCAGGGCCCGCGGTGCCCGGGCCCGCGGGCCCCGCAGCGGCTAAGCCGCCCGCCTCGGGCGCCAATCTGCCGGTGCTGCGCGGGCACAACACCGCCCTGGTGCTCGGCCTGCTGCGCGCCGCGGCGGACGAGGGCATCAGTCGGCTGGAGCTCGCCGAGCGCACGGGCCTCACCCCGCAGGCCGTCAGCAAGATCACCGCGAGGCTCCGGGCGGAGGGGCTCGCGGCGGACGCGGGCTTCCGCGCCTCCACGGGCGGCAAGCCGCGCACGGTCCTGCGCCTCGTCCCCGGCGCCGCGCACGCGGTCGGCCTGCACCTGGACCGGGACGAGGCCACGGCCGTCCTGGTCGACCTCGCGGGCCGGCCGGTGGCCGCCGCCGCGGGGCCGCTCGACCTCGGCGCGCCGCCCGGAGAGGTACTGGCCGCCGCGGTGCGGCGGGTCGCGGAGGTGCGGGCCGCGGCGCGGCCGGGACCGGCGGAACGGGCGGGCCCGGACGGTCCTGGGGCGCCGGGCGGGGTGCTCGGGGTCGGGGTCGCCATGCCGGGGCCGCTCGACCACGCGGCCGGGACGGCCGGCCGGGTGACGGGGTTCCCGCAGTGGGACGGTTTCCTGCTGCGGGCCGCGCTCGCCGAGCGGCTGGGGCTGCACGTGGCGCTCGACAAGGACACCAACGCGGCGGCGCTGGGGCTCGCCGCACCGGGGGGCGGTGGCGGCTCGTTCGCGTATCTGCACCTCGGTACGGGGCTCGGCGCCGGTCTGGTGCTCGACGGCGCGCTGCACCGCGGCGCGCGGACCGGGGCGGGCGAGTTCGGCCACCAGGTCGTCCAGTTGGACGGCCCGCCCTGCGGCTGCGGCTACCGGGGCTGCCTTGAGGCGCTGTGCCTGGCCGCCGTCGCGCGCGGCGACCTCGGTGAGGCCGCGCGGGTGCTGGGCGAGGGCGCGGCGAACCTCGTCGAGCTGCTCGACATCGACCGCGTCGTGCTCGGCGGGCGCACGGTCGCCGCGCACCGGGAGCGGTTCACCGCAGGGGTCGCCGCGGTGCTTGCGGGGCGGCCCGCCGGGCGTGCCCCCGGTGCCGTGCCGGTCACCGCCGTCGAGGCCGGGGCGCGCCCGGTCGCCGAGGGCGCGGCCCACCTCGTACTCGCCCCGCTGTTCGGCCACCGCCTGCGCTGACCCGAACGGCCCGAACGGCCCGAACGGCCCGAACGGCCCGAGCGGCCCGACGGTCCGAACGGTCCGAACGGCCCGAGCGGCCCGAACGGCCCGAGCGGCCCGACGGTCCGAACGGTCCGAACGGCCCGAGCGGCCCGAACGGCCCGAGCGGCCCGACGGTCCGAACGGCCCGAACGGCCCGAGCGGCCCGACGGCCCGAGCGGCCCGAGCGGCCCGACGGCCCGAGCGGTCCGAGCGGTCCGAGCGGTCCGAACGGCCCGAACGGCCCGACGGCTCGGCGGCGCGCGCTCGGCGGCGGGCGCCGGTCCTGGGCCGCCGCCCCGTAACCCCTGCGGAGCCCCGGGCCGTCGACCCTCCGCGCGTCGGCTCAGGCGGCCGGGCGTTCTTCGCGGGGGCGGCGGCGCAGCGGCGCGTGCTGGAGCTCGGGGGGTGTGTAGGCCATGTCGAGTTCGCCCGCACTGGTGCCGGGGGCGACGACCGCGTCGATCTCGTCGAGGAGGGCGTCGTCGAGGGTGATGTCGGCGCCCGCGAGCAGGTCGTCCAGGTGCTCCATGGTGCGCGGTCCGATGATGGCCGACGTGACGCCGGGGTGGGCGACCGCGAACGCCATCGCCAGGTGCGTCAGCTTCAGGCCCGCCTGCCCGGCCAGCGGGATCAGCCGCTCGACGGCGTCCAGGCGGCGCTCGTCCGTGTAGTGCCTGAACAGTCCGCCGCGGTGTGTCTGCGCGGGCCGGCCCTTGCGGTAGCGGCCGGTCAGCATGCCCTGCGCCAGCGGGCTCCACACGAGCGCCCCCATGCCGTAGCGCTGCGCCACCGGCAGGACCTCGCGCTCGATGCCGCGGTCGAGGATCGAGTAGGCGGGCTGCTCGGTGCGGAAGCGTTCGAACCCCCGGGACTCGGCAACCCACTGGGCCTCCACGATCGCCGACGCGGGGAAGGCCGAGGAGCCGATCGCGCGCACCTTGCCGCTGCGCACGAGGTCGGTGAGGGCCGAGAGGGTCTCCTCGATGTCGACCGTGGGGTCGAGCCGGTGTACCTGGTAGAGGTCGATGTGGTCGGTGCCCAGGCGGCGCAGCGAGTCCTCGACCGCGGTCATGATCCAGCGCCGCGAGGTGCCGCGCCTGTTGGGGTCGTCGCCCATGGCGCCGTTCACCTTGGTGGCGAGCACGACCGCGTCCCGCCTGCCCTTGAGCGCCTTGCCGACGATCTCCTCCGACTCCCCCTGCGAGTACACGTCGGCCGTGTCCACGAAGTTGATGCCGGAGTCGAGGGCCCTGTGGATGATGCGGACCGCGTCCTCGTGGTCCGGGTTGCCGATGGCCCCGAACATCATGGCCCCCAGGCAGTACGGGCTGACCTGGATGCCGGTGCGGCCGAGCGTGCGATACCTCATCGCTGTCCTCCGGTGCTAGGATCGCATAAGCGGAACGTCTTCTCGGTTAGACGATACGGAACGGCTTCTCACTTAGCAAGCGGAGGGTCCTCATGGGCGCGCCCCCACCCGAGCGCACGCGGCGCGTGCGCGCCGACGCGCAGCGGAGCATCGACGCGCTGGTCGCCGCGGCCCGGGAGGTCTTCCTCACCTCGGGTGTGGACGCCCCGGTGCGGGAGATCACCGGCAGGGCAGGGGTGGGCCTCGCCACCTTCTACCGCCACTTCCCCGAGCGCTCCGACCTGGTCTCGGCCGTCTTCCGGCACGAGGTCGACGCCTGCGCGGCCGAGGCGGCCGTGCTCGCCGCCGAGTGCGAGCCCTTCGACGCGCTCACCCGCTGGCTGCACCGGTTCACCGGGTTCGTCGGCACCAAGCGCGGCCTCGCCGCGGCGCTGCACTCGGGCAACCCCGCGTTCGAGCCGCTGCCCGCGTACTTCCAGGAGCGCTTCGAGCCCGCGCTGCGCACCCTGCTCGACGCGGCGGCGTGCGCGGGCCGCGTCCGCGGGGACGTCGCCCCCATGGAGTTGCTGCACGCCGTGTCCCGCCTCTGCACGGGTGGCGAGGACCGCACGGCGGACGAGCGGATGGTCGCCCTGCTCATCGACGGCCTCCGCTACGGCGCCGAGCGCTAGAGGCTCCGACCGGCCGAGCGCCGGAGACTCCGACCACGAGGCGTGTGGCGCCGGGTGCGACGCGCGCGGCGCCGGGCCCGGGCCGCCGTGCGCGGCGATGGCGGTGGCGGGCTACGCCGTCGCCTGGCGGCCCGCCCAGCGGTGCAGGGCCGCGTCGAGGCCGGCGGCGTCCTCGGCGCCGGGGTCGGCGGCCCAGGCGACGACGCCGTCCGGCCGCACCAGGACCCCGATGGGCGCCGCGGGCGCCGCCGGCGCGCCGGGTGCGTCGGTGACCGCGCGTACCCGCCCGTGCCACGCCGCGGCGGCGCGGGTGAACGCGCCGTCCGGTGTGCGGTCGAGCAGCAGGAAGCCGCCGCCGTGGCCGTGGTCGGCCAGCCGCGAGCCGTCCGCCAGCCACAGGTCGGGGGTGAGGGCGCCGACCAGCGGATGGTCCCCCGGCAGGGCGAGGCGCTGGGTGACGCCTGAGAGTTTCTTGACCGCGTACGTCGTACCGTCACCCGTGGCCAGCAGGCCGCCCACGACCTCCCGCAGCGCGGCCGACCTGGCGTCCCCGCGCAGCACCGCGCTCTGCGCCCGCGTCCAGTCGAGCACCCAGGCGCCGAGCGGGCGGCGCTCGGCCTCGTAGGTGTCGAGCAGCCTTTCGGGCGCCAGGCCCGCGACCACGGCGCCCAGCTTCCAGCCGAGGTTCACCGCGTCGCCGACCCCGAGGTTGAGCCCCTGGCCGCCGAACGGCGAGTGCACGTGCGCCGCGTCGCCTGCGAGCAGCACCCGGCCCGACCGGTAGGCCGCCGCCTGGCGCGCGTTGTCGCTCCAGCGGGTCGCCGCGCCGCGCAGCGCGGTGAGCGTGACGTCCGTGCCCGAGACCCGGCGCAGGGCGGCCTGCACCTCCTGGAGGGACACCGGGGCCGCGCGGTCCGCCGGCGGTGCGCCGAACTCCACGGTGACCACCCGGCCCGGCTGCGGCCCGTAGCGGTACGCGCCCTCGGCCGACCACACCCAGCCCTCCGCGAGCACCGAGGGGTCGGCGAGGTCGGCGAGCGCCAGATACCCGGAGAGTTCCGGGCCGGTGCCGGGGAAGCCGATGCCCGCGAGGCGCCGCACGGTGCTGTGCCCGCCGTCGCAGCCGACCAGCCAACCGGTGTCCAGCGCGCCCGCGCCGGTGGCGACCCGTACGCCGTCGCCGGTGTCCTCGCATCCGGTGACCTCCACCCCGCGGCGCACCGGCACGCCGAGCCGCCCGGCGTGCGCCGCCAGCAGCTCCTCGAGCTCCCGCTGCGGCACCACCCGGGCGCCCGCGGCCGCCGCGTGCGCGGCGATCTCCGGATCCGCCCAGTCCACCAGGGCCGGGTCGAGGGGCATCCCTGCGAAGTGCCCGGTGAACCGCGCCCCCGGCACGGGCCGACCGCTGCCTCCCCGGCCCGCGCCGGGCCCCGCGGGCGCCATCCGCGCGAACGCCTCGCGCTGCACGCGCTCCGCCGCGGCCAGCAGCCCGCGGCGGTCCAGCGCCTCGGCCGTCGGCACGTTGATCGACCCGGCCTTCATCGTCCGATCGGGCTCCGCCAGCCGTTCGAGCACCTGCACCCGGGCCCCGGTGAGCGCCAGCTCCGCCGCGAGCAGGAGTCCCACGGGCCCTGCTCCCACCACGGTCACGTCCGTGTCCCGCGCCGTCCCGCTCCGGCGGCCGTCCGTCTTCTTCCGTTCCTTCGTCACGAACACTGTTCTATATACGAACAGTGTTCGCGTCAAGTTATAGTGGCGCGGTGAACCCGAGAGAGCGACGCGTGGCCCGCCACCAGCCGCAGGATCGAGCGGCGGCGGCCACCCGTGCCCCGCGGCGCCGCGCGGTCCCGATCACCGTCGAGCAGGTCGTCGACACCGCGCTCGACCTCGTCGCCGCGGACGGCTACGAGGCGCTGACCATGCGCAGGGTGGCCGCCGCGCTCGACACGGGACCCGCCTCGCTCTACGCCCACGTCGTCAACAAGGCCGACCTCGACGAGCTGCTGATCGGGCGGTTGTGCGCGGGGCTCGCCCTGCCGGAGCCCGACCCCGCGGCCTGGCGCGACCGGGTGCGCGACGTGTGCCGGCAGGTCCGCGACCAGTACCTGCGGTACCCGGGGATCTCCCGCGCCGCGCTCGCCATGGCCCCCACCGACCTGTCGGCCCTGCGGGTGAGCGAGGGGCTGCTCGCGCTCCTGCTCGCCGGGGGCGTCGCGCCGCGTGCCGCCGCGTGGGCCGCCGACGCGCTCCTGCTGTACGTGGCCGCCTACTGCCTTGAGCTCTCGGTCGTGCGGCAGCGTGCCGGGCAGGACGACACGGTGTGGGTGCGGGACCGCGAGGAGCTGCGCGGCAGGCTCGCCGCGCTGTCCGCGGCGGACTTCCCGCACACCACCCGGCACGCGGCGGAGCTCACCGCGGGCGAGCCGCACGAGCGGTTCGACTTCACCCTCGGGCTGATGATCGACGGGCTCGCCCGCCGCTGACCCGGCCACCCCCAAGGGGCCTATTCGTATGATTTTCGGGCCGTTGGTGGTCGTGGTGGCCGGGGGAGTCCTGCGCCGCGTGGCAGCGTCTGGGTCCCGCCCGCGATCCGTGGAGGAGACGCTGCCATGCGCCTGCGCCGTGCCGCCGTCCTGTCCCTCGGTCTCGCCGCCGCCGTCGCGCCGGCGCACGTGGCCGCGGCCCCGCACCCGGCCCCGGCCGCGCGTGCCGTCGCGAGCGCGCCTGCCCCCGTGCCGCTCTGCGGCGCGGCGGCCGCCCGCGACTTCCCGATCCGGGCGCGGCTGCGCGGCGGCCCCGCCGTCTACCGGGCGGGCGGCGGCGCGCAGACCTGGTACGTCGACCTCGTCAACACCACCCGCCGCGCCTGCCGCAATGTGCACCCCGTCCTCGTCGTCACCGGCGCCGGGCGCCGGCTGACGGCGGCCCAGATCACCCTCCGCCTCGCCGACGGGCACGGCGTGCCGCGCACCCTCCCGCTCCACACCTCGGACGAGGACGAGGTCATCGGGGTCGTCGACCGGGACACCACCGGGCTCACCGTGCCCGCGCGCGGCACCGTCAGCCTGGAGGCGAGCCTCGCGTTCGCCGGGGACGCGCCCGAGGGACCCGTGACCGTAAGCGCCGCGGCCGTGCAGCGCGAGGGGAACGACGGCGGCTGGGTGGGCGCGTCCGCGCCGTACCGCCTCCGCGTGGTGGCGGGCGGCGAAGACGCGGACACCGCACCCGGCGGGAGCGGCCGGCCGCCGGGCACCCCGGCCACGCCGGGCGCCCCCACGGCCCCCGCGGGCTCCACGGAACCCGGCGGCTCCACCGCCCCCGCCACCCCCGGCATGCCCGCGGGCCCGGGCACCGACCCGTGGACGTCCCCGCTGCCGCTGCCCCCGCAGCTCGCGGCGACCGGTGCCGCCGGGGTCCTGGCCCGTACCGGCGCCGCCGTGGGGCTGATCGCCGGGGGCGCCGGGATCGTCGTCCTGGTGGAGCGGCGCCGTACCCGCAGGAGCTGACCCGCCGCTGCCGCCGCCGCGGCGCGTGCGACCATCCCACGGTGGAACACCCCCTCGACTCCCACCATCTGCACTCGCCGGGCGCGCCGGTGCGCGCCGGGGTCCCCGAGCACGGCCGCGTCCCCAAGTACTACGCCGTCAAGGCCCAGGTCTCCGCGCTCCTCGACGCGTGGCGCGAGGGTGAGCCGCTGCCGACGGAACGGGACCTCGCCGCGCGGTACGGCGCGGCGCGCGAGACGGTGCGACAGGCGCTGTGCGAACTGCTCCTCGAAGGGCGGCTGCGGAGGCAGGGCCGCGGCCGCGCTGTGGTGCCGCAGGGACGCGGCCGTCGAGCCGCGCACCGCCCAACTCGCCCTGAAGCAGGCGCTGCTCGCCACCGGCAGATACACCTTCCTTGGCGGCCGCGAGGTGCGCGACGTGGCGGACCTGCCGGGTGGCGGCACGGCCGTGCGCGACGACCACGGTGACACCCACACCTGCGACGCCGCCGTGCTGTGCACCGGCGCCTGGCTCGGCGGGCTCGGCGGGCTCGGCGGGCTCGTCTGCGAGCTCGCCCCCGAACTGCCCGTGCGGCGCGCGAGCGCATGCGCCGGCCGTGGGCGACGGGGCCGCGCCCGGCGCTCAGGACCCGGCGCGCCGCACCGAACCCGCCGCGCGGGCGCGGGAGTTAATCGGTTCCTTCGAGCAGTGTGCGCGCCGCCTTCAGGAACAGGTCCGCCACCTCGTCGGCGCTCGCCGTCTTGAGGGGCTCGATCCGGCTCACGTCCCTGACCAGCCCGATGCCCACGAGCCACGCGAGCACCAGCTGTGCGCGCAGCCGCGCGTCCGGCGCGTCGGTCAGTGTCGCCAGGGCCGCGGCGTAGTCGTCGCCGAGCTGTTCGGCGATGTCGGCCGCGGGGCCGTCCGTGCCGAGCGAGCGCAGGAACGTCACCATCGTGTGGTCGCGCCGCCTGCCCGGCTCGCCCTGCACCATGCTGCGCAGGGTGGTTTCGAGCAGCCGCTCCACCGGCGTCCGGTCGAGCTGCTCGTGTCCGAGGCGGGCGGCGACCGCCTCGAAGACCGCCGCCTTCGAGCCGAAGTACCGGAAGATCAGCGCCTGGTTGGCGCCCGCGCGGTCGGCGATGTCGCGCACCGTGGTGCGCTGGAAGCCGCGTTCGAAGAAGAGTTCGGCGGCGGCGTCGAGCAGCGCCTTGCGCGTCGCCGCCGCGTCGCGCGCCCGGGGGCGCGCGGGGCGTCCGGTTTCAGCCACAAGTCCTCCCGCGCACACCGTATCCCCGCGCGGTGTGCGGAGCACGCCTTGACTGCCGCGAGCGCGGCTGCCTAGCTTGTAAGCGTCTGCTTGCAAGACGTTCGGTCGCCGGAGCGCCACGGAGAGTGCGAAGAGCCCTCCCGGGTGCCGCGCGGCCGTCCACACCGTCCGCCACGTTCACGTGGGAGAGAGCCTTGACGAGCACCACACCCCCCACCTCAGCCTCTGTCTCCGTTCCCGAGCCCGTGCCGTACCCGTTCAACGAGGGCGGCGGGCTCCAACTGCACGAGGCGTACGCCGACGCCAGGGAGGGCGCCGGGATGATCCGGGTCCGGCTGCCGCACGGCGGACCCGCGTGGCTCGCGACGCGCTACGAGGACGCCCGGTTCGTCCTCGGCGACCTGCGGTTCTCCCGCGCCATGGCTGTGGGCGACGAGGGCGAGCCGCGCTACAACCCGGCCGTCTCCCGGCCCAGCATCCTGTCGATGGACCCGCCGGACCACACCCGGCTGCGCACCCTCGTCTCCCGGGCCTTCACCCGCCACCAGGTCGAGGGGCTGCGCCCGTGGGTGCGGGGGCTCACCGGCGACCTGCTGGACGGGATGGTCGCGGCCGGCTCGCCGGCCGACCTGGTCGACGCGTTCGCGCTGCCGCTGCCCGTCGCCGTGATCTGCGAGATGCTCGGCGTCCCGGCGCAGGACCGGCCCAAGTTCCGGGTCTGGAGCGACGCGCTGATGTCGACCGACCGGCTGAGCTCCGAGGAACTCCTGGAGAACCAGAAGCAGTTGACGTCCTACCTCGCCACGTACATCGCCCGGCGCCGCGTCGAGCCGCGCGACGACCTGATCTCCGGGCTCATCGAGGCGCGCGACGCCAAGGACCGGCTGAGCGAGGAGGAGATGACCAACCTCTGCCTGGCGATCCTCGTCGCGGGGCACGAGACCACGGCCTCCCAGATCCCCAACATGGTGTGGACGCTGCTCGAACACCGCGACGAGTGGCAGCGGTTGGTCGACGACCCGGACCTGGTGCCCAGTGCCGTAGAGGAGTTGATGCGGTTCATCCCGCTGGCGTCCGGCGGCTTCTTCCCCCGGTACGCGAAGGAGGACATCGAGGTGGGCGGGGTGCTCGTGCGCAG
The DNA here is from genome assembly GCF_040704505.1 of Streptomyces sp. NPDC047002. NCBI lineage: Bacteria > Bacillati > Actinomycetota > Actinomycetes > Kitasatosporales > Streptomycetaceae > Streptomyces > Streptomyces sp. NPDC047002. The sequence continues at coordinate 59,215 of NZ_JBEYWC010000014.1, forward strand.
GGGCGAGCCGGTGCTCGTCTCCCTCGGCTCCGCCAACCGGGACCCGGCGAAGTTCGAGGACCCCGACACCCTCCGCTTCGACCGCCCGGCCAACCAGCACCTCGGCTTCGGCCACGGCGTGCACCACTGCCTGGGCGCGCAGCTGGCCAGGATGGAGCTCCAGGAGGCGCTGCGCGCGCTGGTGACGAAGGTGCCGCAGCTGCGGATCGCGGGAGAGCCGGAGTGGAAGTCGAAGATGCTGGTGCGCGGCGCGCGCACGCTGCCGGTGGGGTGGTGAGCGGGGTGGCCGGCTGGCACATCGAGGTCGACGACCACGTCTGCATCGGCTCCGGCATGTGCGCGGCGCTCGCGCCGGAACGTTTCGCTCTGGAGGGCCCCACCGCCACCGTCGCACCGGACGCGGGCGACGCCCCCGAGGACGAGGCGCTGCTCGACGTCGCCGACTCCTGCCCCTCGTCCGCCATCACCGTGACGGACGGCGCGTCGGGCGAGGTGGTCGGGCCCCGCCCGTAACACCGCCGGGCCCCAGCACCGCAGAGCCCGCGGCCGTACGGGACCCGGCGCCGCCCCGCCCCCTGCGGCACCGGCTCCGGCGCGCACCCCCACGCGCGCCGGCGGCGGTGCGCCCCGGCCGCCGACGGCCCGCGCCGCGAGCACGACCTGCGCGGGAGGGCGATCGTGGAAGGATTCCCGGCTCGTTAGGCTGGGCGTGTCGTTTCCACCGCAGAGCGGAGATCAGGCCAGTGGCAGAGCGCAAGCCCATCGAGTCGTGGCTCACGGACATGGACGGTGTCCTCGTGCACGAAGGGGTTCCGATCCCGGGCGCCGCCGAGTTCCTGAAGCGGCTGCGCGAATCGGGCAAGCCCTTCCTCGTCCTCACCAACAACTCCATCTACACGCCGCGCGACCTCCAGGCGCGGCTGGCCAGGATGGGGCTCCAGGTGCCGGTGGAGAACATCTGGACCTCGGCGCTCGCCACCGCGCGGTTCCTGGAGGACCAGCGCCCCGGCGGCACCGCTTACGTCATCGGCGAGGCGGGCCTGACCACCGCCCTGCACGACATCGGGTACGTGCTCACCGACCACGCCCCCGACTACGTGGTGCTCGGCGAGACCCGCACGTACTCCTTCGAGGCGCTCACCCGCGCCATCCGGCTGATCAACGGCGGCGCCCGCTTCATCTGCACCAACCCCGACGCGACGGGCCCCTCGATGGAGGGGCCGCTGCCCGCCGCGGGCGCCGTGGCCTCCCTGATCACCAAGGCCACGGGCAAGGAGCCGTACTTCGCGGGCAAGCCCAACCCGCTGATGATGCGCACGGGCCTCAACGCGATCGGCGCCCACTCCGAGACCAGCGCGATGATCGGCGACCGGATGGACACCGACGTGCTCGCGGGCCTCGAAGCGGGGGTCGAGACGTTCCTCGTGCTGAGCGGTGTGACCACCCGCGAGGACGTCGACAAGTACCCCTTCAGGCCGTCGAACACCGTCGACTCGATCGCCGACCTCATCGACCTGGTCTGAGGCGGCGTACGGCCAGGTCGGCGCCGTGACCGCGGGGCCGTACGGGTGAGGCGCCCACGGCCCTGCGGATGCGGAAACCCGGCGCGCGGGTGAGTCTTCCTGTCAGGAGGAGGTTCACGATGCGTTCAAGACTGCTCGCTCTCCGTGCCGCCAGTGCGGCCGTCATACTCGTCGCGGCCCCGGTCTGCGGGGCCACGTCGGCCCAGGCGCACGACGGTGTCACCGCCACCGTCACGCCCACCGCCATCGCGGCGCAGGGCCGGGTCCAGATCAAGGTCGACGGCTGCCGGGACGGCCGGGCCAAGGTCACATCGAGCGCGTTCGCCCAGGCGGTCACGGTCAGCGGCTCACAGCACACCATGTACGGCGACGTCTCCGTCAAGTCCTGGATGGCCGCGGGCGGTTACGACATCAGCGTCGACTGCGACGGTCACCATCACGGCAATGTCGGCCACTTCCAGGTGGTCGGCGGCGGCCACGACTACCCGGTCCCGCACGCGCCGGTGCACGCGGGCGGCGGCGGCACGGCGGTCGTCGCGGCCGACGCCGAGGACGCGCGGGCCGAGGGTGCCACGCAGTCCGGCCCAGGTACCCCCTTCACCCTCGCGGGGCTCGCCCTCGCCTCGGTCGCCGCGGTCACCGTGGCGTACCGCACCACGCAGCGCAGGCGCGCGGCCGCGTCCGCCGCCCGGGACGCGGACTGAGGCGGCCACCGTGTCCGAAGGAGAGGGCGCGGCGGCCCCCGGCCGCGGCGGCGGACGCCTGATCACGGGGGTCGCCTGGGCCGTGCTGCTGCTCGGCCTGTGGATGTGGGGCCGCGGCGCGGCCGACGGCTCGTCGGGCGGCGCCTCGGCGCCCGCCACGGGCGACATCGCCGCCGTGGGCCGGCCGCTCGGCGTGCCCCTGCCGCCCGCCCACCGGCCCCTCGACCCCGCACTGCCCCGGCGCCTCGACATCCCGGCGCTCGGCATCGCGGCGCCCGTGTCGGGGCGCGGGCTCGATGCCGCGGGCGCGGTCGACCCGCCGCCGTACTCCACCCCCGGCACGGTCGGCTGGTACGAGGCCGGTACGCAGCCGGGCGCCGTCGGTACCTCCGTCCTCGTCGGCCATGTCGACACCGAGACCAGGCCCGCGGTCTTCTACGGGCTGAGCGCGGCGAAGGCGGGCGAGAAGGTGCGCGTGACGCGGGCCGACGGCTCGGTCGCCGAGTTCACCGTCGACGACGTGGAGGTCGTGACGCGCAAGCACTTCGACGCCGCGAAGGTCTACGGCGCGGCCCAGCGGACCAGGGCCGACCTGCGGCTGATCACCTGCGGGGGGACCTTCGACCGCAAGACCCGCCAGTACACGGCCAACGTCGTCGTCTCGGCGTACCTGACCGGCGTCACGGACGCGGCACCGGGCGGCGGGACGGGCAAGGGCCGCGGGGCAGGGGAGCGGACCACGACGGCCGCCGCCCGCTGACCGCGCCGCCCGCCGGGGAACCCGCCCGGCGGCAGAGACCGCGAGGCCCCCGCGCACACCGCGCGGGGGCCTCCAGGTGTCTGCCGTGCGCCGCGGCCGGGACGGGTGCGGCACGCGGTGCGCCGCCGGCCGCCGGCCGACGGGCCGTCAGCCGGTATCGCAGAGGGGTGTCCGCACTCTACGCCTCTTTCCTGGGCAAACCGGGCCTTTTGCCGCGTGCCACGCCCCGTCAAAGGCGGATTTACTACCTTTGATCCGTCAGAATGCGACGTATTGGGGCAGTTGAGACACTGACGCTCTTGATACCGCGTCACACATCATCTGACGAGCGTGGAGGGGATCGCATGGCCGTCCCGGTCTTCGAAGAGTACGAGCCCGCTCTCGACTGCCCCTGCGCGGGATGCGCGCAGGCACGCAGGGAGCGGGCCTGCGGCGTCGGCCGCGAGGGCGCGCCAGGCGCCCAGCGTGCGGTCGCCCTCGCCACGGCGGTGGGCCTCGCCTGGGGCTGCGGCGCCGCAGCCGCCTCCGCCGCCCCCGCGCACCTCCCGGCGGGCGCCGCGGTGCCGCACAGCCGCGCGGTCGACACCGACTACGACACCCCGCAGGGCGGCAGCGGCCCGCTGCACGGCAGGCCCGAGGGCAACGGCACGTCGCACGACCTGCGCAGGACGACCCGCGCGGAGATCATCGACCGCGCCAAGAGGTGGGTCGACGCGCAGGTGCCGTACAGCATGACCAAGTACTGGACCGACGGCTACCGCCAGGACTGCTCCGGCTATGTCTCCATGGCGTGGAACCTGCCGAAGAACGAGTGGACGGGGAGCCTCGCCGCGTACGGCGTGAAGATCGACCGCGCCGACCTCAGGCCCGGCGACATCCTGCTGTTCCACAACCCCGCCGACCCCAACAAGGGCTCGCACGTCACCGTCTTCGGCGGCTGGGCCGACGCCTCGCACGACTCCTACCTGGCGTACGAGCAGACCCCGCCGCACACGCGGGCGCAGACCACGCCCATGGCGTACTGGACCAACTCCGACAAGTACGTCGCCTACCGCTACAAGGGGGTCGTCGAGGAGACGGCGGGCGCGGCCTCCGCGGTGTCGGCGGCGTTCCCCGGCGCGTCGAAGTTCGGGCCGGGCAAGGACAACGCGTACGTCACCCGGCTCGGCGAGCTGCTCGTGGCGCGCGGCGGCAAGCGCTTCTACACCACGGGCCCGGGGCCGCGCTGGGGCGAGGCGGACCGGCGCGCCACCCAGGCGTTCCAGCAGGCGCAGGGGTGGCGGGGCAAGGAGGCGGACGGGCTGCCAGGACCCGCGACCTGGCGGCTGCTCGTCCTCGGCCTCGGCAAGGACATCCCCGCCGTCGGCGGCACCGCGGCGCACGCGGGCCACGCGGCGCCCGCGCCCGCCGCCGCGCCCGAGGCGCCGTCCTTCCCCGGCGAGGGGTACTTCAGGCCGGGGCAGTCCAACGCGTACGTGGAGCAGCTCGGCAGGCAGCTCGTGAAGCGGGGCTTCGGCGCCGCGTACACCGAGGGCCCGAGCCGCACGTGGGGCGAGGCCGACCGCAGGAACACGGCCGCGTTCCAGCGGGCGCTGGGGTGGACCGGCAGCGCGGCGGACGGCTACCCGGGCCCCGAGACATGGCGACGACTGTTCGCGTGACGGAGGAAAGCATGACGACGACCACCCCGCCCGGCGACACCCCGCCACCGGAGTCCCCCGTGTTTGCGGCACCCGCGGACGGAGAGCGCCCGGCGGACGGCACGGCGCCGCGCCAGGAGCACGCGGGCGGCGCCGGGCCCGCCGCCGCGGCGGCCGTGAGCACGCCGCCCCCGGCGGATTCGGGACCGGCCGGTGCGGGATCGGCGGGGCGGGCCCCCGCGGCCTCCGGCGTACCGGGGGCGGTGGCGGAAGCCCCCGCCGCCACGGACCCGGCGGGCGGCGACGAGGCCCCCGGCGTCCCGGGGGCCCCGCACCCGGAAGCCGACGCGGCCGCGGGCGGGCAGGCCGCCGTACCCGGGCCCGCGGGCGCGCCCGCTGACTCCGGCGTGGTGGCGGACGGGCCTGTGGTGGCGGACAGGCCTGGGGAAGCGGCCGCGGTGGACGCGCCCGACGCGCCCGATCCCGCGCCCGACGCGCCCGATCCCGCGCCCGACGCGCCCGATCCCGCGCCCGACGTGCCCGACTCCGCGCCAGACGGGCCCGATCCCGCGCCTGACGCGCCCGACCCCGCGCCCGACGGGCCCGCGCGGGCCGGCGCGGGCGACTGGGCCTTCGCCGACCGGCCGGGCGACGGCGAAGCGCTGGTCGGCGCGGTCGGCGGGCACGGCAGGCAGGCCGGCGGGCCCCGGCGCAGCCCGCTCATCGTGGGGGAGGCCACCCACGAGATCCCCGTGCACCTCCTCTTCAGGGACGAGGTCGACCCGGCGGCCCGCCGCGCACCCACCGTCGTCGGGCGGCGCCTCGGCACCGGGGAGCAGCCGAGGATCCGCCGCACCGGGGCGCCGGCGCGGCCAGGGCCGCCGGTCGACCCCGGGATCACCGAGCGCCCGGGGCCCGTGCTGCCGGGGTGGGCCGCCGCGTTCGCCGGGGCGCTCACCCTGTCCGGCTGCCTCGCGCTGCTGTGGCGCGCCGGCGCCCTGCCCGACGTGCTGACCGGCATGGCGGGGCTTGCCCCGCACCCGTACGCGGGGATCGGCATCGGGCGGTGGCTGCTGCTGACGCTCGGCGTGGTCGTGCTGCTGTTCACGCTCGGCGGCCTCAGCCGCGGCAGGCTCGGGCACGCGCTGGTGCTGACCCTGTTCGGCGAGTACCGCGGCAGCGTGCGCCGCACCGGACTGCTGTGGATCAGCCCGCTGCTGCTGCGCCGCAGGGTCGACGTGCGGCTGCGGCACTGGCGCTCGGAGCCGATGCCGGCGATGGACGCCAACGGCACCGCGCTGCGCGTCGTCGTCCTCGTGGTGTGGCGGGTACGGGACACCGTGCGCGCGACGCTCGGCATCCGCGACCACGAGGAGTACCTGCGCGAGCAGGTCGAGGCGGCGCTCGCGCGCGTGCTGTCGCAGCTGCCCGCCGACGCGTTCCACGGCGCCTCGCCGACGCTGCGCAACGCGGAGGCGGTCGGGGACTCGCTGACCCGGGTGCTGGGCGCCGAGTGCAGGCCCGCCGGGATCGAGGTGTTCTCCGCGCAGCCCACCCGCATCGAGTACGCGCCGGAGATCGCGGACGCGATGCAGCGCAGCCGGATCGCCGCGCTCGACGCCCGGCACCGCGACACCGTGCTGACCGCCGTGGTCGACGCGGTGGACGAGACGGTCCACCGGCTCACCGCGCGCGGCCTCGTCGAGCTGGACGACTACGAGCGCAAGGCGCTGGTCAAGGACCTCACGGTGGCGTTCTGCACCGGGCGGGCCGGGGGGCCGGGCGAGCGCTGACCCGGAACGCCACGAGGGCCGTGGACCGGTGACCCGGTCCACGGCCCTCGCCGTGCAGTGCGCCGCCAGGGACTCGAACCCCGGACCCGCTGATTAAGAGTCAGCTGCTCTAACCAACTGAGCTAGCGGCGCGTGCTGACATAGTCATCCTACCTGGTCCCCGGGGGTGCTCGTGACCACGGCCGACCGGCCTCAGGCGGAGGCGCCCGCGACGGTGAGGGTCAGCGCGAGCGGCGCCGCCTCGCGGTGGAGCGCGGCAGCGGCGGCGCGCAGCCGGTGTGCACGCTCGACGGGCAGGGACAGGGCGAGCGCGCCGACCGCGGGGCCCGCGGCCAGGGGGACGGCCGCGCAGACCGTGCCGACCGCGTACTCCTGGAGGTCGAGGACCGGGGCCGTGGGCGGCCGGCTTTCGAGGCGGGACAGGAGCGCCTGCTCGCTGGTGATCGTGTGCGAGGTGAGCCGCGCCGTCTTGTGCCGGGCCAGATGGTCCCTGCGGCTCTCCCGGTCGAGCTGGGTGAGCAGGCACTTGCCGACCGCGCTGGCGTGCGCGGCCGCGCTGAACTCGACCCACTCGCGCACCGGCGGCGTGCCGGGCCCCGCGGCCATCTGCGTGACCCGTATCTCGCCGTCGATGTAGCGGCTGATGTAGACGGCGGCGCCCAGCGAGTCCCGCAGCCTGGCCAGCGCCTCCTGGAGCCTGCCCGCCATGCCGCGCCCGCTGCCCGAACCGAGCAGCGCGAGCGCGTCGCCCGCCGCATAGGTGTCGTCGGCCAGCCGCTCCACGTACTCCTCGCGGCACAACAGCGCGAGCAGCGGCGACAGGTGTGCCGCGGGCAGCCCGCACTCGCGTGCCAGCTGCTCCCTGGTGGCGCCGTCCGGGTGCCGGAAGACGGCCTCCAGTACGCGCAGCACGTAGTGCACCGAGTGGAACGGCACGACCGGCTCCGGTGCGACCACCGTGCTCCCCCCTCTGCCCGCTGTCCTCTGCCGCCGGCGTGCCCAGGGCCTTCGGCCCCGCGGCGCGCCAGGGGTCAACGATAACCACGGGCGGCCCCGACGGGCCGTGGCGAACGGTGAATTGGGCCCGCGGGCGCCCTCGGGCGCGCCGCGCCCCGGGCCCGCCCGCCCGTCGCCCTGACGGGCGGGCCCGGGGCAGGGGCGTCTAGAGCACCGCGTTCAGGAACTCGCGGGTGCGCTGGTGCTCGGGGTCGGAGAAGATCTTCTCCGGCGGGCCCTGCTCCACGATCCGGCCCGAGTCGAACATCAGTACCTGATCGGAGACGTCCCGCGCGAAGTTCATCTCGTGGGTGACGCAGAGCATGGTGATGTCCGTGTCGCGGGCGATCTGCCGCAGCAGGTCGAGCACGCCCGCCACCAGCTCGGGGTCGAGCGCCGAGGTGACCTCGTCGAGCAGCAGGACGTCGGGGCGCATGGCGAGCGCGCGGGCGATCGCGACGCGCTGCTGCTGGCCGCCGGAGAGCTGGGTCGGGTGGGCGTCGACCTTGTCGCCGAGCCCGACCAGGTCGAGCAGCTCGATGGCGCGGGCCTCGGCCTCGCCGCGGTCCGTGCCGAGGACGGTGACCGGCGCCTCGGTGATGTTGCGCAGCACGTTCATGTTGGGGAAGAGGTTGAACTGCTGGAAGACCATGCCGATCTTCCGGCGGGACTCCCGCAGCTGCTTCTCGGTGGCGGGCTTGAGGCCGCCGCCCGGCGTCCTGGCGTGGGACAGCGGCTCGCCGTCCACCCAGATCACCCCGCCGCTCGGCCGCTCCAGCGTCATCAGCAGCCGCAGGATGGTCGTCTTGCCCGAGCCGCTCGGGCCGATCAGGGTGACGTGCTCGCCCCGGGTGACCTCGAAGTCCAGCTTGTCGAGGACAAGATGGTCGCCGTAGCGCTTCTCCACCTCCTCGAAGCGGATCATCGGGGTGTCGGCGCGCGGCGGCGCGGCGGCGGGCGCCGCCTTGCCGAGGGGGCCGCCCGCGTCGGTCGTCTTCTGCGTCGGGTCAGTGGCCAAGGCGCTTCTCCAGCTTTCTCATCAGCAGCGACGTGGGGTAGCTCGCGACCAGGAAGATCAGCCCCGCGAGCGTGAACGCCTCCGTGTACGCGAAGTGCTCGGACCCGTACTGCCGGGCCTTGAAGACCATCTCCTCGACGGTGATGACGGCGAGGAACGGCGTCTCCTTGAACATCGAGATGGCGTAGTTGCCCAGGGCCGGGAGGACGTTGCGCACCGCCTGCGGCAGGACCACGGCCTGCCAGGTGCGGCGCGGCGAGAGCGACAGCGCCCGGCACGCCTCCCACTGCCCCTTCGGCACGGCGTCGATGCCGGCCCTGTACACCTCCGAGGTGTAGGTGGCGTAGTGGATGCCGAGCACGACCACACCGATGACCAAGGGGTCCACACTGGAGAACACCGTTGCCGCGCCGACGAGTTGCACCAGCAGCGGGGTGGCGCGGATGAACTCCATGACGGCGCGCACCGGTGCGGAGAGCGCGGTGGGCCCGCGCCGGGCGACCGCGATCACCAGGCCGAGCACGGCCGCCAGCAGGATGCCGAGCGCCGTGGCGAGCAGGGTGGTCAGGAATCCGTCGAGCAGCAGCGGGAGTACGTCGCCCGCCGCGCCCCAGTCGAAGGCAGCGCCGTTCACATCGCACCAGTCCCCGCCACCGCCGTGGACTCGGCCGCGGCCGCGCTCCGGCTGCGGAACAGGCCGCGTGCGCCGGTGTGCTGGCCGAGGCGCGCCTTGGCGGCCTTCTCCAGGAGGTTCATCAGGAATGTCAGCACCGAGGCGATGACGAAGTAGCAGACCAGCAGCGTGAGATAGGCGACGAGCGACTCACCGGTGCGGTCGCGCAGCTGCTGGATCACGGTCATCAGGTCGGCCGCGGAGATCAGCCACAGCAGCGGCGTCGCCTTCAGCAGCTGGATCAGCAGGTTGGTGAAGGACGGGATCATCTGGGCGAGCGCCTGCGGCAGGATCACCCGGCGCATCCGCTGGTACGGGCTGAGGTTGAGCGCGACGGCCGCCTCCCACTGGGCGCGCGGCACCGCGCTGATGCCGCCCCGCACCACCTCGGAGCCGTACGCGCCGAAGTTGAGCGCGAACGCGACCACACCGCAGAACAGGCCGGTCAGCTGGTAGCCGGTGAGCAGCGGCAGCGCGAAGTAGAGCCAGAACAGCTGGACATAGAGGGAGGTGCCGCGGAAGAACTCCACGATCGTGCGGGACACGCCGCGCACGACGATGTTGCGGTGCCCGGCCGCGAGTCCCAGTACGAAGGAGAGCACGAACGCGAACAGCGCGCCGAGCACCGTGGCCTCCGCGGTCACGCCGAGCCCCGAGACCACCTGCGGCAGATTGTCGAAGAAAGCCGTGAAGAAGGTGTTCATGTCGCCTCCGGTCCCGTGCCGGTCAGCCCTTGCACAGGTCGGCGGTCTTGAGGGTGGCCGGCGGGATCTCGGCGGCGGTGAAGCCGTAGGGGTTCAGCAGGCCCACGTACGCGGACCTGTTCGAGGTGATCTTCTTCAGCTGGGTGTTGAAGGCGTCGCGCAGCGCCTCGTTGCCCTTCTGGAAGGCGGCGCCGCCGGGGCTGAACTGCTTCTTGCCGTCCAGTGTGGGCACGAAGGTCGGCGTCACTTCGAGCGTGGGGTTGGTCTTGGCGAGCCAGCGCAGCGAGATGCCGGTGAGCACGAAGGCGTCCACCCGGCCGCCCTTGACGGCGTCGGCGCCGTCCTGCTGGTTCTGGAGGGTCTTGATCTTCGACGCGGGGATGCCGGCTGCCTTCGCGTACGACGCCTCGACGGCGCCCGCCATCACGCCGATGGTGACGCCCGCGGCCTTGGCCGAGGCCAGGTCGGTGATCTTCTTCGGGTTCCCCTTCTTCACCATGATGGCGGTCGGGGATATGAACTCCGGCTCGGAGAACAGGACGTTGGCGCACCGCTCGGGCGTGATCGCCATGCCGGCGCTGACCACGTCGTAGCGGCCCGCCTGGAGGCCGGGGATCAGGCTGTCGAAGTCGGAGAGCGTCGGCTTCAGCTTGTCGACGCCGAGCGCCTTGAATATCCGGGCGTGCAGCGCGGGCGCCTCGCCCTTGAGGACGCCGCCCTCCGTGTAGCCGTACGGTGCCTCGCCCGCGTACGCGACCCGCACGTAGCCCTGCTTGCGCAGCGTGGCGAGCACGTCGTCGCCCGACCCGGCGGAGGTGTTGGTTTTGCTGCACGCGGCCAGGGCACCGGGTACCACGAGCAGTCCGCCGACGGCGGCGGACCGGCTGAGGAAGCCCCGGCGGGACAGGTTCGGGAAATCAGCCATGGGTTCGCATTCTCCTCGGCGGTGTTCGGGATCGGACAGACTTCGCCAGGCGCCTGCCCGCTCCCGGGCTTCTATGCGGCCGCCTCGTCGGCTGTAATCCAACGGTGTCCGGAAGGAGACGTTCCGGTGGCCGGAAGTGGTGCGGCTGGGGTGCTGTGTCCTTGTGTTGTGCGGTATGTCCCGGCGGATTCGAGACGCCCGTGGGGCGGCGGGATCCCGTCGCCCGCGTCGGCCTGCGGGCCGCCGCGGCGGCCGGGGGCACCTCCGGGGCGGCGGACCGGGAATAAAACGGAGACGTCCTCCGCTGCCGCCCGGTAAGGAACGGCTCACTCTGGAGGACCCGAACGTGACGGACGACGCCACCACAGCCGACGCGATCCGAGGCACGGCGCAGGGCACGGCGCCCGTGCCGCTCTCCGTGCTCGACCTGGTCACGGTCGGCGCCGGCACGACCGCGACGGACGCGCTGCGCAACAGCGTCGCCCTGGCGCGGCTCGCCGAGCGGCGCGGCTATCTGCGCCACTGGATCGCCGAGCACCACTCGATGCCCGGCATCGCGTCCTCCTCGCCCGCGGTGATCCTCTCGCACCTCGCCGCGCACACCGAAAGGATCAGGCTCGGCTCCGGCGGTGTGATGCTGCCGAACCACGCACCGCTCGTGATCGCCGAGCAGTTCGGCACCCTGGAGGCCCTCGCCCCCGGACGCGTCGACCTCGGGCTCGGCAGGGCCCCGGGCACCGACGGCGCCACCGCCGCCGCGCTGCGCCGCACCGACCGGCTGAACGAGGGCGCGGACGACTTCCCGCAGCAGCTGGTCGAGCTGACCCGCTTCCTCGACGACGCCTTCCCCGACGGGCACCCGTACGCCCGCATCCACTCCGTGCCGGGGCCCGTGCAGGGGCCCGCGGGGCGCCCGCCGATCTGGCTGCTCGGCTCCTCGGGCTTCAGCGCGCAGCTCGCCGGCATGCTGGGCCTGCCGTTCGCCTTCGCGCACCACTTCTCCGCGCAGAACACCGTCCCCGCGCTCGACCTGTACCGCAGCTCGTTCCGCCCCTCCGAGGTGCTGTCGGAGCCGTACGCGCTGATCGGCGTCGCCGCGCTGGCCGCCGAGGACGAGGCGGAGGCACACCGCCAGGTGATGACGGGCGCCCTGTCCATGGTGCGGCTGCGCACCGGCCGCCCCGGCCTCGTCCCGACGCCCGAGGAGGCGGAGGCGTACGCGTTCAGCGAGATGGAGCGCGACTTCGTCGACGGCTGGCTCACCAACATCGTGTACGGCACGCCCGACGCGGTGCGCGACGGCCTCGACGACCTCCAGAAGCGCACCGGCGCCGACGAGTTGATGATCACCGCCAACGCGCACACCGCGGCCGTGCGCCTGCACAGCTACGAGCTGATCGCCGACGCGTACGGACTGCCCGGCGCCGCACCCGTGGCCTGACACCGCCACCGTACCCCTGGCCCGACACCGCCACCGCGCCGCAGGAGCGCCCGCCGACGCGCCCCGCACCGGGGCGGCGCCGGGCGCGGTTTCGGCCCCGGTCGCCGGGAGTTCACCCCGGGGCCCTGGCGGGTGGCGCAGAATCGGACGCGTCCGCCCGCCCACCGTGGTCGGACGCGTCCGTCCGCCCGCCCACCGTGGAGTGCCCAAGTGCCGACCGTGCGCCTTCCCCGAGCCCTCGCCCGGCTGACCTTCGCCCTGACCACCGCAGCCTGCCTCACCGCCGCGGGTACCACGGCCCAGGCGCACGGGCGCGGCGGCCACCTGCCGCCCGACACCGGTGCGGGGCACGCCTGTTCCGCGGACGTCGGGATCGACGGCTTCTCCGACGACCTCGACAAGACGACCTTCGGCTCCGCCTTCGTCGGCAACCTCTCCGCGCTCGCCGTCGACGCGCACGGCACCGTCGACGCGCTCTCCGACCGCTCCGCCCTCTTCACCCTCGACGCCAGGACGCTGCGCCCCACGAAGGTCGTGCCCCTCGCCGACGAGCACGGGCAGCCCCTCGACTCCGAGGCCCTGGCCGTCGACCGCGACGGTACCCGGCTCATCACCTCCGAGACCGAGCCCTCCGTCCGCCGCTACAGCCGCGACGGCTCCCGCATCCTCGGCAGCCTGCCCGTGCCCGCGCCGCTGCGGGTCGCGCCCGCCGGGCGCGCCACCGGCAACCTGACCTTCGAGGGCCTGGCGCTCCAGCCGGGCGGCCGCACGCTCGTCGCCTCCATGGAGGGCGCGCTCAGCGGCGACCGGGCCGACCTCGTGCGCTTCCAGACCTGGCAACGGCCGCGCGTCCACGGCGACTTCAGGCTCGGCCCGCAGTACGCACTCCAGGTCGACACCGACGCGGCGGGCAAGCCGCTCGGCGTCTCCGACATCGCGCCCACCGGCGACGGGCGGCTGCTCGTGCTGGAGCGCGGCTTCACCGAGGGCGTCGGCAACACCGTACGGCTCTACCTGGCGGACCCGGCGGGCGCCACCGACACCTCGGGGATCACCGACCTGACCGGGCAGCGCGCCGTGCGGCCCGTGCACCGCACCCTGCTCGCCGACATCGGCGACTGCCCGCCGCTCGGCGCCACCGCGAAGCAGCCGCAGCCCAACCCGCTGCTCGACAACATCGAGGGCATGGCCGTCACGGGCCGCGCGCCGGGCGGCCGCCTGCGGCTGCTGCTCGTCAGCGACGACAACCAGAACGCGGCGCAGACCACCAGGCTGTACACGCTGACGGCGCGGCTGCCGCGCCGCTGAGCCGCGGGCCGGCGGCCGCCGGAAGGTCAGCGGCGGTCGCGGGCCAGCGCGGCCTCCACGTTGCGGGCGCCGGTGGCGACGCCGTGCGGCGAGGCCGCGTCGATCTCCGCGAGGTCCTCCGCGGTCAGCGTGATCTCCGTCGCCGCGACGTTCTCCTCGATCCGCGCCCGGCGCTTGGTGCCGGGGATCGGGACCGTGCCCGCCGCGACCGTCCAGGCGAGCGCCAGCTGCGCGGTGGTGCAGTCCTTGCGGTCCGCGATCCGCCTCAGGGCCTCCACGACCCGCAGGTTCGCCGCGATCGCCTCCTCGCCGAAGCGCGGCAGCCCGCGGCGGGCGTCGCCCTCGGGCAGGTCGGCCTGCGTCTGGAAGGTCCCGGTGAGGAACCCGCGGCCGAGCGGCGAGAACGGCACGAAGCCGATGCCGAGCTCGCGCGCGGTGTCCAGCACGCCGTTGTGCTCCGCGTCCCGCTCGAACAGCGAGTACTCGGACTGGATCGCGGTGACGGGGAATGCGGCGTGCGCGCGCCGCAGCGTCCCGGCCGACGTCTCCGAGACGCCGATGTGGCGGACCTTCCCCTCGGCCACCAGCTCGCCCATGCCGCCGACTGTCTCCTCGATCGGCACGCCGGGGTCGACCCGGTGCAGGTAGTACAGGTCCACGTGGTCCGTGCCGAGGTGCCGCAGCGACCGCTCAAGCGCCCGCCTGGCGTAGGCGGGGGACCCGTCGGGCCCGACCACCGTGCCGTCGTCCTCGATCCGCAGGCCGAACTTGGTGGCGACCACGACCTCGTCGCGCCGGCTGCCGAGCGCCTCGCGCAGCAGCTTCTCGTTGCTGAACGGCCCGTACACCTCGGCGGTGTCGAAGAGGGTCACACCGAGGTCGAGCGCGCGGCGGACCGTCGCGACCGACTCGGCGTCGTCGCGGTCGCCGTAGAACGCGCTCATGCCCATGCAGCCGAGACCGAGCTCGGAGACGCGCAGCCCCTGGGACCCGAGAGCAACCTGTTTCATCTCGTCCTTTCCCCGGCATGGCCTCCCACGCCGCTGCCCCCAGCCTGCGACCTGGTCCGCGCTCCAGGTCAAGTGCGACACTCGGGGCATGGACGGCGTACCGCTGCCCACGGTCCCCGAGGCCGGTCCCGAGGGCGTGCCCGTCGGCCGCGCCGCCGAGCTGCTCGGCACGACCGTCGACACCATCCGCTACTACGAGCGCGAGGGCCTGACCCTGACCCGGCCGCGCCGCGACCCCGGCGGGCGCAGGGGCTACGGCACGCGCGACCTCGCCTGGCTCGCGGGCCTCGCCATGCTGCGCGGCACGGGCATGACCATCCAGGAGATCAGGGAGTACGCGGCCGCCTACCGCGCCCAGACGAGCGTCGCCGAGCGGCTCGGCCTGCTGGAGGCCCACCGCGACCGCGTCGTCGCCCGCCTGGAGGAGACCACGCGCCACCTCGCCGCCCTGGAGCGGAAGATCGACGCCTACCGCGCGGTATCGGCATAGGTCGCTACCAGGGCGTACGGGACGGCGCGCGCCGCCCGGTCCGGTCAGCCGCAGAGGCCGGGGCCCGTCGCGCGGCGGGCCAGCAGGTCGCCGATGCGCTCGGGCGCCACCGGGCGCGAGTACAGCCAGCCCTGGCCCGTGTCGCAGCCGATCTGCTGGAGCCGCTCGGCCTGCACCGACGTCTCCACGCACTCCGCCGTCACCGTCAGGCCCAGCTTGTGCGCGAGCTGCACCAGCGCCTCGACGATCATCTCGTCGGCCGGGCTCTGGTGCGCACCGCCCTCGTCGTAGCGGAAGCCCCGGACGAACGAGCCGTCCAGCTTCAGCACGGACACCGGCAGGCGGCTGAGGTAGGCGAGGTTCGAGTAGCCCGTGCCGAAGTCGTCGATGGCGATCCCCACCCCCATCTCGCTCAGCGCCTGGAGCGCCTGGAGGGGGCGGCCTGCCGAGCCCATCACGGCGGACTCCGTCAGCTCCAGCTGGAGCAGCTCGGGCCGCAGCCCGGTCTCCGCGAGCACGTCCGCGACCTCGGCCACCAGGTCGGAGTCCCACACCTGCCGCACCGCCACGTTGACGCTGACGAACAGCGGCTCCGCCTCCGGATGCGCCAGCTGCCAGCTCCGCGCCTGCCGGCACGCCGTGCGCAGGATCCAGCTGCCGAGCTGCACGATCGAGCCGTCCTCCTCGGCCAGACCGATGAACCGATTCGGCGTCAGCGTGCCGAACTGCGGGTGCTGCCAGCGCACCAGCGCCTCCACGCCCTTCACCGCGCTGTCGGCCATGCGCACCAGCGGCTGGTACTCCAGCCGGAACTCGCCGCGCCCGACCGCGGGCCGCAGCGAGGACGCCAGCGCCTGACGGGTCATGCGGTGCGCGTTGCGCTCCGGGTCGAACAGCGTCCAGCGGGCCTTGCCGTCCGCCTTGGCCCAGTACAGCGTGGTGTCGGCGGCCTGCATCAGGCCGGTCGGCGTGGTGGACTCGCAGGGGCGCTCCACGACGCCGATGGAGGCGGACAGCGCGAGCCGCTGCCCCGCCAGGTCGAACGGCAGCTGGAGGCAGTCGAGCACGCTCCGCGCCAGGCAGGTCAGCTGGTCCGTGCCGGTCGAGTCCTCCACCAGGACGGCGAACTCGTCGCCGCCGAGCCGCGCCACCAGATGGCCGCCGCCGGTGCGGTCCGCGTGCTCGGCGCAGTCCACGAGGCGCTGCGCGACGGCGGCGAGCAGCCGGTCGCCGGTGCGGTGGCCGAGGGTGTCGTTGACGGCCTTGAAGCCGTCGAGGTCCAGATAGAGCAGGCCGATGCGGCCGGTGCCGCGCTCCGTGGGATCGTCGTCGGTGCCCGGCACGGCGGGACGGCCCTGTGCGGCCGCTGCGGCGGTGCGGCCCGTGGCGCAGGCCGCGCGGCGGCCGGGCGTGGGCACCGCCGTGCCGACGGCGCCGCGCGTCGGCCCGGCGGGCTCCAGAGCCGCCGTCAGCCGCTCGAAGAACAGGGCCCTGTTGGGCAGCCGCGTCACCGGGTCGTGCATCTGCAGGTGGCGCAGCCGCGCCTGGAGCTCGCGCCGGTCGCTGATGTCGGTGACCGCGAGCAGCGCACCGCCGCCGGTCTCCGGCACGGGGTCGACGGTGACCTCGGCCCACACCGCCCGCCCGCCCGGGTGCTTGATGAGGCGCGTGCAACGCAGCCGGCGTCTGCCGCCGCGGAGCACCTCGCGGTACGCGTGCCAGGTGCGGGCGTCGGACGCCAGGTCGACCAGGTCGGCCGCCGCCTGCCCCGGCAGGTGGGCGCCGGCGGCGCCGAGCAGTTCGGCGAGGGCGTCGTTGGCGCTGAGGACCGTGCCCTCGCGGTCGAGCACGGCCATCGCGAGCCGCGCGGCGCGGAAGGCGGCCCGGTAGTCGCCTGGCCCCGCCGACCGGCGGGCTCCGCCGACCGGGTGACGATCCGTGACCGTGCGGTCCGCGGGGCGCGCGGCGCCGTCCGCCGCGACTGCCGTCGATCGCGGTTCTTCGGAGGTTGCGCTCACGGCTCGCTCCCGCGGTGCAGTCGTGTCGGACAGGGACGGGTCTGGGACGGTCGGGCCGGGAAAGTGAGCCGATCATAGAGCCCGCGCGGGGGGCCGTTCCAGCTGCCGGGAGGCGGGCGCGGGAACGCAGAGAGACCATCCGGCGCGGGGCCGTCCTCCGGATGACCGTTTCTGCATATCTGCGACGCAGGTCACACGTGTCCTGACGGTTTGTGACGTTCCGTGATCGGGTCGGGGGGTCACTGGTCGCGTCCCGGTGGCGCGGCTGCCCCGGCGCGCGCCCCCTCGTGCACGCGCCCGTGCGAGTGGCGTACGGACGGCCGTTCCCTCACCCGCCTGGTTCCTCTGAGCGGGCATCTCATCACAGAACATCACAGGGTGGTGACGTCACACGCCTTCCACGGCCGGAGGTCCTTGTGGAGCGTCACCGGGCATCGGAGCCGGGCCCCGCGCGCACGCCGCGGGTCGGCGGGCCGCGTCTGCGCCGCGCGGCCGCCGCCCTCACCTCGCTGATGGCGCTCACCACCACCTCGCTGGTCACCGGGCCCACCGTGGAGGCCGCCGCCTCGCCCGCCGCGTGCGCCCTGCCGCGCACCGCGGCGCACCACAGCCTCGGCCTCGACTCCTGGAACGGTTCCTACGTGCGCCCCGACCACCCCGTCGACGCGGTGATGATCTTCCTGTCGTTCCCCGACGCGACGCCGCGCACGACCCCGCGCGAGCTGGCCGCCGACCACTTCCCCGCCACCAGCGTCTTCTGGAACCGCTCCTCGTACGGGAGGTTCGTCCTGCGCGACCACCCGAGGGCGCACTGGCTCCGGATGCCGCGCCCGTCCACCGCCTACCGCATGACGCGGTACTGGGCGCCGTCGCGGCGCGACATGTACCTGCGGGACGCGCTGCGCGTGGCCGACCCCGTCGTGGACTTCGCCAAGTACCAGGTCGTCTATCTCGTGGCCGACCCGGACGCGCCGGGCGTCGACTCCGACGCCACCAAGGTGGTCAACTTCAGCCGCCCGATGCGCGCGGACGGTACCGACATCGGGCGGATCGTGACCGTGTTCGAACACCATCCGCCGGACCGCAACGTCCTGGCGCACGAGACCGGCCACGTCTTCGACCTGCCCGACCTCTACCACCGCCCCACCGACGGCAAGGGCGACTGGGACACCTACGTCGGCGACTGGGACGTGATGGGCAGCCAGTTCGGCCTCGCGCCCGACCTCTTCGGCTGGATGAAGTGGAAGCTCGGCTGGCTGGACGACCGGCAGGTGCGGTGCGTGCAGAGTGCGGGCGCCACCATGCTCACGCTCGAACCGGTCTCCGCGCCCCGGTCCGTGGCGGGCCGGGCGGGCACCCGGCTCGCCGTGATCAGGACGGGCGAGGACTCCGCGATCGCCGTGGAGGCGCGCGCGGCCGTCGGCAACGACGCCACCACGTGCACCGAGGGCGTACTGATCTACCGGGTGCGCGGCGGCACCGAGTCGGGCGACGGGCCCGTGAAGGTCTACGACACCCACCCGCACACCTCGGCCTGCGCGGGATCCTCCGTCTACCCGCCGCTCGCGGACGCGCCCCTCGGCGTCGGGGAGACCTACACGGTGCCGGGGGAGCGGGTCACCGTCGAGGCGGCCGACCGCACCCCGAGCGGCGCGTGGACGGTGAAGATCACGACCGGCGCCGGGGCGTAGGGCCCCGGCAGGGGGCCGGTCGGCGACACGCACAAGAGGCCCCCACCGCACGGTGGGGGCCTCTCGCTGTCTGTGCGCCGCCAGGGACTCGAACCCCGGACCCGCTGATTAAGAGTCAGCTGCTCTAACCAACTGAGCTAGCGGCGCCTGCTGACGTCGTAGACCTTAGCACCCGGATCGGTGCGAGGAAAAATCGATACGGGACGGCGAAGGAGCAGGTCGGCGCCGTGCCGCGGCGCCCGGCCGCCCGCCCGCGGCGCGGGAGGTCGCGCGGGCGGCCCCCACACAGGCCCACAGCAGCACCTCGGGCCCCGGCAGCCACGGCCCCCTGGTGTCGGGCGCGACCACCCAGCGCGGCCCCTGGCCCGGCGCAGGGGCGAGCGGCGGGACCGTCACGGCGTCGCCCGCGCCGTGGCACAGCAGCGGCGGCACGCCGCCCGTGCGCTCCGTGCCGCCCCACTCCTCCCAGCCGATCAGCGCGGGCAGCCGCTGCGCGGTGCCGGGCGCCGCGAACAGCAGCACCCGGCCCCGGTGCGCGGCCACCGGGCCGGAGCCCGGGCCCTCGGACCAGAGCCGGTCGAGCACCCGGCGGGCGAAGACCGTGGGGAGGTTCACGACGTCGAAGACCGCGCCGCAGGGCAGCACCTCCGGCGCCTCGGGACGGGCGTTCCACAGCGCGAGCGCGGAGCGCGGCGAGGCCGCGGCCGAGGCCAGCCAGGCGGCGCCGTCCTGGGTGACGCGCTCGGTGTGCTGGCGCTCGGCCTCGCCGAGCAAGGACAGCAGGTCGGTGCGGCGGTGGGCGAGGGGCTTCTCGGTGCGCGGCCATGCGGTCATGCACCCAGGTCTACCTGGAGTGACGGGCAGGTGGCCGTGAGTTGCGCAAAACCGGGACAGGCGCGGCGGACGCGGCGTAATCTGCCCACCCGCATATGCCGGATGCGCGTACGGATGCACGTGCACCGGGGGCGCGCACGGGGCGCGCGGCCGGGGGCTGCGCGGCGCGCGCCGTGTCCCCTTCGTACGGCCCCGGTTCAGTCCTCGTCGGCGGGGGACGTGCCGGTGAGCAGATCGCGGCCGAACTCGACCATCTTCTTCGCGTAGTCCTCGGTCCAGCCCGCGCGCTCGGCGATGGCCGCCGCCGTCAGCCGGTCGAACCTGCGCGGGTCGGCGAGCTGCGCCGCCGCGACCGCCTGGAACTCCACGGCGCGGTCCGTCGCCGCGCGGAAGGACAGCGTCAGCTCCGTCGACCGGTCGAGCAGCTCGGCCGGGTCGTCCATCGACTCCAGGCCGAAGAAGCGGTCCGGGTCGGCGGCGGCAGCCGCGGGCTCGAAGAGGAGCGGAGCCGGCTTCATACGGCGCCGGCCGGGGGCGGCATCCGCCATGGTGTGCCCATGCCTTTCGTCGTGCCTCTGCGCCGTGCGCACTTCTGCGCCGTGCGCACGCGCGCTGTGCAGGACCGCCGGAGGTGCCGGGGCGCGCCCGGTCCGCCGGGGACCGCCGTCCATTGTCCCGCGCCGCGCAAGAGGGCGTCAGGGCCGTGGGCCGCGGCGGGGCTCAGGCGCCCTGCTCCAGGTGCGCCGTGTCGTTCCACACCTCGATCGCGGGGGCCCCGTACGCCCAGCCGAGGACGGAGAGGGAGGCGGGCGCGAGCCGGACCCGCGCGGCGAACGCGACCGGCTCGCCGAGCCAGCGCGCGCCGATCGCGCGCAGGATGTGCCCGTGCGCGAAGACCACCGCGTCGCGCTCCTTCGACCTGGCCCACTCCACCACCAGGCCGGCGCGGTCCGCGACCTGCGCGAGGCTCTCGCCGTCCGGCACGCCGTCGCGCCAGATGAACCAGCCGGGGCGCGCCTCGGCGATCTGCGCGGGCGTGCGGCCCTCGTAGGCGCCGTAGTCGAACTCCATCAGCGCGTCCCACCGGGCGGCCCGGTCGCCGAACCCCGCGAGCTCGCAGGTCTCGGCGGCCCGTGCGAGGGGGCTCGTACGGACCTCCGCGCCGCGCAGCCCCGACCACGGCGCCCGGTGCAGGCGTGCGCCGAGCGCCTTCGCGTCCGCGCGCCCCTCGTCGAGCAGCGGGACGTCCGTCCTCCCGGTGTGCTGTCCGGACACCGACCAGGCCGTCCGGCCGTGCCGGACGAGGAACAGGCGCATACGAGGGCTTCTCCCGGAAATCGTGGGCATACGTCCCCTCATCATCCACCCGCCCAGGCGGCACTCCCCACCCACCCACGCGCCATCCCCCCACCCGCCCTGCGTCACCCGCAGTCCCGCAGCCCCCGGCCCGTCCCGGGCAACCCGTACGCACCGACCGGCGTCCTCCGCCACGCGGCCCCGCGCGCCACAGGGGGCGCACGGGCGGTACCCGCCCCCCGGCCCACGGCGCGCCCGTCCGCCCCGTAGGTTGAAGGGCGGTCGAAAAGCAGATGAAAACATCATGGAGACGTCCGAATGTCGTACGCGCTGAGCGGCACCGACCGGCCGGGGGCACACCGCCCCGGGCTCCGGTGGTGGATCGAGATCCTGCTGCTCGCCGTGGTGTACGCCGCGTACTCCGCGGGCCGGCTCCTCGTACGGGGCGACATATCCGGGGCCGTCCACCACGGCCTCGCGATACTCCACATCGAGCAGCACCTGCGGATCGACCCCGAGCGCCTGCTCAACCACGTCTTCACCCGCACCGCCGTGCTCGGCGTCCCCGCCGACTTCGTCTACGCCTCCCTGCACTACGTCGTCACCCCGGCCGTCCTGCTCTGGCTCTACCGCCGCAGGCCCGCCCACTACCGCAGGGCCCGCACCTGGCTGATGCTCTCCACGATGCTCGGCCTGATCGGCTTCACCCTCGTGCCGACCGCGCCGCCCCGGCTGCTCGGCACCGGGTACGGCTTCGTCGACACCATGGCCCACTACAGCTCCTACGGCTGGTGGGGCGGCCAGGCCAGCGCGCCCCGCGGCCTCGGCGGCATCACCAACCAGTACGCGGCCATGCCGAGCCTGCACGTCGGCTGGGCGCTGTGGTGCGGCGCCGTCCTGTGGCGGCACGCGAAGACCCCGGCCGTACGGTGGCTCGGCGCCGCCTATCCGGTCGTCATCACGCTCGTCGTCGTCGGCACCGCCAACCACTACCTGCTCGACGCCGTCGCCGGGGTCTTCGTGATGGCCGTCGGCGCGCTGCTCACCGACCCGCTGCGGACGGCCTTCGCCCGTCTCACGACCCGCCCCGGGGGCCGGGGCGGCACGATTGTCCGTGGCGGGTGCGAGACTTCGCCGGGTGAGCGATTCCCAGGGCAGCGGACCCGCACCGGCAGTACCTCCGCAGGCGCGCAGCGCGGCGCACGGGCCGAAACCGACGGCACTGCGGCACCGGCTCGCTGAGCTGCGCGGCCCCGGCGTGGCCGCGCGCCCCCTCGACGCACGCGCGCTCGCCGCCCTCGCCGCCAACCCCGGCTGCAGGCGCCGCGCGCTGCTCGACGGCGCGGGCGTGGACAAGGGCGCGCTCGCCGACGCGCTGGGCTCGCCCGCGCCGTTCGGCCAGTCGCAGTTCGCGTTCGCCCGGGGCAACGCGTTCGAGGCGCGGGTCAAGGGGGACGGCGGGCGCCCCCTGCTCGCGCTCGTACGGGAGCACCTCGGCGCGCCGGGAGAGGCGGCGGACGGCGAGGCCGCGCGGGTGCCCGACCTCGCGGCAGCGGGGCCCGAGGGCCGGGTCGCGCGCACGGCGCTCGCGCTGCGCGAGGCCACCCGGGCGGCGGCGGACGAGGGCGCATGGACCCTGCTCGACCATCCGCTGCTCGCGCTCGATGTGGCGGGCTCGCCCGCCTGTCTGGAGCCGGACGCCGTCGTGGTGGACCCGGGCGGGCGCTGGACGGTGGTCGAGATCAAGTCGTTCCCGGTGATCGACGGCTCTGCCGACGCCGCGAAGGTCGGCGCCGCCGCCCGCCAGTCCGCGGTCTACGTGCTCGCGCTTGAGCGCGTCGCGCTGCGCACCGAGGGCGCGCGGACCGGTGACCGCGCGCTGCTCGTGTGCCCGAAGGACTTCTCCAACCTGCCCACCGGGTCCGTCGTGGACGTGCGCAAGCAGCTCGCGGTGACGCGCCGCCAGCTTGACCGGCTCACCCGGATCGAGGACATCGCCGACGCGCTGCCCGAGGGCGCGTCCTTCGACGTGTCGGGACGCTCGGGCGAGGAGCTGTCCGCCGCGGTCGAGGCGCTGCCCGCCGCGTACGCGCCGGAGTGCCTCGCCGCCTGCGAGCTGGCGTTCCACTGCAGGCAGCGGGCGCGCGGCGCGGGCCTCGTGGAGTCCCTCGGCCGGAGCGTGCGGGGCGACCTCGGCGGCCTCACCACCGTCGGCGCGGTCCTCGCCGCGGCGCGCGGCGAGGCGGGCGACCCCGCCGACCCCGCGGTCGCCGCGCTGCGCAGGGCCGCGGCCCTGCGGACGCAGGCGCTCGCCGGGACCCGGCGCGGCGCGGACGCGCCCGCCGCCGGAGGTGCCTGATGTCCCTGATCGGCACGCTGGCACGGCTCGAAGCCGTCGACACCGGGAGGGCGGCGCCGCTCACGACCGTCCGCCACCGCCACCTCGCGCACCGCCCGCTCGTCCTCGTACCCCTGACCACGGCGGGCGAGGCCGGGGCGCCGCTCGGCGCGCTCGTCGGCACCGACAGGGACGCGCCCCGGCTGCTGACGGTGGCCCAGCCGCGCGACCGCGACCTGCGGTTCGCCTTCCTCGCCGAGCTCGCGGACGCGGTCCTGCCCGTCATCGAGGCATACGCGGACGACGTGGAGCCCGCGGAGCGCGGCGAGACCGACCCGGAGACCGGCAAGCGCGTCAAGGTCGAGGTCGAGCTGTGCGCACAAGCGCCGCAGCTGATCGTGCCGAACGGGCCGGGCGTCGAGTTCCTGCGGCTGCTCGGCAGGTCCATGCGCTTCCGGCGCACCGCGGAGGACGACCCGGGCGCGGCCCACCCCGCGCCGCCCCGTGTCCCGCTGCTCGGCCGCTGGCTCACCCACTACGGGGAGCGGGCCCGCGTCCCCGGCTCCTGCCTGCTGCTCGCCATGACGGACCTCCTCGGCCGCCACTGGGCCACCGGCCAGTCCCACCTGGAGGACCAGCACCTCGGCGCCCTCCTCGCCTGGCTCGAACCGCCCGCAGGGCTCACCGGGGCCGAGGCCGCGCTGCGCGCCGAGACCGGCAGGGACGCGCAAGGACAGCTGCTCTGCCCGCCCGCGGGACCCGCGACCGACCCGGCGTTCGACAACCGCGTGCTCGCCCCGGCCGTCGAGCGCTACGACCTGGCCCGCAGGGCGCACGAGGCGGCGCAGGACGGCGCGTACGCGGAGGAGCAGCTCGCCAGGGCCACGGCGGCCGAGCGCGACATCAGGCGGGCGCTCGCCGAGGTGCTGCGGCCCACCTGGGACGCCGTGTGGCGCGGCATCGACCTGCTGGGCGAGCTGCCCGAGGGCTCCAGGGTCGCCGACCGCTGGACCAGGGACCGCTGGTCGTACACCGGCCACCGGGACCGGGTGCGGGCCGGTGAGCCGCCCCAGCCGCGCACGGACGACGCGGTGACCGCGGCGCGCAAGCTCGCCGCGCGGGAGACCGCCCAGGCCCAGCTGGAGGCCGCGGAGGCGCTCGACGACCCGCTGGTGCTCGCCGCGCACCGGCTCGCAGGGCAGGCGTTCGTCGGCGAGGTGGTGGACGTCGTCCTGGAGTACAGCGAGGGCAAGCGCCCCGCACCCCGCCCGCTGGTGACGCTCAGGACGGACGACGCGCCGCAGCTCGGCGAGCGCGCCAAGGTGTTCCGCTCGCTCGACGGCAAGGCGCAGACCGCGGTGTTCGCGGGGTACGGGACCGAGCCGGGCGGCGGCGCCGACGACGGGGGCCGCGGCGACCCGCGCGGCACGGTGGTGCTGCGCGTCACCGACCGCATGGGGCGTGCGAAGACGCCCGCCGAGGGCTCGGTGCCGGAGAAGGGCGACGTGATCGCGTGGACCCTGTTCGAGCACGACGTGCGCGGCGGCCCGAAGCTGCCGGACCCCGAGGACACGCCGTGGACCCACGGCGGCCCGCCGGAGGGCGCCGCGCGGCCGGCGCTCCCCGGCACCGGCGCCGCGGCGGAGTCCGGCGCTGCCGAGGACGCCGCCCGCAGGACGCCGCCCGAGCCCGACCCGGTCACCGAGGAGGACTTCCTGTGAGACGTCGACTTCCCGTGCGACGCGGCGGCCGGCCGCACGCCCGGCCGGCCGCGCGCCGCGCCCGCGGAGGACCGCGCCAGGCCGCGCGCCGCGACGGACGCGCCGGATGACCGGCCGCGCGGGGCAGGCCCCGCACCCGGGGAGCGCGGGGCCGGTCGCCGACCCGGGCGAGGACCCCGGCAGGGCGGCGGCCCTGGCCACCGGGGCGATCCTGCGCGACACCCTGCACGGCACCCGCCGCGGCGTCGTCGTGGACTCGCCGCCCGGCGCGGGCAAGTCCACGCTCGTCGTGCGGGCCGCCCGCGAACTGGCCGCCGCGGGACGGCCGCTGATGGTGGTCGCGCAGACCAACGCCCAGGTCGACGACCTGGTGCTGCGGCTCGCGGAGAAGGACCCAGACCTGCCGGTCGGCCGGCTGCACAGCAGCGACTCCGACCCGTACGACCCCGCGCTCGACGCCCTGGAGAGCGTCCGCACGTCCTCCCGCGCCGCCGACCTGGCCGGGCTCGACGTCGTCGTCTCGACGGCCGCGAAGTGGGCGCACGTGCAGGGCGTCGAGCCGTGGGGGCACGCCATCGTCGACGAGGCGTACCAGATGCGCTCGGACGCACTGCTCGCCGTCGCGGGACTGTTCGAGCGCGCGCTGTTCGTCGGCGACCCCGGCCAGCTCGACCCGTTCAGCGTGGTCGGCGCCGAGCAGTGGGCGGGGCTCTCGTACGACCCCTCGGCGAGCGCCGTCTCCACGCTCCTCGCGCACAACCCGGACCTGCCGCAGCACCGGCTGCCGGTGTCCTGGCGGCTGCCCGCCTCGGCCGCGCCGCTGGTGTCCGGCGCGTTCTACCCGTACACCCCGTTCCGCAGCGGCACCGGGCCGGGCGACCGCACGCTCTCCTTCGCCACGGCATCCGACGGCTCGGGCGCCGACCGGGTGCTGGACGAGGCGGCCGCGTCGGGCTGGGGCCTGCTCGAACTGCCCGCACGGCGCACGCCGCGCACGGACCCCGAGGCGGTGCGGGCCGTCGCGGGGATCGTGCGCAGGCTGCTCGACCGGGGGTGCGCCGCCACCAGCGAACGGGCCGAGGGGCCCGTGCCGGTGACGGCCGACCGGGTCGCGGTCGGCACCGCGCACCGCGACCAGGCAGCGGCGGTCCGCGCCGCCCTCGCGGAGCTCGGCGTGCGGGGCGTCGCCGTCGACACCGCCAACCGCCTCCAGGGCCGCGAGTTCGACGTGACGGTGGTGCTGCACCCGCTGTCGGGGCGCCCCGACGCCACCGCCTTCCATCTGGAGACCGGCCGCCTGTGCGTCCTCGCGTCCCGCCACCGCCACGCGTGCGTCGTGGTGTGCAGGGCGGGCGTCGCCGAACTGCTCGACGACCATCCGTCCACG
Organism: Streptomyces sp. NPDC047002; assembly: GCF_040704505.1. Classification (NCBI taxonomy): domain Bacteria; kingdom Bacillati; phylum Actinomycetota; class Actinomycetes; order Kitasatosporales; family Streptomycetaceae; genus Streptomyces; species Streptomyces sp. NPDC047002. The sequence goes on from NZ_JBEYWC010000014.1 coordinate 85,485, forward strand.
GAGCCCGTCCAGTTGGGGGTCACGGTGAAGTTTCCCGACGGCTGGGAGGCCAACCACGCGGTCCTCGCCCACCTCGCCGAGCACCGGGTGCCCGGCTGAGCGGCGTGCACCTCACAGGGGGCGGCCGGTGCCCGCGCCCGAGCGCGCCAGGAAGTCCTGCACGCCCCGCGCGCGCCGCTGCGGCAGCATCACCCGGGCCGTCGTCGTCACTATCCCCCGGATACGGGAGGAGGTGACCTGGTCGAGCAGGTCGAGCGCCGCGTGCCCGGCGGCGGCCGCCTCGTCGGGCGAGCCCGACTTGGCCAGGCACAGCGCCAGTTCGACCCGGTACAGCGCGAGGTTGCGGGCGAAGTGCCCGTCCTGGAGCGCCGTCGCCCGGTAGGCGTGGCGGGCCGCGCGCGGCCAGTCGCCGAGCGCCGCGTGACAGCGGGCCTCCTGCCAGGCGAGTTCCGGTTCGCCGAAGAAGGACATCCACTCCGGGTCGTCGTCCGAGGGGCCGCGCGCGAACAGGTCGTGCGCCCGGCCGAGTCCCGCCGTCGCCGCCGCGCGGTCGCCGAGCCCCGCCCAGCCTGCCGCCTCCCGCAGGTGCAGCAGCGAGCGCAGCCGCGGCGACGGCAGCCGCCGCGCGGCCCGCAGCCCCGCCTGGGCCGCCCGTACGGCCTCCCGGTGCTTGCCCGCGTCGTCCGCGAGGAACGCCGTGTTGCAGAAGGCGTGCGCCTCCAGCGCGGGGTCGTCCGCCACGCGCGCGGTGGCCAGCGCCTCCGCGTAGTGCGACCGCGCCTGCTCGAAGCGGCCCGAGTCGTGCGCCAGCCATCCCACGGAGACGGCGAGTTCACCCGCGCCTGCGTGCAGCCGCGCGCAGAGCGCCTGTTGGGAGACCCGGCCGGAGTCGAGCAGCGCGTACGCGGCGCGCAGCGGCTCGGTGGCCCGCCTGAACAGCCCGTCGGCGCCGTGCCTGTCGTCCAGCAGGCGGATGCGCCGCACCTCCTCCTCGACCGCGCGGACCTCGGGCTCGCCGGCCCGGCCCGCGCCCGCGTGCGCGCCCCGGCGCGGGACGGGCACGCCGAGGGTCGCGCACGCCACACCGGCGCTGCCGCTCGTCATGAACACACGGCGCAGCATGTCGCTCTCCTCGTCCGGTCGGCGGGTGGTGGTCGGCGGATGGTCGGGCATGTCGGGCGGCTCGGGCGGGGCCGGGGCCGCGGCGGACTCGCGCGCGCCACGGCCGCGTACCGCCTCGCGCGCGGTAAAGCCCAGGTCCCCCAGGGACTTCCCGGGGAACATGTGGAGGAAGACCCGCTCGTACGCGTAGTTGGGGCAGCGGATCTCGCCCGACTCCACGCGGCCGACGTAGCGCGCGTCGCAGGCGACCTGTTCACCGATCTCCCGCGCGGCCCTGCGCACGGCCGCGGCGAACTCCGCGGGGGAGCGCGAGCCGCGCAGCGCGCGGAACGCCGCGTTGGGAACCGCCGGTGACGTCGACATGGCCGAACCCTCTCTTCGTACGGGGCAAGAACGTACCCGCTGTGACGGAGCGCGCACACAGCGTTTGGCTGCAAACCGGATATCTCACCCGCGATCTGCCATGAAGTGCCATCCTTTGCGGCGGCGTGCCGCCGTAGCCGTTGACGCCCTCGCGCGTTGAACCCACAGGACACGTGCGGCGTGTCCCGCTCGACGACTCGCGCGTGGACGAGACGAGGAGGTCTGCCTTGTCCGAGGTGGAGGTGGAGTTCGGCATGGAAGCCAGCCAGGAGCTTCGCGGGACCGGCGGGCGCCGGGCGGGGACGGCAGGGGAGGGGGACGCCGCGGCGCCGTGCGACCTCGTCATGGTCCCCGCGCGGCAGGGCCTCGAAGCGGTGGACATCCTGCGCAGGGGCGGGGAGCCCGCCGTCGGCCCGGTCATCCACGACGCGCCCTGCGACACCCTGGGTTTCCTCGTGCCGCCGGGCACCGCCGAGGGCTGGGACGTGCCGGGCAGCGCCTGTACGGAGACGGACGGCCGGGGCATCAAGCTCCCCTCGGACCCGCCGGTCGTCGGCACCGGCTGGCTGCTCCCGCCGGGCGCGGCGAGCGGCGCCCCCGTCACCGACCCGGCCCGCCTGCGCCGCGCTCTTGACGAGGCGGCCCGCACCATCGAGGCGGCGGACAGCCGCAGCTGAGCACGCCGCCCGCCGGTCCCGGGGCCCGGCCCGCAGGAGGCCCACGGACCGGGCCGCGCGGGCCCCGGCCGGGTCGGCGCGGCCCACGGACCGGGCCCCCGCGGTCGCCCGTCTCCCGTCCGGCGACAATGGGGGCATGGGCAGACAGTCACGCAGGGGCGGGCGCGCGGGGGCCCCGGGGGCGCTCGCCGTGCGGGAGGCGGTCGGCGGCGGCACGGCCGAACTCGTGCCCGACCGGGAGCGGCCGCGCGCGGCGACGCTGCTGCTCGACGGCGCGCCGCAGTCCCATGTCGACCTCGCCGACCCCGGCCACCTCGACTTCGCCTACCAGCGCAGGCTCGGCCACGCCGTGGACCTGCTGGCGCCCCCGAGGCAGCCGCTGCGGGTGCTGCACCTGGGCGGCGGTGCCTTCACCCTCGCCCGCTACACCGCGGCGACCAGGCCGCGCTCCACCCAGCAGGTCATCGAGGCGGACGGCGCGCTGGTCGCGTTCGTCCGCGCCCATCTGCCGCTCGACCCGGCGGCCCGCGTCCGGGTGCGCACCGCGGACGCGCGCGCGGGACTCGCCGCCGTACGGGACGGCTGGGCCGACCTCGTCATCGCCGACGTCTTCGCGGGCGCCCGCACCCCCGCGCACCTCACGAGCGCCGAATTCCTCGCCGAGGCGCGGCGGGTGCTCGCGCCGGGCGGCTGGTACGCGGCCAATGTCGCGGACGGCCCGCCCCTCGCCCACCTGCGCCGCCAGGTCGCCACGGCGGCGACGGTCTTCCCGCACCTGGCGCTCGCCGCCGACCCCGCCGTCCTGCGCGGCCGCCGCTTCGGCAACGCGGTCCTGCTCGCGGCCTGTGCCCCGCTGCCCGTGGCGGAGCTGACCCGCCGCGTCGCCACCGACCCGCACGCCGGCCGGGTGGCACACGGCCCCTCCCTCACCGACTTCGCCGGCGGCGCCGCCGTCGTGCGCGACACCGACGCCAGGCCCTCCCCGTTCCCGCCGCCCGGCACCTTCGACTGAGCGCCGCGGTCCCGCTAGCGCGCGTCGAACTGGACCGTCGGGGCGTGGCCGTTCCAGGTGTAGAAGACCGAGGACTCCTGGGTGCCCCGGGTGAAGGTGACGCGGACCCACTCGGGCTGGGACCAGGTCTGCACCTGCCAGCCCGCCTCGGGGGTGGCGGAGACCAGGGACGCCGAGGTGTCGGTCACGGAGAAGACGGCGCGGCCGCCGGTGATCTCGTAGCTCCGCAGCCGCGCCGCGTGCGCAGGGGCGGGGCTCGAAGCGGGCGCACCGGTGGGAGCCGGCGGCGAAGGGGACGGGGCGGAACGCGTCGCGGACGGCGTCGGGGCGGGCGGGGGCGAGGAGGGCTCGGGGCGCCGGGTCGCGGGGACCAGGGGCGGCGGCGTGGACACGGCGGTGGGGCCCGCCGCGGTGAGCGGCACGGCGCGCGGGGGATCGTACGCGGTGCCCGCCATCACCGAGTGGACGCCCCACCACGAGAGCGTGACCGCGGCCCCGGTGGCGAGCGACCACGCGACGACGGGTACGAGTGCCTGGCGCATCACCGCCATGGTGCACCACCGGCCCGGCACCCGGCTCACCCGGATGGCGTACGGTGCGGCCCATGGCACGAGTGCTCGTGGTCGAGGATGACCAGTTTGTGCGTTCCGCACTGATCCGGCATCTGACCGAGGCGTCCCACACCGTACGCAGCGTGGGCACCGCGCTCGAAGCCCTGCGCGAAGTGGCGCACTTCGCCTTCGACGTGGTGATCCTCGACCTCGGGCTGCCCGACCTCGACGGCTCGGAGGCGCTGAAGATGCTGCGCGGCATCACCGAGGTGCCGGTGATCGTCGCCACCGCGCGCGACGAGGAGAGCGAGATCGTCCGGCTGCTCAACGCGGGCGCCGACGACTACCTCACCAAGCCGTTCTCCGTGGAGGTGCTGTCCGCGCGGATGGCCGCGGTGCTGCGCCGCTCCCGCCTCGGCCCGGCGGACGGCGGGGCGCCGGGCGCCCTGATCGAGGTCGGCGGCCTCGCCATCGACCCGCTGCGCCGCCACGCCACCCTGGACGGCACCGCACTCGACCTGACCCGGCGCGAGTTCGACCTGCTGGCGTTCCTCGCCGGGCGGCCTGGCGTGGTGGTGCCGCGCAGGGAGCTGCTCGCCGAGGTGTGGCAGCAGTCGTACGGCGACGACCAGACCATCGACGTCCACCTGTCCTGGCTGCGGCGCAAGCTCGGCGAGACGGCGGCGCGCCCACGCTATCTGCACACCCTGCGCGGCGTCGGGGTGAAGCTGGAGCCGCCGAGCGCCGGGCCCCTCGCCCGATGAGGTGGGCGCTGGCCAAGGTGGTGCTCGCGGTGAGCGTGATGGTCGTCGTCGCGTTCGCCGTGCCGCTCGGGCTCGTCGTCAAGGAGATGGCGCGCGACCGGGTGTTCACCAACGCGGAGCGGCAGGCGGCGACCATCGGGCCCGCCCTCGCCATCACCACGGACCGGTCCATGCTGGAGCGCGCGATGCTCTCCACGCAGGCGGGCTCCGACGGCCGGATGGCCGTGCACGTGCCCGCGGGAGGGGGCGCGGCCGCCCTCGACCTCGGTGAGCGCCGGGCCGGCGCCGCCGACATCCGCACGGTGGAGCGGGTCGGCCGCGCCTCCATCTCCGCGGTGCGCGGCGGCTTCGCGCTGCTCCAGCCGACGGCGCTCGGCTCCGGCGTGACCGCCGTGGTGGAGGTGTACGTGCCGGAGGCCGACGTGGCCCGGGGCGTGGCCACCGCGTGGCTGGTCCTCGCGGGCGTGGGCTGCGCGCTGGTCGCGGGTTCCGTGGTCTTCGCCGACCGGCTCGGCCGCCGTACGGTGGGTCCTGCGCGGCGGCTCGCGGACGCGGCGCAGGCCCTCGGACAGGGCGCGCTCGGCACCCGGGTGCCCGAGGAGGGGCCGCCCGAACTGCGCTCGGCCGCCGCCGCGTTCAACGCCATGGCGGACCAGGTCGTGCAACTGCTGGACGCCGAAAGGGAGTTCGCGGCCGACCTGTCGCACCGGCTGCGCACGCCGCTGACCGTGCTGCGGCTCAACGCCGCCTCGCTCGGGGACGGTCCGGCGGCGGAGCACACCCGGGAGGCCGTGGCCCGGCTTGAACGCGAGGTCGACACCGTCATCCGCACCGCCCGCGCCGCGAAGCCGCGCACCGGCGCGCCCGGCACGGTGACCGGCTGCGACGTGAGCGAAGTGGTGCGCGAGCGCATGGACTTCTGGTCGGCGCTCGCCGAGGACGAGAACCGCGCGGTCCGCGTCGCGGGCGTCGGGACGCCCGCGCGCGTGCAGGTGGCGCGGCCCGAACTCGCCGCAGCGCTGGATGCGTTGCTCGGCAACGTGTTCCGGCACACGCCCGAGGGCACGGCGTTCGCCGTCGACGTGCACCAGGCCAGGGACGCGGTGATCGTGCTGGTCTCCGACGCGGGCCCCGGCATCGACGATCCGGGGGCCGCGCTCGCCCGCGGCAACAGCGGCGGCAGGCCGGGTTCCACCGGCCTCGGCCTCGACATCGCGCACCGGGTCGCCGCGTCCACCGGCGGCGACGTGCGGATCGGCCGCTCGGTGCTCGGCGGCGCGGAGATACGGATCTGGCTCGGCGTCGGCGCCCCGCAGCGCGGTGGGGGAGCGGTGGCCGGCGGCCGGGGTACCGGTGGCGGCCGGGGGTCGGGCCCCCGGAAGTGGGGCGTCCGGAGCCTGGACGTCCGAGGCTGGGGCGCCCGGGGGTTGGGGCGCCGAAGCGGTCATCGGCGGAATCGCGGCGATCGGACGCGGTCATTCACTTAAGCGGTTCCGATCGATTCCTTAACGGGGTCCTAAAGGTGGCACCGAGAAAACGGAACCACCGCCACCGCCGGGCGTGAGCGGTTAGCGTGCTGAGTGTCCCCCCACGGGACCGGACCGGGTCCGGCCGTGCGGGCGCCGCAGCCGACCGCCCCACCGGCCGGCCCGGCGCCCGGCCGGACCCCGGTCCACCCCGGGCCGCACGGCGCGGGGGCCTCCGCCTCACGGCAGCGCGTTCGCCCTGATGACCTCCGCGTACCAGCGCGCGCTCGCCTTCGGGATACGCCGCTGGGTCGCGTAGTCGACGTACACGACGCCGAAGCGCTTGCTGTAGCCGTACGCCCACTCGAAGTTGTCGAGCAGCGACCACAGGAAGTACCCGCGCACATCGGCTCCGGCCGCCAACGCCCGCTGTACGGCGGCGAGATGACCCGCCAGATAGGCGATGCGCCCGGGGTCGTCCACCCGGCCGTCGGCGCCGACGCGGTCGTCGAAGGCCGCGCCGTTCTCCGTCACCATCAGCGGCAGGTCCGGGTGGTCGCGGTGCAGGCCGACCAGCAGCTCGTACAGGCCGTCCGGGTCGATCGCCCAGTCCATCGCCGTGCGGTCGCGCCCCTCGGGCAGGTGGAAGACGACGTCCTCGGCGCCCGGCCAGGGGGAGTGGTCGCTCGCGCCGTGGCCGCCGTGCGTGCGGGCGGCGGCTCCGCCCGGCACGGGGGCCGAAACGACGGTCGGGGTGTAGTAGTTGACGCCGAGCAGGTCGATCGGCCGGGAGCTGGTCTCCAGGTCGCCGGGGCGCACGAGGGCGGCCCAGTCCACCAGGCGTGCGGTGTCGGCCAGCAGATCCTGCGGGTAGGCGCCCGCCAGCATCGGTCCCGTGAAGATCCGGTTGCCCACGGCGTCGATGCGCCGGGCGGCCTCCGCGTCCCCGGGCCCCTCGCCCAGCGGGCGCACCTGGTGCAGGTTGAGCGTGACGGAGATCCGCGCGTCCGTCGGCAGCGCGGCGCGCAGCACCTCGACCGCCCTGCCGTGCGCGAGGTTCAGGTGGTGCGCGGCGCGCAGGGCGACCGCGGGGTCGGTGCGGCCCGGCGCGTGCACACCCGAGCCGTAGCCGAGGAAGGCCGAGCACCACGGCTCGTTGAGCGTCGTCCACAGCGGGACCCGGTCGCCCAGCGCCTCGGCGACCAGCGCCGCGTAGTCGGCGAACCGCTCGGCGGTGGGCCGGTGCGGCCAGCCGCCCGCGTCCTCCAGGTCCTGCGGCAGGTCCCAGTGGTAGAGCGTGGCGACCGGGGTGATACCCGCCGTGAGCAGCTCGTCCGTCAGGCGGCGGTAGAAGTCGAGTCCTCGCTGCACCGCGGGCCCCCGCCCGGTGGGCTGCACCCGGGGCCAGGAGACGGAGAACCGGTAGGCGGTCAGGCCCAGTTCGCTCATCAGCCGGACGTCGTCGCGGTAGCGGTGGTAGTGGTCGGCGGCGGTGTCGCCGGTGTCGCCGCCCAGTACCCGGCCCGGCGTGTGGGCGAAGGTGTCCCAGATGGAGGGCGTCCTGCCGTCCTCCGCCGCGGCCCCCTCCACCTGGTAGGCGGCGGTCGCCGCGCCCCAGGTGAAACCGGTGGGGAAGCCGGCGGGTGCGGTGGCGGGGGATGCGGTGGTGCGGGCGCCGGTCTCGGGCTGGAGTGCGGTCATTCGGGAGCGCTCCCATGAGTGTGCGTACGGGCGGGGGGACCTGGAGGGGCGGGGCGCCCGGCGCTCATCCCTTCACGGCGCCGGACATGATGCCGCCGACGATCTGCTTGCCGAACACCACGAACACCGCGAGCAGCGGCAGCGCGCTGATCAGCGCGCCCGCCATCACGATCGACTGGTCGGGGGTGTACGAGGCGCTGAGCTGGCCGAGTGCGACCTGGAGGGTGGGGTTCTGCTGGCTGAGCGCGAGGTAGGGCCAGAAGAAGTCGTTCCACGCCTGCACGAAGGTGAGCATCCCGAGCACCATCATCGCGGGCCGCGCGACCGGCAGCACGATGCTGCGCACGATGCGGAAGTTGTTGGCGCCGTCCACCTTCGCCGCCTCGACCAGCTCGTACGGCAGCGCCTCCAGCAGGTACTGGCGCATGAAGAACACACCGAACGCGCTCACCAGCGTCGGGAAGATCACCGACTCCAGGTGCCCGCCCCAGCCGATGTCGGACATCATCATGAACAGCGGCACGACACTGAGCTGCGGCGGGATCGTCAGGGTGGCGATGACCGCGGTCATCAGCCAACCCCGGCCCCGGAAGCGCATCTTGGCGAAGGCGTACCCCGCCAGTGTGCAGAAGAAGAGGGTGGCTGCGGTGATGCAGCCGGAGACGACGACGCTGTTGACGATCGCCTTGCCGAGGTTGGCCTGCTGCCAGGCGGTCGCGATGTTGTGGAACAGCCGCCCGCCGGGCAGCAGCGGCGGGGTGAGCGCGAGCACCTCGTTCTGCGTGTGGGACGCGGCGACGAGCGTCCAGTACAGCGGCAGGATCGACAGGATGCCGGCGACGACGAGCGCGGCGTAGGTGAAGGGTCCCGCGTGCAGCTGGCGTCCCGCGCCGACGCGGAGCCTGCCGCGCTCCGCGCGGGGTGCGGGGCTTGTGGTGGTCATGGCGGAGCGCTCCCTCAGGCGGCGGACTTGCGGACGAGGCGGCCGACGAGCAGGTTGATCCCTGCGATGATCAGCAACAGGGCGAGCATCGCCCAGGCGACGGCGGCCGCCGGCCCCAAGTGGCCCAGCTTCCAGCCGTAGTTGTAGAGGTACACACTGAGCGTCTCGTACTGGTTCTCGTTGCCTCCGGTGGCGCCCACGGTGCCGCCTTCGAGCAGCAGCGGCTCGCCGAACAGCTGCATGGAGCCGATGGTCGAGATCACGATGGTGAACAGGATCGTGGGCCGCAGCGAGGGGATCGTCACCTTGCGGAACTGCTGCCAGCGGTTGGCGCCGTCGATCGAGGCCGCCTCGTACAGGTCGGTCGGCACGGCCTGCATCGCGGCCAGATAGATCAGGGTGTTGTAGCCAGTCCACCGCCAGATCACGATGGCGGAGATGGCGATCTTCGAAGTCCAGTGCCCGTTGGCCCAGTTGGTGTGGCCGAGCCCGATGAAGTGCAGCAGCCAGTTGAGGATGCCGCCGTCGGCGCGGAAGACCAGCGCGAACACCAGCGCCGCCGACGCCACCGAGGTCGCGTACGGGGTGAGGATGAGCGTGCGGAAGAACGTGCTCGCGCGCAGGCGGTAGTTGAGCAGGTGCGCGAGTCCGAGCGCCATCAGCAGCTGCGGCACGGTCGAGATCACACCGATGGCGAAGGTGTTGCCGACCGCGGTCCAGAACTCGCTGTCGTGCAGGATGGTGCCGAAGTTGGCCCAGCCGACCCACTCCATCTGGTCGAGCCCCGTCATCTCCACGCGGTGCAGGGCGATCCAGCCGGTGTAGACGAGCGGGAAGAGGCCGAAGGCGCCGAAGACGAGGAAGAACGGGGCGATGTAGGCGTACGGCGACGCCTTGTCGTCGAAGCGCCACAGCCGGCTGCGCCAGGACCCGCGGCCTGCGGCAGGCGGCGGAGCTGCGGCCCCGCGGGGCGGCGGGACGTGCGCGTCCCTTGTGGGTGTCGAAGTGGCCACGGTCGGAGTCCTCTTCCTTGTCCTGTGGGGTCCGCGTCTGCCCTGTCTCGCGGGGCCGGGTCCTGGCGGTCCGCTGCCCTGCCCGGCGGGCCCCGGGCCCGGCTTCCCGGCGGGGGAGGGGGCCGGGGACCGGTGCGGGGCCCCGAGGCGCCGGGCCCCGCACCGGTCCCCGGCCCGCACAGTCAGCCGATGACCTTGTCGATGGTCTTCGTCGCCGCCGCCCACGCGTCGGCCGGCTTGGTGCCGCGCTGCTCCATGTTGTTGATCTCGTTGGAGATGGTGTCCTTGATGACGCCGTCCTTCGGGCCGAGCACCGCCGCCGGGATCGAGGCCGCCTCCTGCGCGTAGATCGTGCCGATCGGCGCGTTGTTGAAGTAAGGCAGCGTCGCGTTCTGCACGGCGGGCAGCGTGTACGCGCCCTGGTTGGACGGGAACACCCCGATGGCCTTGAAGGTGGCGGCCTGCTGAGCGGGCGCCGTCAGCCACTTGACCAGCTGGGTCGCCTCCTTGACGTGCTTGCCGCTCTTGGGCACCGCGAGGAAGGAGCCGCCCCAGTTGGCCGCCGCCGCGCCCGGCGCCTTGGCGATGTCCCACTTGCCCTTGAACGACGGGCCCGCGTTGGTGGAGATCTGGCCCGCCATCCACGCGGGGCACACCACCGTCGCCACGGTGCCCTTGCGCAGCGCGGCCACCCACGGGTCGTTGAACTGGGCGAGGCCCTGGCTCAGTTTCTTGCTCGCGGCCTCGGCTGCGAGGTTCCAGCCCTCCTTGACGCTGGCGCTCGTCTTGTAGACCGCCTTGCCGTCCTTGTCGTAGTACTGCTGGGGGCTGGAGCTGACGACCGCGTTGTACATGGCGCTCGCCGAGTCCATGAAGTACGTGCCGGACGGCGCCTTCTTCTGGTACTGCTCGCCCAGCTTCAGGTAGTCCTCCCAGCCGCCCGCGACCAGTTGCGCGACCTTGTCGCGGTCCGTGGGCAGGCCCGCCTTGGCGAACAGGTCGCGGTTGTAGCACAGCGACATCGGGCCGATGTCCGTGCCGGCGCCGATCACCTGGCCGCCCGGCGTCGTGGCCTGGGCCTCCTTCCAACTCACCCAGTCCGAGGGCTTGATGGTCCTGGCCAGGTCGACGAAGGAGTCCGCCTTGGTGTCGACGACCTCCTTGATGCGCCCGACCTCGATGCCCGTCACGTCCGCGAGGCCGCTGCCCGAGTTCAGCTCCTGCAGGAGCTTCGGGTAGTAGACGGTCTCGTCGGCGGTGACGTCCTCCTTGACCGTGATGTCCGGGTGGAGCTTGTGGTACTGGGCGAACAGCCCGGCTTCCTTGTAGCCGAACTGGCCGTAGTCCGCGACGGTCAGCGTGATCTGCCCGTTCGCCGCGTCCGAGCCGCCGTCGCTGGTGCCGCTGCTGCAGCCCGTCAGCAGCAGCGCGGAGGCGGCGAGTACCGCGGTCGTGGCGGCCGCCGCGCCCCTTCTGCCTCGGCGGCTGCCGACAGTGCGGGTGATGCGCATTCCACTACTCCTTGGTTCCGGGACGAAGGACCCGGTTGCGGGGTCCGGCGGTGGCCGGCGCTTGGCCGGTGCGGTGGCCGGCGCGCGGCCGGCGGCGGGGCCGGTGCGGATCGGCGCGTGCCGTGCCCGGCGTACGGTGGTGTCCTGAGACGGATTGGGAGCGCTCCCAATCCGATGCTGCTCGAAGACTCACGCCCCGAGGGGCGACCTGTCAATACGTGAAGTCGGTTCCGTTGCGGGAGTGTGTCCTGCGGGCCGCCGGGCGCCGCCGGGCGGGCCGGGCGCACGAGGTGGACCATGGCCGTCGGGCCGTGGTCACAATGAGGCCGTCCCGCCCGTACGGGGCGCGCACAGAGCTGGAAGGTGAACGATGAGCCGAGCCGAGAAGGACCCCGAGGCCAGGGGTCCTGCCCGCCCCACCCTTGAGGCCGTGGCGGCGCGCGCGGGGGTCGGCAGGGGCACCGTGTCCCGGGTCGTGAACGGCTCCGTGGGGGTCAGCGCCAAGGCGCGGGCCGCGGTGGAGAAGGCGATCGCCGAGCTGGGGTACGTACCGAACAGGGCGGCGCGCACTCTCGTCACAAGTCGAACGGACGCGGTGGCCCTCGTCATACCCGAGGCCGAGACCCGGCTGGTCGCCGAACCCTACTTCTCGGACACCATCAGGGGGGTCACCGCGGGCCTCGCCGACACGGACATGCAGCTGCTGCTGATCCTCGTGCGGACCGCGAAGGAGCGGGAGCGGCTCGCCGCCTACCTCTCCGCGCAGCGGGTGGACGGGGTGCTGCTGGTGTCCGTGCACGAGGACGACCCGCTGCCCACCTTGCTGGAGACCCTCGACCTGCCCGCCGTGCTCGGCGGCAGGCGCTCCGACCGCGAGCCGCTCAGCTATGTGCACGCGGACAACGCCTCGGGCGCGCGCGCCGCCGTCGAGCACCTGCTCGGCCGCGGGCGGCGCGCCGTCGCGACGATCACCGGGCCGCTCGACATGGAGGTCGCGCGCGCCCGCCTCGACGGCTACCGGGCCGCCCACGGCGCCGCGCGGCCCGACGAGGCGCTGGTCGCGCACGCCGACTTCACCGAGGAGGGCGGGGCGCTCGCCATGCGTGAACTCCTTGAACGCAGACCGGGCCTCGACGCCGTGTTCGCCGCTTCCGACGTGATGGCCGCCGGCGCGCTGCAGGTGCTGCGCGAGGCGGGGCTGCGGGTGCCGCGGGACGTGGCGGTGGTCGGCTTCGACGACTCGATCGTGGCCCGGCACACGGACCCGCCGATGACCAGCGTGCGCCAGCCGATCGAGGAGATGGGCCGCACGATGGCGCACATGCTGCTCGACGAGATCGCCCACCCCGGCCTGCCCCACCGCCATGTCGCCCTCGCCACCGAGCTGGTGGTGCGCGAGTCGTCGTGAGGTGACGGCGGCGGGCAGGTGTGCGCCGCCCCGGGCGTCCCGGCGCGCCCGGCCGCCCCCTCCCGTATCCACGAATTGAAAAATTCTTCAATCGACGGCATGATGCTCCCGGCCGCACCGGGGCACCGGCGTCCCCGCGGCCGCGTACAGGGCCGGCCGACAGGGAGGTCGGGCGCGTGGACGAGGACACACGCAGTGTGGTGGCGCGGGTGCGCGCCGCGCGGCGTTCGGTGCGCGACGCGCTCGCCGCCGGTGGCTCGGCCGCGGTGGGTCCCGCGATGGACGATCTTGAGGATGCCGTGCGCGCGGCCTGGAAGCGCGGGATCGACGTCCCCCGGGATGATGAGCGCGACGTGTCCGAGGTGGACGAGTGAAGGGGTTGAGCGCGGTGCCGGTTCCGCTGTACCAGGCCAAGGCGGAGTTCTTCCGGATGCTGGGGCATCCGGTCCGCATCCGGGTGCTCGAACTGCTCCAGGACGGGCCGCGCCCCGTGCGCGAACTGCTCGCCGAGATCGAGGTGGAGCGCTCGAACCTGTCGCAGCAGCTCGCCGTGTTGCGCAGGTCGGGCATCGTGACGTCGGCGCGCGAGGGCGACACCGTGGTGTACGCGCTGGCCGGTCCCGACGTCGCCGACCTGCTCAGGGCCGCCCGCCGGATACTCACCGAGATGCTGGCCGGGCAGCAGGACCTGCTCGCGGAACTGCGGGACGCCGACCGCGCGACGGTCCCGGAACGCTGACGGTGCCGGGGGCGCGCGGGCCCGGCACGAACCACACGAGAGCCCCTGAGGACGACCGATGTCGCTGCTGCGGAAGATCCGTGCCACCGGGAGGACGGCGGAGCCCGCGCCGCCCCCGCCCCCTGCCGACGCGCTGCCCCCCGAGGTGCGCGAGCGGGCCGCCGAACTCGGCGGCTCGGCCCAGGTGCGGTGCGTGGACGCCGGGTCCTGCAACGGCTGCGAGATCGAGATCGGCAACGCCTTCGGGCCCGTCCACGACGCCGAGCGCTACGGCGCGCGGCTCGTCGCCTCGCCGCGCCACGCCGACGTGGCCCTGGTCACCGGGCCCGTCACCCGCAACATGGCCGCGGCGCTGCGCACCACGGTCGCCGCGATGCCCGAGCCGCGCCTGGTGGTCGCGCTCGGCGACTGCGCCTTGGACCAGGGCGAGTTCGCGGGCGCCTACGGGGTCGAGGGCGCGGTCGGCGACGTCGTGCCCGTGGACGTGCGGGTGCCCGGCTGCCCGCCGCGCCCCGAGGACATCGTCGCGGCCCTGCGGTCGGTGACGGGCCGGTGAGCGTGATCGGTCCCGCGCTCGGCGCGGGGGCCGCGCTCGCCGCGGCCGGCGCGGCCGGCGGCGCCTTCCTGCCCGAGCGGGCCCGGGTGGCCGCGGCCGGCTGGTGCGGCGTGCTCGTCGGCGCCGCGGGCACGGTCGCGGGCGGCGCGGCGCTCGGCGGCGCCCGGTGGTCGCTGTCCCTGCCGGGCGTGCTGCCGCCGGTCGGCGTACACCTCGGCGTGGACGCGCTGTCCGGTCTCTTCATGGCCGTCGCAGGCGTGGTGGTGTGCGCGGTCTCGCTGTACGGAATCGGGTACGCGGGGCACGGCGGCGAGGCCCGCGGCGCGCAGGCCGCGCTGCCGGTGTTCGCGGCGACCCTGGTACTGGTGCCCGCGGCGGCGAGCGTGTCGGCGTTCCTCGCGCTGTGGGAGCTGATGGCGCTCACCTCGCTGCTGCTGGTGCTCGCCGAGCACCGGCGGCGCCCCGAGGTCGCCGTCGCCGGGCAGTGGTACGCGGTGATGACCCATCTCGGCCTGGTGGCGCTGCTCGTGGCGCTCTCGCTGTTCGCCGCGCACGCGGGCGGCGAGAGCTTCGCCGACCTGCGCGCGGCCGGCGCGTCCCTGTCGCCCGCCGTGCGCGACACGGTCTTCCTGCTGGCGCTCGTGGCGTTCGGCTCCAAGGCGGGCATGGCGCCGCTGCACGCCTGGCTGCCCCGCGCCCACCCGGAGGCGCCGAGCAACGTCTCCGCGCTGATGAGCGCGGCCATGGTCAACCTCGGCGTCTACGGCCTGCTGCGGGTCGGCTTCGACCTGCTGGGCGGCGGCCCCCGCTGGTGGTGGCTGCTCACCCTCGCCGTGGGCGCGCTGTCCGCGGTGTACGGCATCCTCCAGGCCGCGGTGTCGCACGACCTGAAGCGGCTGCTCGCGTACTCGACCGCGGAGAACATGGGGCTCGTCCTGGTCGGCACCGGCGCCGCCGGCCTCTTCGCGGCGAGCGGCAGGCCCGCCCTCGCGTCGCTCGCGCTGGCCGCCGCCCTGCTGCACGTGGTCAACCACTCCGCTTTCAAGGCCCTGTTGTTCTGCGCGGCGGGCAGCGTGCTGAAGGCGACCGGCCTGCGCGACCTCGACCTGCTGGGCGGGCTGCGCGCCCGGATGCCGGTGACGGCAGGGCTGTTCGCGCTCGCCGCGCTCGGCGCGGTGGCGCTGCCGCCGGGCGGCGGCTTCGTCAGCGAGTGGCTGCTGTTCCAGTCGCTGATCCACGGGCTCTCCGTGCCCGGCGTGTCCACGGCGGTCCTGCTGCCCGTCGCGGTGGCGGCCGTCGCCCTGTCGGCCGGGCTCGCCGCCGCGGTCTTCGTCAAGGCGCTCGGCGTCGGTTTCTTCGCCAGGCCGCGCAGCGAGGGGGCGCGGCGGGCCGCCGAGGCACCGCCCGCGATGCTCGCGGGGATGGGGCTGCTCGGCCTGTGGTGCGTGGCGCTCGCGCTCGTACCGCAGCTGCTCGCGGGGCCGCTGGCGCGGGCGGCTTCGGCCGCAGGGCTCGGCGGCGGCCGGGCGTTCGCGCAGGACCCGCTGCGGCTGCGCCTCGCCCACTTCCCCGCCCTCTTCTCGCCGTTGTGGGTGGCGGCGGCGCTCGCCGCGGGCGTCCTCGCGGTGTCGGCGCTCGCCCGGCTCGCGGGGCGGCGCCGCCGCAGGGCCGCCGCCGTGTGGGACTGCGGGGGCGGCGCGCCCACGCCCCGCATGGCGTACACGGCGACGTCGTTCGCCGAGCCGCTCCAGCGGGTCTTCGACGACGTGCTCGCGCCCGAGCACGACCTCGACATCACCCATGTCGAGGAGTCGCGCTACCTGGTGGCGCGCGCCCGCTACGCGACCCGGGTCCCCGACCGGGTCGAACACCGCTTGTACACGCCGGTGTTCACGGCCCTCGAACGCACCGGGCAGCGGGCGAGGAGACTGGCGCCGGGCAGTGCCCACGTCTACCTCGGCTACGGCTTCCTCGGCCTCGTGGTGCTGCTCGC
Organism: Streptomyces sp. NPDC047002; assembly: GCF_040704505.1. Taxonomy (NCBI): domain Bacteria; kingdom Bacillati; phylum Actinomycetota; class Actinomycetes; order Kitasatosporales; family Streptomycetaceae; genus Streptomyces; species Streptomyces sp. NPDC047002. Next base: position 101,304 of record NZ_JBEYWC010000014.1, read on the forward strand.
CGCCCTGGCGGTGGCCCGGTGAGCGCCGCGGGCTGGGCCGCCGTGGCCGCGCAGGTCGTGCTGGTCGTCGGCGGCGCCCCGCTGCTGACCGGCCTGATGCGCCAGGTGCGCGCCGTACTCGAAGGGCGGGCCGGTGCGGGCATCACCCAGCCCTGGCGCGACGCGCGCAAGCTGCTGCGCAAGGAGCCCATCACGGCGGAGGGTTCGGGGCCCGCCTTCCGGGTGGCGCCGCTGCTGCTCGTCACCACAGCGGTGGTCATCGCCGCGCTGGTGCCGCTCGCCTCCACGGCCACCCCGCTCAGCGGCAGCGCCGACCTGCTCGTCGTGGTCGGGCTGCTGGCCCTCGGCACGGTCTCCCTCGCCCTCGCGGGCCTCGACACCGGCACCGCCTTCGGCGGCATGGGGGCGTCGCGGGAGATGACCGTCGCGGCGCTGGTCGAGCCGACGATCCTGCTCTCGGTGCTCGCCCTCTCGGTCAGCACCGGCTCCACCAACCTCGCCCGCATCGTGGCCGGCCGCATCCACGACCCGGCCGGCGTCGCCTCGCCCTCCAGCCTGCTCGCCGTGGTCGCCCTCGCGGTGGTGGTGCTCGCCGAGGCCGGCAGGCTCCCCGTCGACAACCCGGCCACCCACCTCGAACTGACCATGGTCCACGAGGCGATGGTGCTGGAGTACGCGGGCCCCGACCTGGCGCTCGTCGAACTCGGCGCGCAGATGCGGCTGACCGTCCTGCTCGGCATCGTCGCCTCGCTCGCCGCGCCCTGGGGGACCGCGACCGGCACGGGACTGCTCGCCGTGGCGCTCGGCCTCGTGCTGTTCGCCGCCAAGGTGGCCGTGCTCGGCGGCGCGCTCGCCGCCGCCGAGGTGTTCTGGGCGAAGGTGCGCCTGTTCCGGGTGCCCGAACTCCTCGCCGGGTCCTTCCTCCTCGCGCTCCTCGCGGTCGCCGCCTCCTACTTCCTGAGCGGAGAGTGACCGTGCCCACCGCCCTGTACACCCAACTCCTCGACCTGGCCTGCGGATGCTTCCTGCTGGCTGCGGTCCTCGTGCTGTGGTTCCGCCAACTGGGCGCCATCGTCAAGGTGTTCGCCCTCCAGGGCGTGGCGCTCGCCGCGGTCGGCGCGGTGCTCGGCGTGCACGCCCACCGCACCGACCTCGTCGTGGTCGCCCTCGGCGTCGGTGTGCTGCGCGCCGTCGTGCTGCCCCGGCTGCTGTGGCGGGCGCTCGCCGCGGGCGGCCAGCGCAGGGAGGGCAGGCCCCTGGTGAACGTGGCCGCGTCCCTGCTGGCCGCCGCCGTGCTCACCCTGCTCGCCTACGCCGCGGCCCGGCCGCTCGTGGCGCTCGACCCGACCCCCGCGACCAGGGCCCTGCCCGTCGGCCTCGCCGTCGTCCTGATCGGCTTCTTCACCCTGGTCACCCGCAGGCGCGCGGCGGCCCAGACCGTCGGGTTCCTCAGCCTCGACAACGGCATCACCATGACCGCGTTCCTCGCGACCTCCGGGGTGCCGCTCATCGTCGAACTCGGCATCTCCTTCGACCTGCTGCTCGCCGTGCTGGTCCTGCACCTGCTCACCGGACGGATGCGCCTCGCGTTCGGCGGCACCGACATCGACGACCTGCGGGAGCTGCGGGACTGATGACACGCACCACCGACGACCTGCTGCTCACCCTGCCCGTAGCGGTGCCGCTGCTCACCGCGTGCGCCCACCTGCTGCCCGCGCGCCGCCCGGTCACGGGACGGCTCGGCCTGCTCTCGCCGCTCACCGTCCTGGCCTGCGGCGCGCTGCTCGCCGCGCGGCCCGGGGGCGCGGCGCCCACCGCGTACGGGCACCTGCTGCGCGCCGACGCGCTCGCCGTGTGGCTGCTGCTCGTGGTGGGCGCCGTCGCCACCCTGGCCTGCGCCGCCGGTCCGCCCCACCTCGCGGCGGAGCGCGCCGCGGGCCGCGCGCAGGAGCGCGACGTGCGCCGCTACTGGCAGCTCGTCCACCTCTTCGTCGCCGCGATGAGCGCCGCCGTCCTCGCGGAGAACCTGGGCGTCCTGTGGGTGGCGGTGGAGGCCACCACCGTCGTCACCGCCTTCCTCGTCGGCCACCGCCGTACCCGCGCGTCCGTCGAGGCGGCCTGGAAGTACACGGTGATCTGCTCGGCCGGGATCGCCCTGGCGCTGCTCGGCACGGTGCTGGTCTTCTACGCGGCCCGGCAGGCGGGCCTCTCCGAGTCGGCGGCGCTCGACTGGCCGACGCTCGCCGCCCACGCGGACCGGCTCGACCCCGGCGTCACCCGCCTCGGCATCGGCCTCGTCCTGCTGGGCTTCGGCACCAAAGCGGGCCTCGTACCGCTGCACGCGTGGCTGCCCGACGCGCACAGCCAGGCGCCCGCGCCCGTCTCCGCACTGATGTCGGGGGTCCTGCTGTCCGTCGCCTTCTCCGCCGTCCTGCGCTACAAGGTGATCGCGGACGCGGCGCTCGGCACCGGCTTCGTGCGGCTCGTGCTCGGCGGCACCGCCCTGCTCACCCTCGCGCTCGCCGCGTGCCTCCTCCAGGCCCAGCGCGACTACAAGCGGATGCTCGCCTACTCCAGCATGGAGCACATGGGCCTGATCGCCCTCGGGACCGCGGTGGGCAGCCCGCTCGCGATCACCGCGGTGCTGCTGCACATCGCGGGCCACGGCCTCGCCAAGTCCGTGGCGTTCTGCTCGGCCGGCCATGTGCTCCAGCTCCGCGGCACCACCCGCATCGGCCGGGTGCGCGCCCTGCTGGCCCGCGCCCCCGCGGTGGGCGCCGCGCTCGGCGTGGCCGTGCTCGCGCTGCTCGGCATGCCGCCTTTCAGCCTGTTCGCCTCCGAACTCGGCATCGTCAGAGCCGGGTTCGCCGGCGGCATGGCCTGGGCGACCGCGCTCGCGCTGCTCCTCGTGCTGGTCGCCTTCGCGGCGCTCGCGCTGCGCACCGGGCGGATGGTGCTCGGCCCCCTCCCGCAGGGCCCCGGCACGCCCGCGATCCCCGCCCGCATCGGGGCGGCCGCCGCCGCGCCCCTGGTGCTCGGGCTGACCGCCGCGGCGGCGCTCGGCGTCACCACCGGGCCGCTGACCGGCCTGCTCCACCGCGCCGCCGCACTCGTCGGAGGTCACTGAGCATGCGTCCCGCACCCCTTCAGGACATCAGGACCTCCGAGGACGTCGGCGCCGACAAGCTGGTCTTCCGGGCGGGCGAACTGCTCGGCCAGGGGCACCGGTTGGCCCTCGTCGCCGCCCACCACGACGCCGACGCGCTGCGCGTCGTCCACCTGTTCGCCGACGACGCCGCCGGCGGCCGCACGGAACTCCATGTGCGACTCGACCCCGAGGCGCCCCACCTGCCCACGCTGGCCGGGATCTCGTTTCCCGCAGGCCGCTTCGAGCGGGAGATGCACGACCTGCACGGTGTGACACCGGTCGGCCATCCGCTGCCCCGCCGCCTGGTACGCCACGACCACTGGCCGCGCGGCTGGTACCCGATGCGGCCCGACGCGCCGCCCCCGCCCGCCTTCGCCGAGCCCGAGGGCCCCTTCCCCTTCCTCGAAGTGGAGGGCGACGGCGTGTACGAGATCCCCGTGGGCCCCGTCCACGCCGGGCTCATCGAGCCAGGCCACTTCCGCTTCTCCGTCGTCGGCGAGACCATCGTCAAGCTCAAGGCCCGCCTCTGGTACGTGCACAAGGGCATCGAGCGCCTCTTCCAGGGCCGCACACCGGAGCGCGGCCTGCCCCTCGCCGAGCGGATCAGCGGGGACACGGCCGTCGGGCACGCCCTCGCGTACTGCCTCGCCGTGGAGGAGGCCACCGCCACCGCCGTACCCGAACGCGCCCAGCGCGCACGGGCGTTCCTCCTCGAACTCGAACGCCTCTACAACCACGTCACCGACATCGGCGCCCTCTGCAACGACGTCGGGCACGGTGTGCTCAACGCGCACGCCCTGCGCATCCGCGAGCAACTCCTGCGCCTGAACGACTCCGTGACGGGGCACCGGCTGCTGCGCGGCGGTGTCGTGCCGGGCGGCGCGCGGCTCAGGCGGCTGCCGGACGGCGCCGACCTGGAGGCCGTCGGCGCCGACATCGCCGAGGTCGTCTCGCTCGCCCTGCGCCACACCACGGTCCGCGACCGCTTCACCGGCACCGCGCGCCTCACCCCCACCGCCGCGCGCGACCTCGGCTGCCTCGGCTACGTGGCCCGCGCGAGCGGCCTCGACACGGACGCCCGCCTCTCTCACCCCTTCCACGACCTCGGCGACGCCCTGTCCGTCCCCGTCCACCTCACCGGGGACGTACTCGCACGCTTCCGGGTGCGCGCGGAGGAGGCCGCCGCCTCTGTCGTGCTCGCCCGGCACCTGGCGGCGGGGCTGCGGACGGGCGACGCCACTGTGCCGCTCGGGGCGCCGACCGGGCCCGGGGCCTCGGGCGTCGGCCTGGTGGAGGGCTGGCGCGGCACGATCGCCACCCGGGTCGAACTCGGCGCCGACGGGCTGCTGACGCGCGTCAAGCCCGTCGACCCGTCCTTCTTCAACTGGCCCGCGCTGCCCGTCGCGCTGGCCGACACGATCGTCCCCGACTTCCCCCTCACCAACAAGAGCTTCAACCTCTCCTACGCGGGCAACGACCTGTGACCGGCGGCCCTCCCGCGCGGCGCACCGGCGTCGGAGCGGACAGGACAGCGAGGAGCCCCATGACCAGAGCCGGCCGCACGGCCCGCAAGGAGAAGCGCCGCCAGGAGTTCGACCTGGAGCGGTGGAAGGAACGCGGCGTCCTGCTGCGGCTGTTCCTCTACATCGGCGTGACCCACCTCTTCGCCGGCTTCATCTGGCTGCTCTTCTACGTGGGCGGCCACGCCCACAAGTAGCCCGTGCGGGCCGGGCCCTGCGCCTCGCCGGTTCTCGTGGTTCCGCGGTGGCGCCGCCGCCTCCGCGCGGCGGCCGCGCCGTCTGTCAGTCCGCGAGCGCACGCGCCATCCGGTCGAGGTCCGCGAGCAGGCCGGGGACGCTGTCCTCGGGCAGGGCGCCGACGAGGCGCGCCTCGATCGCGTAGACGGCCTCCTGGGCCGCGCGCAGGCGGCGGCGCCCCTCGCCCGTGAGGGTGGCAGGGCGCGCGCGCCCCGTCTCCACGGTGGCGGGGCGCGTGAGCAGCCCCGCGTCCTGGAGGCCGCGCAGCACGACGTTCATGGACTGGCGGCTGACGAAGGTGGCGCGCGCGAGGTCGGCGTTGGACAGGCCGGGCCGGGCGGCGAGCACTTCGAGGCAGGAGTACTGCGGCACGGTCAGGCCGTGCGCGCGCAGCGCCTGGTCCATGGCCGCGCGAAGGGCGGCGTGCGCGCGTTTGAGCTGGTACCCGAGGTGGCCGAACACGTCCTGCGCGGGGTGGGGCGGCGGGGGCCCTGCGTTCTCTGGCATGTCCATATTTTGACATCTCCGTGCGGCGGTCCTAGGTTGGAGATGTCAAAGTCCTGACATTGAACTGCGGAGGACCCCATGCCCATCGCCATCGACGGCCCCGACTTCATCGCACTCCAGGTGCGCGACGTGGCGGCCGCCGCCGAGTTCTGCGAGAAGAACCTCGGCCTGCGCCGCACCCCCGCCGCGCCGCCCGGCGCGGTCGTCTTCGACACCAAGCCCTGCCCGATGGCCGTGCGCGAGCCGCTCCCCGGCACCGACCTGGACGCGGGGCGCCCCGGGCTCGGCGTCGCCCTCTGGTTCTCCACCCCCGACGCACACGCCCTCCACGAGCAGCTCAGCGCCAACGGCGTGGAGATCCTCACCCCGGTCACCCAGAGCCCGTTCGGCGCGATGTTCTCCTTCGCGGGACCCGAGGGCTACGCGCTCACCGCGCACCAGGCGGGCTGAGGGCCCGCCCCCTTCCACCCGGGGCCCGGCTCCGCCGCGCACCGGGTGTGCCGTGCCGCGAAACGGGCACCCGGCGCTCCAGCCTCACGAATCCGGGAGTCGGCATGGCACTGCGCCACCACTACATCGACCGCGGGCGCGACGCGGTGTGGGCCGTCCTGAGCGACCCCTGCCGCTTCGGCGAGTGGGTCGTCGGGACCGCGTCGTCCGCCCCGGCGGGCGGCGACTGGCCCGAGACCGGGTCGAGCCTCCACTACACGGTGCGCCTCGGCACCAAGGAGTTCCAGGGCACGACCGTCGTGCGCCGCCACGAGCCGCCCGGCATCCTCGAACTGGAGGCGCACGCCGGTCCGCTCGGCACCGCGCGCATCGCCTTCGACATCCGCGACTGGGGCGACGGGACCCTGCTCATCCTCGACGAGCACCCGCTGCGCGGCATCGGCGGACGCGCCCACAACGGTCTGGTGGACCGGTTCGTGCAGCTCAGGCACCGCCACATGCTGAACAGGCTCGGCTGCGCCGCGGAGGCCGAGCCCGTACGCCGCGGTGCCGACGCCTGAAACCGGGTCGCCACCCAGGGCGTACGGCGAGCAGCGCACGGCACACGGCAAGGAGGCGTACATGACGGACGCCGTTGTCATCGGCGCGGGCCCCAACGGCCTCGTGGCGGGAAACCTGCTGGTGGACGCCGGGTGGAGCGTCGAGATCTTCGAGGCGCGCGACCAGCCGGGCGGCGCCGTGCGCAGCGACCGCGGCGTCCACCCCGACTACGTCAGCGACGTGTTCAGCGCCTTCTACCCGCTGGCCGCCGCGTCGCCGGTGATCGCCGCGCTCGGCCTGGAACGCGAGGGGCTCGGCTGGCGCCACGCCCCGCACGTCCTCGCGCACCCGCTCCTCGACGGCCGGTGCGCCGTGCTCGACCGGGACCGCCGGGTCACCGCGGAGGCGCTCGCGTCGTTCGCGCCGGGCGACGGCGACGCCTGGCTCGCGCTGTGCGAGCTGTGGGACGGCCTGGAACACGACCTCATGGCCACCCTCTTCGCCCCGTTCCCGCCGGTACTGGCCGGGGCCAGGCTGGCGGCGCGGCTGCGTGCCGCGGGCGGCCTGCGCTTCGCCCGGCGGATGCTGCTGCCCACCCGCCGCTTCGGCGAGGAGGAGTTCGAGGGGGAGGGCGGGCGGCTGCTGCTCGCGGGCAACGCGCTGCACGCGGACCTCTCCCCGGAGGCCGCGGGCAGCGGCGGCTTCGGCTGGCTCATGTCCATGCTGGGCCAGACCCACGGCTTCCCCGTGCCGGCGGGCGGGTCGAGCGCGCTGATCGAGGCGCTGGTCCGCAGGTTCGTACGGCGCGGTGGCGTGCTGCACCGCGCGGCGCCCGTCGCGGAGGTGGTGGTGCGCGGGGGCCGCGCGGTGGGCGTGCGGACCGCCGACGGCGACGCCGTGCCCGCCCGCAGGGCCGTGCTCGCGGACGTCAGCGCGCCCGACCTGTACACGCGTCTGCTCGACCGGGCCCATGTGCCACCCGGTATTTTCGCCGACCTGCGGCGCTTCCAGTGGGACTTCGCGACCTTCAAGGTCGACTGGGCGCTCGACGCGCCGGTGCCGTGGAGCGCGCCACCCGCGGCGGGCGCGGGCACCGTGCACCTGGCCGAAGGCGTGGACGAACTCACGCGCTTCGCCGCCCAGATCGCGATGAAGCAGGTGCCCGACCGCCCCTTCGCCCTCATGGGGCAGATGACCACGGCCGACCCGGCGCGCTCCCCGCGCGGCACCGAATCCGCCTGGGCGTACACCCACGTCCCCCACCGCATCACCGGCGACGCGGGGGGCGCAGGAGTGACCGGCGCGTGGGACGAGCGGGAGGCGGACGCCATGGCCGACCGGGTGGAGGAACAGGTCGAGCGGTACGCGCCGGGCTTCCGCCGCCGCATCGGGGCGCGCCGCGTCCTCACCCCGCACACGCTCCAGGAGCTCGACCCGAATCTGCACGGCGGCGCCATCAACGGCGGCACCACCAACCTCCACCAGCAGCTCGTCTTCCGCCCCGTCCCGGGCGCGGGCCGCCCCGAGACCCCGGTGCCCGGCCTCTACCTCGCCTCGGCCTCCGCGCACCCCGGCGGCGGTGTGCACGGAGCGCCGGGTGCCAACGCGGCCCAAGCCGCCCTGCACGCGCGGGCGTTGGGTCGCCGCGTACTGTCGGGCGCGCAGCGCCGCCTCGGCGGCAGGAGCCGTGGCCCGCACTGAGCGGACCGTGCTGAGGGGCCGAACCCGGCGGGCCGCACCGAGCGGGCCGCACGGCGGCGGCCTCCGCCCACGGCAGCCCACCCGCCGCTACAGCGGCACCCGCAGCGCGCTGCGGCCCGCGCGCCACGCGCCGAGGAGCAGGGCGGAGAAGCGGTCCTCCAGCAGGAGCGTGGCGCCGACGCCGAGGAGCACGTCCTTCTCCAGGTCGGGTTCCTCGGCGAGCAGGCCGCCGACCACCTCGTGCCGCATCAGCTGCTCGTGCACCGCGTCGGCCTCCACGTGCTCGTCGTGGAAGCGCACCGCGGCGGGGCCCGCGCCCACCCGCCGCATCGCCTGCGCGAGGCGGCGCGAACCGGGGGAGGAGGTGACCTCGATGGTCGCGTAGTGGCCCACGAGCGCACCCCGCAGCGCCCGGTGCAGCCCCAGCAGGGACATCAGGTTGGCCACGGCGAGCATCTCGGCCGGGCACGCGTCCAGATAGCGCCCGTACGCGGTGTCGAGCCCGAGGTCGGCCATCAGGTCGGCGAACAGGCACTGGTGCATCTCGTCCGCGCGGCCCGCACCGTACTCGTCGTACTCGACCGCCACCATCCCGGCCTTCGCCCGGCCCCGCAGGCGGGGGATCGCCCACAGGTGCGGGTCGGCCTCCTTGAGGTGGTAGACGGACCGCAGCGCCGCGTGCTCGCGCAGCTGGTCGAGCGTGCCCGCACGGGCCAGATGGTGGCTGACACTGGTCCCGTCGTCCCCGACCGGCTCCACCAGCAGCTCCGCCATCGCCTCCTCCACCGAGGAGGCGGGCAGCCGCTGGGCCGCCCCGTCCCGCAGCGCGTCGAGGAAGACCCGCTCCATGGCGGCGCGCAGCCGCAGCGGCTCCGGCGCCCACTCGTACGCGTCGTCGACGCCCGCGAAGCCCCGGTAGTGCAGCTCGTAGAGCACGTACAGGGCGAGCTGGAGGTCCTCGCCGTACGGGTCGGCGGCCGCGGCCCCCGCGCAGCCGTCCCGAGGCAGCTCGCCGCCCCGCGCCAGCAGCCCGGTCACCGCGGCCGACAGCGGCCCTCTCGGCTCGGGCAGCCGCGGCGCACCCGCCGCGTACGGGGCGGTCACGCCGCGCCGCCGTCCGCGGCCTGCTCCCGGCCGTCCCGCTGCCCGCCGCCCGGCCGCCGGGCGCGGCGGCGGTGGCTGGTGTCGCACCACGGGTAGCGGCGGCTGCGCCGGCAGGTGCACACCGCGACGACGGGGCGGTCGGAGTGTGCGACGGTGTCGTCGCCGACCGCGACGTCGACGGGTCCCTCCAGGAGCAGCGGTCCGCCCGGTTCGAGCGTGACCCGGCGCGCGGGATCGGGGGACGGGTTCATGGAAGTACCTCCGAAAGGGATCTTCGGCCCTCGGCCGGCGGCCGTACGCCTCCGGGCGCGGCGCTTCTCGACCCTGGGTGATCGGTGTGTTGCCGAGTGCCCACTGCCGCGTCCACCACACCTCGCCGTGCGCGGCACGGCCGTCCCGCACCGCGGTGTGAACCCCGGCGCGCGCCCGCCTCGGACCGGGGGGTACGGCGCGCCCCTGAGCAGGCCGGCGAGATGGACGGCGCCCGAGGCGAGCGCGGCGGTCGTCGACGCCACCGCCTCGGGTGTCGCGTCGAGGTCCGGGTAGTCGGTGCCGTGCATGGCCTCGCCCGTCGAGTACCCCGCGGGGGCCGGGGCGCGGGCGGCGGCCTGCCCGTACCGGTGACGGACGCCACGTGGCCCGGTGCGTTACGGGCCCTGCGACGCGGCCACTCGCACCGTGCCCGCTGTTCCGGCCGGCCGGGGAGCGGCGGCACGCAACGGGGCACGGCGCGAGACAACGGGGCACGGGCAACGATGCCGAGGCACGGCACACGGGGAACGGAGGAACGGTGGCGGTCGGCCGGTGGATCACATGGGAGGCGGCCGCGGTCGGCAGGACCGCACGCTACGCCGTCGCGCACCCCGGGCCCGAGCGGGACTCCGCGGTGCAGTCGCTCAAGGCGGCCGGGGCCGCCGTGCTCGCCTGGGCGCTGGTCGGCTGGGCCTTCAGGGCGCCGCTCGCCCTGATGGCGCCCTGGACGGCGATCGCGCTGGTCGACGCGACGGTGTACCGCTCCGTACGGTCCGGGCTCCAGCAGTTCGCCGTCATCGCGGTGGGCGCGGTCGCCGCGTCCGCGGCCATGGCCCTCACCGACGGCAACACCCTGGGCGCGATGGCGCTCGCGCTCCCCTTCCTCGTCCTCGCCGGCACCTACCGCCGCCTGGGCCGGCAGGGCATCTACGGGGCGACGACGGCCCTCTTCGTCATCACCTACGGCGCGTACTCGCTGCCCGCGCTCGGCTACCGCCTCGCGGAGACCGCGATCGGCGCGGTGATCGGCATCGGCGTCAACGCGTTCGTCCTGCCCCCGGTCCACCTGCGCAACGTGCGCGACCGGATGGAGCGCCTCGCCCGCGAGTGCGCCGACCTGCTCGGTTTCGTCTCCGACGACATCGCGGAGCACGGGCCCGACTACGACGCGGACCGGGCGAGGGACCGCGTACGGCGCGTCGAGGCGCTGCTCGGCGCGGTGGACGAGGCCCGGCAGTGGACCACGGAGAGCCTCCGCGTCAACCCGGGCAGGCGGCTGCGCCGCAGGCCGGGGCCCCCGCCGCCGCCCCCGGAGGAGGACGCGCGCTGGCGGGCCGCGGTGGGCCACCTCGCCGCCGCCGTACGCATCCTGGTGAACGCGACGGGCGAGCCGCGCGCCCTCGCCTGGCTGCCCCCCGACTTCCTCAAGCGGTACGCGGTCCTCGCCGGGCACGTCTCCACCCTGTGCGCGGCCCGGGCCGACGCCCTTCAGGAACCCGCGGAAGCGGCCCCCGACGACGAGACGGCGCACGAGGCCTGGTCCGTCCTCGACTCGCTCGCCGAGGACCTGCCGCGCAGGCCGGGCCAGGCCGCCGCGGTCTGCGGCGGCCTGCTGACCGAGACCCGGCTGCTGCTGTCCCTGGTGGCCGCTGGCAGCGCCGAGGAGGCCCCGCGCGCCGGGCGCGACTGAGCCGCGCGGCCCCCGGCCGGGTCAGGTCCCGGCACCCCCGGCCCGGCCTGCCGCGCGCCCGCGCAGCCTCGCGCGGAGCGCCCGGGCGACCCGCTCGTCGCAGCGGCCCGTACGCGCGCCCTCGACCACCAGGCCGGCGAGGACCCGGAGCTTGATGTTGGTGTGCATCGAGACCTCACGCAGCACGTCCCAGCCCTCCTCGGGGCTGATCCGGCCCGCCGCGACGAGGACGCCGATGGCCTGGTCCACCCGGGCGTGCGAGCGCACGGCCTGCTGGAGCTGCGCGACCTGCTCCTCAAGCGCCCGTACGGTGGCGGCACACGGCTCACCCGCCGCGTCGGCCGGCGGCGGCGTCCGCCGAAGGGAGTACGTGTCCACGCCATCCACCCTCCCCGCCCCGGCGCAGAGTGCCAACTCGAACCACCCCGCCGACCGGGGGAGCCCCCTCACCCCGCTTCCGCACCACCCGCACCGTCCGTGCCACCATCCGTGTCGCTGTCAGGCCGCGCGGTGTGCTGCGGATGGCCCCGCGTGCGCCGGGCCTCCTTCATCTCGGCCTCGTACAGGTGGTCCCGCCCGTCGGCGAGATCGGCGACGGCCTCGCGTTCGAGGCCCCTGAACGGCTCGTAGTACGTGCGGTTGTACGCCTCCACGATCTGGAACGTCCAGTGCCCCGGGATGACGTTGCGCCCCACGATCTCCCGCTGCACCCGCTCCGCCCACTCCCCGTGCCCCGCCTCGCGCAGCAGCTCCACCGCCTCGTCGAGCGCGAGGTCCGCGCCGCCCGTCAGCTGGTGGAACGCGTACAGATGCCCCCGCGCACGCTCCACCGTCTCCAGCGCACGCGAGAGCGCGCCGAGCGCCCGCACGGTCCCGTCCCCCACCTGCGCGGGCCGCCGATGCGCCAGATCCGGCCCGTCTCCGCCTTCTCCCACGTCTCCCATGCCCCTCAGCTCCCCCCACCCCCGCACCCCCACACCCCACCACCTCCACAACGACCCACCCGGACCACGCCGCGCGGCCCCGTACACGTGGGGCCGCGCAGCCCCGGGACCACTCAGCCGCACTGCTCGGTCACGGATGGAACACGACCGGGTTCTTCCCGGCACCCGCTGTCCGAGCCGGGCGTTAAGGTCGCCTTCTTCATCTATGTGGGGGGATTGCATGACCTGGGGAGAACAATCACCGTCGTCAGCGCCGGACAGCCCTGCCCCGTGGGGGCGGCAGCCCGATCCCAAGGAGCCGCGTGACTACGGTCGTCGGCCCGGCTGGACCCGCAAGCGCTTCGTCATCCCGGGTGCGGCGCTGCTGTTCTTCATCGGCGTGGCCATCGGGACGTCGGGAAACGGTGACAGCACGACGACTGCCGCGGACGCAAAGCCTGCGCCGACCGTCACGGCCACCGCGACCGTCACGGACCGACCCGCTGCCCGGGCGGCCGCTGCGGTCCCCACCGTGACGGTGACGGCCACAGCGACGAGGACCATGCGGTCGAAAGCAGCCGAGGCCGACACGGCCTCGGACTCCACCGCAGTGCCCAGCTTCGTCGGCATGGGACTGCAGGCGGCACAGGACAAGGCACAGGCCGCCGGATTCTTCCTGCTGAGATCGCACGACAGCACTGGAGCCGGCCGTTTCCAGATCCTCGACCGCGACTGGAAGGTGTGCAGCCAGAACGTTGAGCCGGGCAAGCACGCCTCCACGGAAACAGAGCTCGACTTCGGGGCGGTGAAGCTCAGCGAGACCTGCCCCTGAGAGACGAGGCGCTGCGTCGCTCGTGGCCGGCCGACGCCCGGCTGAGCCAGACCGAAGGGGGGCGAGCGAAAACCTGATCTACCCGGCCTCGGGCTCCGTGGCCTCCTCCACCCAGCGAAGGCACCCCTCCGCGCCCGCGACGATCGGCACGGCGGACACCTCGGGACTGTCCCACGGGTGGTGTTCGAGCAGATGGGCTTCGAGCGCCGGGTACCGGTCGGCACGAGTCTTGAGGAGGAGTTGCCACTCCTCCCCGGTGCCGAACTCCCCGAGGTGCCAGAACACCGACGTCACGGGGCCGATGATCTGGGCTCCCGCCGCAAGACGCCGCCGTACGACGGACCGGGCGAGTCGGACGGCCTGGTCCCGGGTTTCGGTAGCAGTGGACACTTGGACGAAGTCAGTCATGCCGCGCGAGCCTATCCGCCGGCACTCCAGGGCGGGGACCGGCACAGATGGGCTGTCAACCGTCCTGCGCCGTGAGCGGGTTGTACATCGTTCGTCAAGTGGTCCCCGACATGGACGATGACATGGGAATACTGCTGAGCAGACGCAAACGCCGTGTACGTCTCGGACGGAGGGAGCCTGAGGAAATCCCTCCAACCTGAGTGGCCGACGTGGGGGAGGGCCCCGATCGTTCTCGGACGATCGGGGCCCTCCCAGAGGCTCCTGTCGGCGAACGTGACGAGCGGGGGCTCCCGCCAACCGGAGCAGCTCAGAAGGCGGGCGGCTTGCGCCCGGGGCGGCTCCTCGTCGCCGTCCGGAGGAGCGCCTCCTCCTGATCCCCGGCTGTGCGGGCCTGGGCCTCGACGGTGCCCAGGTGCCGGGCACAGGCCCGCAGGACACGCACGGTCGAGGCGCGCTCGACGCTGCCCGCGTACGTCGTACGGGACTCCTCGCAGATCTCGCACGAGCGGTCAACTCGGCGATCACGTGGGGCAGGGTGAGCGCCGCCTTGCGCAGGTGGGTGGCGCGGATCTGCTTACACAGCTGGTCCGCCGCCACCATCAGCTCGTCCGAACTGCGGACGGTCAGGTCCGGGTCGGCGCCGAGATCGTACAGGTCGAGGGCCTCGCGGATCGGGCGTACAAGCTCGGCGAGCCTGTCCTGCTGCAATTCGGTCACGTAGGGCTGTCCTGTAAGGGCCGTGACGTCTATCTGCAAGACGCGGGCGACGGCGGCGACGAAGTCTGCCGTGGCGGGCCGGGCGCCGCATTCGACCTGGTTGAGCAGACTGTACGAGTAGGGGAGGCGGTCGGCCAGGGCGCGTTGCGTGAGCCGGGCCAGTTTCCGTTGGTCCCTGATCCTGGTGCCCGTGTGCTCGTCGTCAAGGTTGGGCATACTGGTTCTCCGTTCCTGACTCGACATCTGGAACATACCGCGCCGCCTGAGGCCCGGAACCGAACTGCCCCTGATCTGTACGGACCAGGGGCAGTTCGGTGTGTGGTCGGATGGGGCCATGACCTCTCGCATGCTGTACCTGTTCGGCTCTGCGGCGCCGCCTGTCCACGATGTCGCCCAGGTCATCGGGGAAGCGCAGGCCCGTGGTTGGGATGTACGCCTCGGTCTGACACCGACGGCGGCGCGGTGGCTCGACGCACAGATCAGCGAGTTGGAGCGGCTCACCGGTGGACCGGTGAGGTCCGAGTACAAGCTGCCCGGCCAGCCCGACGCGTGGCCGCCTGCTGACGCGATCCTCGTTGCGCCCGCGACCCTGAACACGATCAACGAGTGGGCTCTCGGCCTGACATCGAAGTTCGTCGTCGGCGTCGTCGCCGAGGGGATCGGCAAGGGCATCCCGATGGTGACGATGCCGTGCGTGAACGCGGCCTACGCGCAGCACCCGCAGTTCGCTCGGAGCCTCGATGAACTACGTGCGGTCGGAGTTCGAGTGCTGTACGGAGAGGGCGGGTTCGTACCGAACGCGCCGGGCGAGAAGCATCCGTATCCCTGGGCCGTGGCGCTGGACGCCGTCGGCAGCCTGTGAGGTGAGCAGGTCGGCCGGAGTGGCCTGGAACGCGAAAACGGCCCCTCGCTTCCACCGGGGAGACGAGGGGCCGTTCGATGTCCTGCCAGGTTGAGGGGCCAGGCCGTTACGTGGCCTCGGTGAAGGTGCCGACCTTGGCCGCGAGGGCCTTCAGGACGTGGCACCGGGGATGCCGTCGACGTCGGTCCCCGTCCAGCCGAGGTTGTGGGCCTTGGAGTGGGCCTTCTGCCAGGCGGAGTACCCGTCGATCGTGAGGGAGCCGTCCTGGGAGTAGGCCGCGCCCAGGTAGCCGAGCTTCTGGAGGGCGCCCTATACGGGCTTCACGCCGTCCGGGGTAGGTCGTGTGGCCATGGGCGGCACTCGGGTCCTTCTCGGCGGCGGCGATCAGGTGCGCGAGGGAGATCTTCGGCTTGGCCACGGCGACGGGGCCCTGGGAGCGTCGGCCCAGGCTCGGAGCTGGGAGTCGAAGACCTCGGAGTGAGGAGCGGTGTCCCTGGAGCCGCCCTCGCGCCAGCAGACCTGATGTGCGGTGGTGCCGTCCTTGCGGACGCGCTTACGGAGGCTCGCCATGCATGGAAGACAGAGCCCTTCTCAAGATCCTGTGTGGTCACCGATGCGGCCACAGACACGACGAAAGAGGCCCCCTCCTGCGTTTCCACAGGCTGAGGGCCTCTTCACCAAGGGTGAGTGACGGGACTCGAACCCGCGACATCCTGGACCACAACCAGGTGCTCTACCATCTGAGCTACACCCACCACGACCGGTCGTTTCCGACCGGCCGAGAAAAAGTGTACAGGGTCCGCGGGGGTGCTCGCGCCGCCGTGGTGCGGGGGCGCCGCGGGGTGCTCAGGCGGGGTGTACGACGTGCTTCGCGGCGATCCGCTTCGCCGTGTCGGAGTCCGGGCCGGGGGCCGGGACGAAGACGGTCTCGCGGTAGTAGCGCAGCTCCGCGATGGACTCGCGGATGTCGGCGAGCGCCCGGTGGTTGCCGTTCTTCTCCGGACTGTTGAAGTACGCCCTCGGGTACCAGCGGCGCGCCAGTTCCTTGACCGAGGAGACATCGACGATCCGGTAGTGCAGGTAGCCCTCCAGGTCGGGCATGTCCCGGGCGAGGAAGCCGCGGTCCGTGCCGACGGAGTTGCCGCACAGCGGCGCCTTGCCGGGCTCCTTGACGTGCTCGCGGATGTACGCGAGGACCTGGGCCTCGGCGTCCGCGAGGGTCGTGCCCGCCACGAGCTCGTCGAGGAGGCCCGAGGCGGTGTGCATGGTGCGCACCACCTCGGGCATCGTCTCCAGGGCCCCGTCCGGCGGGCGGACCACGACGTCCACCCCTTCGCCGAGCACGTTCAGCTCCGAGTCGGTGACCAGCGCGGCCACCTCGACGAGTGCGTCGTTCGCCAGCGAGAGCCCGGTCATCTCGCAGTCGATCCACACCATTCGATCGTTCATGCGCCTTACCCTACGGCGCGCTCCGCTGTCCGGGCAGGCCCGGCCGTCCCGAGCCCCCGGCGAAGACGTCCTGGCCCGGTCTCTCCCCGTCGGGCCCGGCCCCGGGCCCGACGGCCCCCGCGGCCGGCGCGCCGGACCCGTTCTGTCCGGCGCCGGGGCGCCGGGCCTGCTGCGGTACGCCCGGATCCATCGGTCCCTGACCCGAGCCCGCGGCCGTCACGGCCCGCGGCTCCGGCGCCTCGCCCTGCGGCCGCCGCGCCCGGTAGGCGGAGCGGTACGCGGCGGGCGACGAGCCGAGCTGCCGCCTGAAGTGGCCGCGCAGCGCCACCGGGGAGCGGAAGCCGCAGCGGTTCGCGACCTCGTCGACCGAGTAGTCGGACGTCTCGAGCAGCCGCTGCGCCTGGAGCACCCGCTGGGTGATCAGCCACTGGAGCGGCGCGCTGCCGGTGAGCGACCTGAACCGCCGGTCGAAGGTCCTGCGGCTCATGTACGCGCGCGCCGCGAGCGTCTCCACGTCGAACTGCTCGTGCAGGTGCTCGAGCGCCCAGGCGACGACCTCGGCGAGCGGGTCGGAGCCGATCTCCTCAGGTAAAGACCTGTCCAGGTAGCGCTCCTGGCCCCCACTCCTGCGCGGCGGTACGACGAGCCTGCGCGCGAGCGCCCCCGCGGCCTCGGAACCGTGGTCCGTGCGGACTATATGGAGACACAGGTCGATTCCGGCCGCCGTGCCCGCGGAGGTGAGGACATCGCCGTCGTCGACGAACAGCTCCCGCGGGTCCACATGGACCGACGGGTACCGCTTGGCCAGCGTCGGCGCGTACATCCAGTGCGTGGTGGCCGGGCGGCCGTCCAGCAGGCCCGCCGCGGCCAGCACGAACGCGCCCGTGCACAGGCCGACGATCCGCGCGCCCTCCTCGTGCGCCCTGCGCAGCGCCTCCAGCGCCTCAAGCGGCGGCGGCGCGGTGATCGAGCGCCAGGCGGGCACGACGACCGTGCCCGCCCTGCCGATGGCGTCGAGGCCGTACGGCGCGGACAGTTCGAGGCCGCCCGTGGTCCGCAGGGGGCCCTCCTCGCCCGCGCAGACCAGCAGGCGGTAGCGGGGCACGCCGGCGTCCTGCCGGTCGATGCCGAACACCGAGAGCGGAATGGAGCTCTCGAAGATGGGACCGCCGCTGAACAGCAGCACTGCGACGACCTCCCGGCGGCGACGCCCGGAAAGCTTCCGTACTGACTCCTGTGTGGCGGTGGAGTCCTGGCTCATGGCGCTAAGCCCCCCTCGGTGTTCGCGTCTCCCCGTTCTTGCCGTTCTTGTCGGCCTGCTCGCTCCTGCACGATTCCCCTCGGTTTTGCACGGGTCCCCGGCCTTCGATGCTCATGATCGAATCTACTGGGTCCCGTGGTGCCGCCGTGACCAGTTCCGCACCCGGCGTTATGTCGACAAGGCAACTTGGCGTGAAGCATTCGATCACGAAGCGTTCCACTCGCGGGCCGTGCAGGGAAGTACGCCTCCCGCCCACGGCCCGTCCCGATGGGCGGGATTGGCGAACGGAAAGAGTCTCGTGCCTGGTCGCAAGGGGGTTGGCGAAGGATTTCGCCAAGGGTTCAGGAGGAGCGTGAAGTTGGCCGAAAAGAGATGGGAAGGTCCGTGTGAACTGCTCAATCTCCAGAAGCGCGTGCGGGAAACGTTTGTGAGCCCCCATGCATTGATGAGCCGCTGCGTGACCCCGTGTGCGCCCCCGTGCGCCGGGGCGTGCACCGTCCGCCGGGGCGCGCGTCCGGCGGGCCCACAGGGCTCTGTGCGTTCAGCCGGTTGGTCGGCCGGGCGGTCGGGTGGACGCAGGGGCCCGGGAGCCGCCCGCATCCGGCCGCGGCGGGGATCTTGGCACACGGCACCCCGCCCGGAGGCGTCCCGCCGTGGCCCCTGGAGCGGTACGGGCCACCCGTGGCACCGCCGGCACCGCGCGGCACGGCGCCCGGCACGACCGGGCGGCGTGCGGTACGGGTCGGCATCGCGCGGCATCCGGGTCGGCACCGCGCGGCATCCGGGTCGGCACCGCGCGGCACGGCGCCGGCGCGCCGTGAGGCCCGTGCACCCCGCCCTCGTGCAAGCACCCGCCGAGAGGGGGCCGCCCCCGGCCCGCACCGCCGCCCCCGAGCGCGTCACCGGCCGTGACTACGTACGGTCACCACCTGCCTGTGCACCACCCGCGGTGACCGCGCCCCGCCACCGCCCAGCCGCCGTCCGGCGACCGCCCGTGGCCCCGCGCGCACGGCCGCCTCCCCGTACGCGCGCCGCACGCCCCCGCGTGGGCGCCCGCGGGCGCCCCGTGGCCGGATGTACTCGCCATCGAGCATTGCGCTGCGCCGTCCGCTCGTGCATGCTCCCTGGAACGCCGCGCGCGAGCGCCGCGTGTGGGACGCCAAAGCCTGGGCATGAGAGGAGTGTCGCCGTACCCTTGGGGTAAGGGCTTGGGAAAGATGATTCCCGGACACAGCTTCGCCCGTCGCCCGCCCGTCGTCGCCATCGTCGTTCCTTCCCAAGAGGACCTCCTTCGCCGAGACATCCATGGCCGGTCACGAAATCCCTGAACCCGCTGACCGCAAGCAGGTAGCCGACCCCTTGGCGGAACTGCTGGCGGAGGAACAGTCGAGCACGTCCTGCGATCCGGCCTTCCGCCACGGAGTGGTGGTCGGGTTCGACGGCTCCACATCGAGCGAGCGAGCGCTCGCGTACGCCATCGGAATGGCCAGCCGGATCAGTTCCGGCCTGATCATCGTCCATGTGGCCAACAGACTCCCGACGACCGTGTGGGCGGGCTGCGAGCCCCCCGTCTTCGTCGACGTGCCCGACCACCGCACCGAGGTGCTCGGACTCGAACTCGCCTGCGCCGAGCACCTCTCCGAGGTGCCCTGGATCCTGGTGGAGCGCGGCGGGGACATCTGCCACGAGCTGGAGGAGGTCGGCCAGGAGTACTCGGCCGACGCGATCGTCGTGGGGTCGACGCACGGGATCGTGGGGCGCATCTTCGGATCCGTCGCCGGCCGGCTCGCGCGCCGCGCGCGCCGTCCTGTGGTCGTCATCCCGTGAGCCGCTGACGCCTGTTGCCTCGGTCGGCGCCGCCCCGTGCGCCGACTCGCCCGCCCCACCTGCCCCATGCGTATGACGTACCGTCAATACCCTTGCAGTGAAAGTGAATTTACTCACGCGTAGAGGTGCGTCGCGGCCCGGTGAAGGGTACATAACGGCCGCGGACCCCGTCGGCGGCGCGGCCGCGCGCCGAGCCCGGTGCGCCGGACCGGCCTGGCGGGCCGGCGAAGGGCCACGGGCCGGTGTCCAGGGCAGGCGCCGGCCCCTTCCGAGGGCGCGGCGCCCGGTGCCAACGGGTGGCACTCACCGGGCGCCGCGCCCCCCACCCCGCCCGCCGCCCGACCGGGGCGGCTGTGCGGCGGTGCGAAGGTGCCGGGGCGGCTACTCGACGGTGACGGACTTCGCCAGGTTGCGCGGCTTGTCGATGTCGCGGCCCAGCGCGAGCGCCGTGTGGTAGGCGAGCAGCTGGAGCGGGATGCCCAGCAGGATCGGGTCGAGCTCGGTCTCGTTCTTCGGCACGACGATCGTGTGGTCGGCCTTGGGCTGCTCGCGGTGGGCCACGGCGAGGATGCGCCCGTCGCGCGCCTTGATCTCCTCAAGGGCGGCGCGGTTCTTCTCCAGCAGGTCGTCGTCGGGCACGATCGCGACCGTCGGCATCGCGGGCTCGATCAGCGCGAGGGGGCCGTGCTTGAGCTCCGACGCCGGGTACGCCTCGGCGTGAATGTACGAGACCTCCTTGAGCTTCAGGGACGCCTCGCGCGCCACCGGGTAGCCGCGCACCCGGCCGATGAACATCATCGACTTCGCGTTCGCGTACGACGAGGCGAGTTTCTCGATGTCGCCCTCGGCGGCCAGGATCTCCTCGATCTGCCCCGGCAGCCGCCGCAGGCCCTCGATGATCCGCCGCCCGTCGGCCACCGAGAGGTCCCTGATCCGGCCGAGATGCAGCGCGAGCAGCGCGAAGGCGACCACGGTGTTGGTGAAGCACTTCGTGGACACCACGCACACCTCGGGACCCGCGTGCACGTACACGCCGCCGTCCGTCTCGCGGGCGATCGCCGAGCCGACCACGTTGACCACGCCGAGCACCCGCGCGCCCTTGCGCTTGAGCTCCTGCACGGCCGCCAGCACGTCGTACGTCTCGCCGGACTGCGAGACGGCCACGTACAGCGTGTCCGGGTCGACCACCGGGTTGCGGTAGCGGAACTCCGAGGCGGGCTCCGCGTCCGCGGGGATGCGGGCGATCTCCTCGATCATCTGCGCGCCGATCATGCCCGCGTGGTACGAGGTCCCGCAGCCGAGGATCTTGATCCGGCGCACGCCGCGCGCCTCGCGCGCGTCCAGGTTGAGGCCGCCCAGGTGCACCGTGGAGAACCGGTCGTCGATCCGGCCGCGCAGGACCCGGTCCACGGCCTCCGCCTGCTCGGAGATCTCCTTGTGCATGTACGTGTCGTGGCCGCCCATGTCGTACGACTCGGCCTCCCACTCCACGTGGGTCGGCGTCGCCGAGGTCAGCGAGCCCTCGGTGGTGTAGGTGCGGAAGTCGTCGGCCTTGAGGGTGGCCATCTCGCCGTCGTCCAGCGTGACGACCTGCCGGGTGTGCGAGACCAGGGCCGCCACGTCGGAGGCGACGAACATCTCCTTCTCGCCGATGCCGAGCACCACGGGCGAGCCGTTGCGCGCGACCACGATCCGGTCGGGGAAGCCGGCGTGCAGGACGGCGATCCCGTACGTGCCCTCGATGAGCTGGAGGGCCTGGCGGACCTTCTCCTCAAGGGTGGGCGCCTGCGAGCGCGCCACCAGGTGCGTGAGGACCTCCGTGTCCGTCTCGGACTGGAAGACGACGCCGTCCGCCTCCAGCTTGACCCGCAGCTCGGCGGCGTTGTCGATGATCCCGTTGTGGACGACGGCGACCCTGCCCTCGGCGTCCAGGTGCGGGTGCGCGTTCTCGTCGCTGGGGGAGCCGTGCGTGGCCCAGCGGGTGTGCGCGATGCCGGTGGTGCCCGCGAAGCGCTTGGGGATCCTGGCCTCCAGGTCGCGCACCCGGCCCTTGGCCTTCACCGCCCGCAGCGCGGCGGGACGGCCTGCGGCCGGTTTGCCGGTGATCACGACCCCGGCGGAGTCGTACCCCCGGTACTCCAGCCGCTGCAGCCCTTCGAGCAGCAGCGGAGCGACGTCCCGCTTGCCGATGTAACCCACGATTCCGCACATGTCAGGCTCTGCCCCTCCTGGTATCGGGTGTGCCCTTGCCGTCCGCGCGGCGGCCGCCCGCCGCGCCCGCGTGTCATCCGTAGACGATGCGGCGCAGCTGGCGCAGCGAGAGCTGCGGCGGCGCCACGGCGCGGTGCGGCAGCTCGGCCGCGATGCGCTCGAAGATCACCGAGTTCAGCGCGCCGCCGGCCTGGAGCTCCCGGTGGCGGCGGCGTACGAACTCCTCCGTCGTCTCGTCGAAGTACGCCAGCACGTCGAGCACCACCCGGGCGGCCTCCCCGCGCCGCAGCGCGGTCGAGCCGACCAGGTGGTCGATGAGGTCGTCGTACGACGCGCGGCGATCGAGCACGCGTTGATAGTGCCGATATTCGGGGAGCTGAGCAACATTTCTGCCCGGAATCGGGCAGAGAACCGCGCATTCGGGGGGTGTACGGGCGGAGGGGCCCGCCCCCGCCGAAGGACGCGACGGCGGAGGCGGGGTCGGGGGGCCGACGGCGGCGTCAGCCTGCCGCCAGCGGGTTGCGGAGCGTGCCCACGAGCTGGAGCGCCCCTGACGGGTCCTGGAGGTCCACCATCTGCTCGTTGTCGCGGAGCTGGAGCCGGTTCAGGCAGGACAGGGCGAACTCGCCCGCGAACATGTCGTACCGCTTGAACCGCTCGGCCAGCTCGGGCACCGAACTCTGGTACACCCGGACGCAGTCGGCGACCGTGCTCCAGAACTCGCCCTCCTCCAGCACGCCTTCGGTGACGAGGGCGGGGGAGAGGAACCGCAGGAAGCAGTCGAGCACATCGGTGAAGACCGAGAGCAGCCGCATCTCCTCGGGCACGTCGGCCCGGATGCGCTCGACCTCGGGCGGCAGCGGGGTGTCCTGCTCCATCACCGCGATCTCCTCGGCGATGTCCTTGAACACCGTCCGCCGCACCACGCCGTCCTCGACGACGAGGATGACGTTCTCGCCGTGCGGCATGAACACCAGGCCGTACCGGTAGAAGCAGTGCAGCACCGGCACGAGGTAGGCGTCCAGGTAGCGGCGCAGCCACTCGGCGGGGGCGAGCCCCGACTCGGCGACCAGCGCGGCGGCCAGCGACCTCCCGTCCCGGTCGGTGTGCAGCAGCGACGCCATGGTGGCGAGCCGCTCGCCGCCGGTGAGCGAGGGCACCGGGCTCTCCCGCCACAGCGCCGCGAGCATCTTGCGGTACGGGGAGCCCTTGGCGGTCGCCGCCTCGAACGTCCGGTGGTGGTAGCCGACGGCCGCGCGCTCCCTGATGATCGAGAAGCGGGCCGCGCGCAGCACGCCGTCCTGCTCGACCAGGCCCGCGAGCCAGTCGTTGATGGCGGGCGTCGCCTCCATGTACGCGGCGGACAGGCCGCGCATGAAGCCCATGTTGAGCACGGAGAGCGCCGTCTTCACATAGTGCCGGTCCGGGCGGCTGGAGTTGAAGAACGTGCGGATCGACTGCTGGGCCAGGTACCGGTCGTCGCCCTCGCCGAGCAGGACGAGGCGGCGCGCGGCCACCTCGGCCGCGAAGGTCACGGACAGCTTGTTCCACCACTGCCAGGGGTGCACGGGCAGCAGCAGGTAGTCGCCGGGGTCGAGGCCCTGCCCGCGCAGCACCGCGGAGAAGCGGTCGCGCTCCGCGTCGTCCAACTCGGCGCGCATCAGCGTGTCGTGGTCGAGGCCGGCGCCCGCGGTGAAGGTGGCGTGGTCGCGGTGCGCGGCCAGCCACACCAGCCGCACCTCGGACGCGGCCTCCGGCGCGAAGGCCCGGTACTCGTGCACGCCGAAGCCGAGCCGGCCGTTGTTGGCGACGAAGCAGGGGTGCCCCTCCGTCATGCCGGTCTCGATGTCCTGGAAGCCGGCCGACGCCAACTCGGCCGCCGTGGCGGGTTTTTTGGCGAGCTTGAACGCGGTGCCCGCGAGGGTCGCGGAGATCTCCTCCAGGTACACCGGGAGCACCGCGTCGGACAGCGCCAGCGCGCCGCGCAGCTCGGTCATGAACTCCAGCGCGTCGAGCTGGAGTTCGCGCCCACCGCGGTGGCGGCTCACCGAGTCGGCGGCCACCTGCCAGTGGTCGAGCGCGAACCGCTCGGCGCTGAAGCGGTACTCGGTCGCGCCGTCGTCGCTCAGCACGCGGTACGCGCCGTCGCCGAGGTGCTCGGGGGCCAGCAGGCGCTCGTGCGAGAACTCGGCGAGCGCCTTGCGGACCAGCGCGCGGTTCGCCTCGGCCCACAGCGCGGGCGTGAGGTGGGCGACGGCCGCGGCGGCGTGCGCGGGGTAGGGGCGGTTCATCGCGCACCGCCCCCGGTGGCCGCGGCGAAGTCCGCCCGGGTGCAGACGCTCAGCAGCGCCTCCTTCTCCGGCTTGGCCAGCTTCTCCACCACCCGGAAGCCGACCGCCTCGTTGAGCGCGTGCACGGCAGTGTTGCGCACGTCGGGCTCGACGACCACGCGCCGCACCGCCGGGTCGGAGAAGAGGAACTCCAGCACCGTCGTGAGCACCGCGCGGGTGAAGCCGTGCAGCGGCCGCGCGGGCTGCGGGTCCACCAGGAAGTGCATGCCGGTGTCGCCGGGCTCCGCCGCGTAGAGGCCCTTCAGCTCGACGTGCGCGGGGTCGTACCGCTCGATCAGGAACGCCGGGGCGCCGTTGTGCAGCCCGAGGTACGCGTCGTGGTGCTCGGCCGCGGCTATCGCCATGTACGCCCGCTCCACGTCGGTCAGCGAGTCGTGCCGCATCAGCCAGAACGACGCCTTCGGATGGGTGACCCAGCGGTGCAGCAGCACGGCGTCCTTCAGCGGGTCGACCCCGCGCACGGTGAACGCGCCGAGGCGCGGGTCGGTGCGGGTGAAGTGCGCGGCGTACGCGCTGAGCCTGCGGCCCCGCGCGGGGCCGGGTACGGGGTCGGTCATGCGAGCGTCCCTTCGGGCGCGGCGAACTCCTGGAACGCGACGGCCTTCTCCACCGGGTAGGGGGAGCGGCCGAGGAGCTCGCCGATGATGTACGCGTTGCGGTAGGGGCCCATGCCCAGGTCGGGCGAGGTGACGCTGTGCGTGTGCACCCCGCCGTTCTGGAGGAAGATGCCCCGGCCCGTCGTGTCGACGGAGTAGTTGCGGGCGACGTCGAGGCGCCCGTGCCCGTCGAGCCTGAGCCGCTCGGCGACGGGCGCGAGGAACTCCGGTGTGCGGTAGCGGTAGCCGGTCGCGAGGACGAGGCCCTGGGTGGCGAGCGAGAAGTCCCGGCCCTGCTCCTCCTGGTGCAGGCCCAGCGTGTACGTGCCGCCGGGCGGCGCGCCCGGCTCGTAACGGGCAGAGCGCAGCGCGGTGTTGGCCATCAGCCGGGTGGGGACGGGGCCCTTGAGGTTCTTCTGGTAGAGCAGGTCGAAGATCTGGTTGATCAGCTCCGCGTCGATCCCCTTGAACAGGGGTTTCTGCTCCCTCTCCAGCCGGTAGCGGGTGTCCTCCGGCAGGGCGTGGAAGTAGTCCACGTACTCGGGCGAGGTCATCTCCAGGGTCAGCTTGGTGTATTCGAGCGGGAAGAAGCGGGGCGAGCGGGTCACCCAGTTCAGCCAGTAGCGGTGGGTGTCGATCTCCGAGAGCAGGTCGTGGTAGATCTCCGCCGCGCTCTGCCCGCTGCCGACGACGGTGATGGACTCCTTCGCCTGGAGGGCCGCTTTCGCCTCCAGATAGCGGGAGTTGTGGATGAGGTCGCCGCCCAGGCCCGCGCAGCACTCCGGCACGTACGGCGGGGTGCCGGTGCCGAGGACCAGGTGCCTGGCGCGGTAGGTCTCGCCGCGGTCGGTGTGCACGCGGTAGACCTCGTCGGCCTCCTCGTACGCCACGGTGGTGACGGTGCGGCCGAACCGCACGGAGGACAGCTTCCCGGCCGCCCAGCGGCAGTAGTCGTTGTACTCGGTGCGCAGCGGATAGAAGTTCTCGCGGATGTAGAACGAGTAGAGCCTGCCCGCCTCCTTCAGGTAGTTGAGGAAGGAGTACGGCGACGTCGGGTCCGCGAGGGTGACCAGGTCGGAGAGGAACGGCGTCTGGAGGTGCGCGCCCTCCAGGAACATCCCCGCGTGCCACTCGAAGTCCGGCTTGCTCTCCAGGAACACGGCGTCGAGTTCGGTGAGCGGCTCGGCGAGGCAGGCGAGGCCCAGGTTGAACGGGCCGAGCCCGACGCCCAGGACGTCGTGGACCCGGGCGGCCGCGGTGTCAGGATGCGCGGGCAAGGCGTCCCCCGTTCTCCGTCGCGAGGTGCTGCTCCGCGTGGTCCGCGATCAGGTCGAGGACGGCGGCGATGTCGGAGACGGTGGTCTCCGGGTTGAGCAGGGTGAACTTCAGGTGCTGGCGGCCGTCCACGACCGTGCCGGCGACGACCGCGTCACCGGACGCGAACAGCGCCTTGCGGGCGTAGAGGTTGGCCCGGTCGATCTGGGCCGGCGAGGTGATGTCCCGGGGGATGTAGCGGAACACCAGGGTGGAGAGCCGGGGCCGCACCACCACGTCGTAGCGCGGGTCGGCGGCGAGCAGCCGCCAGCCGTCGGCGGCGAGGTCGCACACCTCGTCGAACAGCCGGCCCACACCGTCGGCGCCCATCACGCGCAGCGTCATCCACAGTTTCAGCGCGTCGAAGCGGCGCGTGGTCTGGAGGGACTTGTCGACCTGGTTGGGGATGCGCTCGGTGAGCGCGCGGCGCGGGTTGAGGTAGTCGGCGTGGTACGTGGCGTGCCGCAGCGTCGCCCCGTCGCGCACCAGCAGGGCGGACGAACTCACCGGCTGGAAGAAGGACTTGTGGTAGTCGACGGTCACCGAGTCGGCCCGCTCGATGCCGTCGATGCGGTCCCTGCGGGTGGGGGAGACCAGCAGGCCGCAGCCGTACGCGGCGTCCACGTGCAGCCAGGTGCCGAAGCGCTCGCACACCGCGGCGATCTCGGGCAGCGGGTCGATGGAGCCGAAGTCGGTGGTGCCCGCGGTCGCGACGACCGCCATCGGCACGTCGCCGTCGGCGAGGCAGCCCTCGACCGCGGCGGCGAGCGCTGCCGGCCGCATGCGCCGGTCGCGGTCGACCGGCACGGGCACGACGGCGTCGGGGGCGAGTCCGAGCAGCGTCGCCGACTTCTGCACGGAGAAGTGGGCGCAGTCGGAGGCGAACACGCGCAGCCGCCTGCGGCCGTGCGTGTCCTCGGCGATCTTCGCCTCCTCGCGGGCGAGCAGCAGCGCCTGGAGGTTGGACTGGGTGCCGCCGCTGGTGAACACGCCGTCGGCGCAGGGCCCGAGGCCGATCCTGGCGGCCGTCCAGTCGATCAGGCGGCGCTCGATGAGGGTGCCGCCCGAGCTCTGGTCCCAGGTGTCGAGGGACGAGTTGACGGCGGAGAGCACGGCCTCGCCCACCAGCGCGGGTATCACCACGGGGCAGTTGAGGTGCGCGAGGTAGCGCGGGTGATGGAAGTAGACGGCGTCGCGCAGGTAGACGCGCTCCAGCTCGTCGAGGGCCGAGTCGTTGTCACCGAGGGGGCGGTCCAGGTCGACGGCGTCGATCTCGGGGCGGAGTGCGTCGGGAGTCACACCGGAGAAGGGCGATCGCACCGACGCGAGGCGCGCGGCCACCCGCCCGACCCCGTCGGCCACGGAGCGCCGGTAGCGCTCTGCGGTGGTGTCGTTGAGCAGGTGAGAACGCATAGGGGGTCCTTCCGGGCGGGGGGTGGGGATACGGAAGTCGACGCACGCACACGGGGTCCGTGCGCACTAAGCAAGGTTAGCCTAACCTAACTTCCTGTTCTGGCCGGGGGCGCCGGGGGTGCCCACGAGGCCGTCGGCGAGCGCGGGCACGGGCGCGTGCGGAGTGCGCCCCCGTGGCCCGGGCGGGCGGGTGCGCCGCGCGGGGATCCCGCGCCCGGGCGTTCCGGGGCCTGGCGGCGAAGAGGCATGGCAGGCCCGGGCGCGACGGAAGCGGCGGCCCGCCCCGAGCGGTACGCGAAACGACGCCGAGCTCGGCCGCCGCCCGCGGGCGCTCCCGGCGCCGCAGTGGCCCCGGCCCGCGTCGCCCCGGCCGCGGCGGCCACGCTGCGCGCCCCGCGACGCGCGCGCGGGGCGCGGGCTCCGGGCCGAGGGGTCAGGTGCGGGCCGTGGGCCTGGCGAGGAGTTCGGCGCGGGTCTGGTCCTCGGTCGCGCCCTGGCGCCAGTAACCGACGAACGTCACGTCCGACTTGGCCATGCCCCGCTCCCGTACGAGCATCCTGCGCAGCGACCTGACCGCGGTCGACTCGCCGGAGAGCCAGGCGTACGGGCGGGTGCCGCGGCGGGCCGCGGCCCGCATCGCCGCGAGGGCGCGGGCGCCGCGCGCCGCGTTCGGGGCGTCCTCCGCGACCTGCCAGGCGATCCGCGCGTCCGCCGCGGTCTGCAGCGGCCTGCGGTCCGCGGTGCGCGGCACGTCGATCCACACGTCGGCCGCGATGCCCGCAGGCAGCGCCGCCAGGATCGCCTCGGCCGCGGGCAGCGCGGTCTCGTCCGCCCAGATCAGCACCGAGTCGGCGGACCCGGGCAGCCGGAAGCGCACCGCCGCGTTGTCCGCGACCCGCGGGCCGAGCACCACGACCCGCTGCCCCGGCACCGCGCGCGCCGCCCAGCGCGAGGCCGGGCCGAGGTCGCCGTGGAGGACGAAGTCCACGTCGATCTCGTCAGGACCGCGCCGCAGCGCGCGCAGGGTGTACGAGCGCATCACGGCGCGCTCGCCCTCGTCGATCTCCTGCCAGGCCGCCCACCAGCCGCCGCCGTGCTCCCTCGGCAGCACCGGCCGCTCCTGTCCCGGCCTCGGCAGGAACAGCGACAGGCTCTGGTCGAGGCCGAGTGACGCGAAGTGCGCGAGGTCGGTGCCGGTGAACGTCACCCGGAGCGTCGAGGGGCCGACGCCGCGGGTCCTTTCGACGGTCAGGTC
The DNA here is from genome assembly GCF_040704505.1 of Streptomyces sp. NPDC047002. Classification (NCBI taxonomy): domain Bacteria; kingdom Bacillati; phylum Actinomycetota; class Actinomycetes; order Kitasatosporales; family Streptomycetaceae; genus Streptomyces; species Streptomyces sp. NPDC047002. Next base: position 129,872 of record NZ_JBEYWC010000014.1, read on the forward strand.
GAAGAAGCGGTAGGGGCTCGGGGCCGTCGCCGTCGCCATGTCAGCTCACCTTCTTCGCCTTCTCGACGGCCTGCGCGAGGGAGTCGAGGACGGGCGCGCACTGCGCGTACGAGTACACGGGCTCCGTCACCCGGGGGACGACCTGCCCCGCCCGCACCGCCGGCAGCTGCCCCCAGGTCGGCCTGCCGGCCAGCGCGGACGGCTGGAGCGCGGAGGAGCGGTTGTCCATCATGATGATGTCGGCGTGGTACTTGCCGACGTTCTCCCAGCTCAGGCTCTCGAAGAAGCCCTGCTTGTCCACCTTGGGGGCCACGAACCGCACCCCGAGCTGCTGGAAGTACGCGGTGTCGGCCGAGGTCTTCGCGAGCGACACGTAGAACAGGTCCTGGCTGGCCGAGCCGATGAGCACGGTGATCTCCGGGCGGGCCTTGGCCGCCGCCCGCAGCCGCGCCGCCGCCTTCTCGAAGGCCGCCTTCGCGTCCGTGACCTTCTTCGCCCTCAGGTCTGCGCCGAGCGAGGCGGCGAGGTCCTCGTGGCGCTGGATCGCCTTCGGCATGGTCGTCTGCGAGGCTTCGAGAGCGACCACGGGCGCGAGCTCGGTGATCTCGGCCTTCGACTTGTCCGGCACGTACCACAGCTCGCCCTTCTGCCACTGCTCGGTGGCGAGCAGGTCGGGGGCGAGCGCCGCGTACTTCTCGACGTTGAACTCGCCGTAGACGTTGCCGATGACCGTGACCTTGTCCACGTCCAGGCCGCCTGCCTGGACGTCGGCTGAGCCGTCCTTCTTCTTCGTCGGCCCGAAGACGCCCTTGCACTCGATGCCGTAGTCGTGGAGCGCGGCGGCCGTCCCGATGAATGCCACGACGTTGCGGGGCGTGCGGTCCGCCTTCGCGACGACGCCCCGGTCGTCCTTGAAGGACCAGGGGCCCGCCTTCGGCGACGCGCCGTCGCTCGCGCTGTCCGTGCCGCCGCTGCTTTTCCCGCCGCCGCAGGCGGCCAGGGCCGCGCCGAGGCCCAGGGCTCCGCCGGCGGCGAGCACCCCGCGGCGGCCCACGGAGGGGGCGGTACGGATGTCGGGCATGGCGATGTCCCGCTTTCTTCGCGCCGCCCGGACCACGGCAGGGCCCGGAACCGGCTGGTGGGCATGTATAGATAGGTAAGCCTAACCTCACACCCCCACCGCCCCGCCCGAGGGCCTCGGGCTACGGCGAGGCCGCCGCCTTCTCGTGGACGCCTCAATGTTGGTGATGTACTCTTCTATGTATATTGCCAACATGCAGGAGAGGTGTCGTGTGTCCGTGACTCAGATCGACATCGACGACGACGCGCTGGAACGCGCCATGGCGCTGTCCAAGGTCAGGACGAAGAAGGAAGCGGTCAATCTCGCACTTCACTACTTCGCCGACCGGCAGGAGCGGGCGGCGCGCATCACTCGTCACTTCGAGCGCGCGCGCGAGTGGGGTGCCGTCGAGGACGCCGAGCGCCTTCACAGGGCGGAGAAGTCCGACCGGTGATGTACCTGCTTGACACATCAGGCCTGGTTCGGCTGCTTCGCGATCCCGCACTCCAGTCGGCCTGGTACGACGCCATCGATGCCGGTGTCGTCGCCTCCTGCTACCCGCAGCGCACCGAGTTCCTCCACAGTGCCAGGAACGGGCGCGAGTACGACGAGATCACGGAGATGTTCACCGACCTCTACCCCGACGTGGCGGTACCCAAGAACGCGGGACGCTGGGTCGGCGCGGTGCAGCGCCGCATGGCAGGGGCCGGAGAGCACCGCAGTGCCTCGGCGGCGGACCTCATCATCGCCGCCACCGCGGCCCACCACGGCCTGACCGTCCTCCATGACGACGCCGACTACCGCGCAATCGCCCGTCAGGCACCCGAACTGGCCGAATGCAACGTGCACGACACCGCCTGACGCCGTCTCGTCGGCCCGGCATGTACGGGCAGGAAACTTCCACGGACGTGCAGTCGAGCGCCCCTGTCCCATGCCTCCAGGTCCAACGCCTACCGCGTCGTCGCTGAGTGCGGTCGCGATGCCATCGGCGTCGGCAGGCCGGAAACGTCGCCACAACTCGACGCTGCATCACTTGTGGTTCCATTCGCTTTCCGATCGCGTCGGTTGTGTCATCTTCAATGCCGTACGTGCAAGTCGACCTGGGCGTTGCGGCTGTGGCGCATGCGCCGTGTCCGGAGCTCGAGCGCCGCGGCACTGTTCCCCGACGCTTCGAGGGATTCCTCCAACACCTTGAACCCTGCAAGGCATTCGCGTCGCCAGGACGCTGTCGGGATCTGCCACCACATTCCCGCAGACCGCGCCAGCAGGAGTATCGGCACCGGCCGCCTGACCAGTCGTGTCTTGCCCTGGCCTCCTGGCCCATGGATGAGTCGCAAGGCAACGCGTGAGTACCGACAATCGTTCCGCCAGGAGTCCAGGGTGAGCAACTCGGTTTCTCGGCCGGTTTGTCTGCACGATGCGCGCGAAACCTGAGGCCGACGCATACTGCCTCACCGCAACGCTCCGGGGGGACGGGAACGGGAAACCCGCAGGTGCCACGGCGCCGTCGGGACGCTGAGCACGTTAGCGGCGGCAGATGTCCCAGGGCGGGTTTTTGCGGAAGGACGATCCGCGGCCCGCGGAGTCCGATGCCACGTACGTGAGCGCAGGGGGTGCACGCGACCACAGACGCCGCAGCAGACCCCAAGCGCGGACCGGGCAGGGAGGAAAACCCAGGCCATGACCGTTGTCTCTCTCGCGAGGACGAGGGCCCCGGGCCCGCGCCGGCTCAGCCGGGGAAGCCCAGTTCTCTGGCGATGAGCATGCGCTGGACCTCGCTCGTGCCCTCGCCGATCTCCAGGATCTTGGCGTCGCGCCACATCCTGGCCACGGGGAACTCGTTCATGAAGCCGTAGCCGCCGTGGATCTGCGTCGCGTCGCGGGCGTTGTCGACGGCGATCGTGGACGAGTGCAGCTTCGCCATCGCCGCCTCCTTCTTGAAGGGCGCGCCCCGCAGCAGCCGGGACGCGGCGTCCCGCCAGCCGAGGCGGGAGAGGTACGCCCGCGTCTCCATGTCGGCCAGCTTGAACTGGATGGCCTGGTTGTCGCCGATCGCCCGCCCGAAGGCCCGCCGCTCGCGCGCATACCGCACGGACTCGTCCACACACCCCTGCGCGAGGCCCGTGCCCAGCGCGGCGATCGCGATCCTGCCCTCGTCGAGGATGCGCAGGAACTGCGCGTAGCCGCGGCCCTCCTCGCCGAGCAGGTTCGCGGCGGGGACCCGTACATCGGCGAAGGACAGCTCCCGGGTGTCCGACGCGTTCCACCCGACCTTGGAGTACGGCGGCGCCACGGTGAAGCCCGGCGTGCCGGCGGGCACGATGATCGAGGAGATGCGGGGCCTGCCGCCGTCCGCGCGGCCGGTGACCGCGGTGACCGTCACCAGGCCCGTGATGTCCGTGCCCGAGTTGGTGATGAAGCACTTGGTGCCGTTGATGACCCACTCGTCGCCCTCGCGCACCGCCGTGGTGCGTGTGCCGCCCGCGTCCGAGCCGCCCTCCGGCTCGGTGAGGCCGAACGCGCCCAGCATCTCGCCCGAGCACAGCCGCGGCAGCCACTCCCGCTTCTGCTCCTCCGTGCCGAAGCGGAACACCGGCATCGCGCCCAGGGAGATGCCCGCCTCCAGGGTGATCGCCACCGACGAGTCGACCCGGGCCAGCTCCTCCAAGGCGAGGCACAGCGCCAGGTAGTCGCCGCCCATCCCGCCGTACTCCTCGGGGAACGGCAGCCCGAACAGGCCCATGCGGCCCATCTCGCGGACGATCTCGTAGGGGAACTCGTGCCGCTCGTAGAAGTCGCCGATCTTCGGGGCGACCACGTCGTGGGCGAACTCCTCGACCGTGCGCCGGAGTTCCTCGTGCTCGTCGGAGAGTGTGTGGTCCAGGGACATCGTGTGCGTCACCCCTTGCGGGTCAGGGCCCGTACGGTACGGGAGGGACTTGGCCGGCCCAGCCGGTCGGCCATCCAGGTGCTGGTGGCGACCAGCCGGCCGAGGTCGACGCCGGTCTCGATGCCGAGGCCGCGCAGCATCCAGACGAGGTCCTCGGTGGCGAGGTTGCCGGTGGCGCTCTTGGCGAACGGGCAGCCGCCGAGGCCGCCCGCCGACGCGTCGACGGTGGTCACGCCGTGCTGGAGCGCCGCCAGGGTGTTGGCGAGCGCCTGGCCGTACGTGTCATGGAAGTGCACCCCGAGCGCGTCGGCCGGCACGCCCGCCTCGCCGAGCCCGGAGAGCAGGGCCCGCACATGGCCCGGGGTGGCGACGCCGATGGTGTCGCCGAGGGAGAGCTCGTCGCAGCCGAGGTCCCGCAGGACCCCGGCCACCCGCACCACCCGGTGGACGGGCACGGGCCCCTCCCACGGGTCGCCGAAGCACATCGACAGGTAGCCGCGCACCCGCAGCCCGTGCTCCTTCGCGCGGGCCACCACCGGCGCGAACATCGCGAGCGACTCGTCCACCGTGCGGTTGAGGTTGGCCTTCGCGAACGACTCGGTGGCGCTGCCGAACACCGCGATCCCGCGCACCCCCAGGTCGAGCGCGCGCTCCAGGCCGCGCTCATTGGGCACGAGGACCGGCAGCGCCACGCCCCTGATGTCGTGGAGCATCGGGAACAGCTCGGCGGCATCCGCGAGTTGGGGCACCCACTTGGGGTGCACGAAGCTGGTCGCCTCGACAGTGGCCAGGCCCGCGTCCGCGAGGCGGTGGATGAACTCGGCCTTCACCCCGACGGGGACGACCGCCGACTCGTTCTGCAGGCCGTCGCGCGCGCCGACCTCGTAGATCCGCACCCGGGGCGGCAGGCCGTCCGCGGGCACCGCCATCGGCAGCGCCTCAGGACCGCCCGCGGCCTCCGGTGTACGCGGCGCCTCGCTCATGAGCCCTCCTCGTCGGGTGTGACGACGGCGAGCACCTGGTCCATGGCGACCGTCGCGCCCGGCCGCACGTCGAGTTCGGTGACGGTGCCCGCGTACGGGGCGGAGACGACGTGCTCCATCTTCATCGCCTCGACCACCAGCAGGCTCTGGCCCGCCGCGACGGTGTCGCCGGCCGCGACCTTGACGACCGTCACCGTGCCGGGCATCGGCGCGGTCAGCGAGCCGCCGCCCGCCGCGGCCGCGGAGCGCCCGGCCGCCGCCGGGTCGTGGCGGCGGACCTCCCAGCTGTCGCCGTCCCTGCCGAGCCACACGCCCTCCGGCGTGGCCAGGGCCGCGAAGCGGTGCACGGCGCCGCCGAACTCCACACCGACGTACGCCGCTTCACGCCCGGTGCCGGTCCCGGTGCCGGTGTCTGTGCCGGTCCCGGTGTCTGTACCTGTAGCTGTGCCCGTGCCCACCAGCCTGGCCGGGGCCGGGGCGGCCTCGCCGACCCGCGCCTCGCCGCCGCGCAGCAGCACCGCCACCGGCTCGCCGCCCGGCACCCGCAGCGGGTACGGCACCCAGGCGGGCGTCCCGCCGAGCCGCCAGCCGTCGCCCGCGGCGAACGGGTCGCGCCAGACGCCGGCCTGCCGCGCCGCGTCCCGCTCGGCGCGCAGCAGCAGCGCCGCCGCCGCGTACACCTCGGGCGGCACGCCTGCGGGCAACAGCCCCTCGGCCTCCGCCTCGACCAGGCCCGTGTCCAGGTCACCCGCGACCACCCTGGGGTGGGCGAGCAGCCGCCGCAGGAAGCCCGCGTTGGTCGTGACGCCCAGCGTCACCGTCCCGGCGAGCGCGCCGCGCAGCCTGCGCACCGCGGTCGCCCGGTCGGGGCCGTACGCGACGACCTTGGCGAGCATCGGGTCGTACGCGCTGCCGACCTCCGTGCCGATGCTGAGGCCCGAGTCCGTGCGCACGCCGGGGCCCGCGGGCTCGCGCAGCGCGAGCACCGAGCCGCCGGTGGGCAGGAAGCCGCGCGCCGGGTCCTCCGCGCACAGCCGCGCCTCGATCGCGTGCCCGGTCAGCGCCACGTCCTCCTGCGCGAGCGGCAGCGGCTCGCCCGCGGCGACCCGCAGCTGGAGCTCGACCAGGTCGAGCCCGGTCACGTACTCGGTGACCGGGTGCTCCACCTGGAGGCGGGTGTTCATCTCCATGAAGCAGTACGCGGAGGGGTCGGCGCCCGGCACGATGAACTCGATGGTGCCCGCGCCCACATAGCCGCAGGACTTCGCCGCGGCTACCGCGGCCTCGCCCATCGCCGCGCGGGTCGCCCCGTCCAGCAGGACCGAAGGCGCCTCCTCGACCACCTTCTGGTGGCGCCGCTGGAGCGAGCACTCGCGCTCCCCGAGGTGCACGACGCGGCCGTGCGCGTCGGCCATCACCTGGATCTCGATGTGGCGCGGCCGGTCCACCCACCGCTCCACGAGCAGGGTGTCGTCGCCGAAGGACGCGCGGGCCTCCCTGCGGGCCGCCGCGATCTCCTCGCCGAGCGCCGCCTCCTCGCGCACCAGGCGCATGCCCTTGCCGCCGCCGCCCGCCGACGGCTTGAGCAGCACCGGCATGCCGATCTCCCGCGCGGCTGCCGCGAGTTCGGCGTCGGAGAGGCCGCTGCCCGAGGAGCCGGGGACCACCGGCACGCCCGCTGCCGCCACCGTCTCCTTCGCCCGGATCTTGTCGCCCATCAGCTCGATCGCGGACGCGGGCGGCCCGACGAACACCAGGCCCGCGTCGGCGCAGGCGGCGGCGAAGCCCGCGTTCTCCGCGAGGAAGCCGTATCCGGGGTGCACGGCGTCCGCGCCCGTGCGGCGGGCCGCGTCGAGCAGCCGCTCCACCGAGAGATAGCTCTCGGCCGCGGCCGCAGGACCGATCCTGACGGCCGTGTCCGCCTCGCGCACATGGCGCGCGTCCGCGTCCGCGTCGCTGAACACCGCGACGGAGCGCAGCCCCATCGCCCGCAGCGTGCGGATCACCCGGACGGCGATCTCGCCCCTGTTGGCGACCAGGACACTGTCGAACATCGTCACTCCCGACTCCTCACATCCTGAAGACGCCGTAACCCGGCTCGCCCAGCGGTGCGTTGGCGCAGGCCGTCAGCGCGAGGCCGACCACCCTGCGGGTGTCGAGCGGGTCGATCACCCCGTCGTCCCACAGCCGCGCCGTCGCGTAGTAGGCGCTGCCCTGCCGCTCGTACTGCTCGCGGATCGGGGCCCTGAACGCCTCCTCGTCCGCCGCGGGCCACTCCTCGCCGCGGCCCGCCAACTGGTCGCGCTTGACGGTCGCGAGGACCGCCGCGGCCTGCTCGCCGCCCATCACGGAGATCTTCGCGTTGGGCCACATCCACAGGAAGCGCGGCGAGTAGGCCCGCCCGCACATCGAGTAGTTGCCCGCGCCGTACGAACCGCCCACCACCACCGTCAGCTTGGGCACCCGGGCGCAGGCCACCGCCGTGACCATCTTCGCGCCGTGCTTGGCGATGCCGCCCGCCTCGTAGTCCCTGCCGACCATGAAGCCCGAGATGTTCTGGAGGAACAGCAGGGGGATGCCGCGCTGGTCGCACAGCTCGACGAAGTGCGCGCCCTTCTGCGCCGACTCGGAGAAGAGGATGCCGTTGTTCGCGACGACGCCCACCGGGTGGCCGTGGACCCGGGCGAAGCCCGTCACCAGCGTCGTGCCGAACTCGGCCTTGAACTCGGCGAACCGCGAGCCGTCCACCACCCGCGCGATCACCTCCCGCACGTCGTACGGGGTGCGGGGGTCGACGGGGACCATGCCGTAGAGGCCGCCCGGGTCGGCCTTCGGCTCCTCGACCGGCTCCACCGACCAGGGCAGCGGGCCGCGCCCCGGCAGCGTCGAGACGATCGTGCGCACGATGCGCAGTGCGTGCGCGTCGTCCTCGGCGAGGTGGTCCGTCACGCCGGAGATCCGCGAGTGGACCTCGCCGCCGCCCAGCTCCTCCGCCGTGACGACCTCGCCCGTGGCCGCCTTCACCAGCGGCGGGCCGCCGAGGAAGATCGTGCCCTGGCCGCGCACGATCACCGCCTCGTCGCTCATCGCCGGCACGTACGCGCCGCCCGCCGTGCAGGACCCGAGGACCGCGGCGATCTGCGGGATGCCCGCCGCCGACATCCGCGCCTGGTGGTAGAAGATGCGGCCGAAGTGGTCGCGGTCGGGGAAGACCTCGTCCTGCATCGGCAGGAAGGCGCCGCCCGAGTCGACCAGGTACAGGCACGGCAGGCGGTTCTCCAGCGCCACCTCCTGCGCGCGCAGGTGCTTCTTGACCGTCATCGGGTAGTACGTGCCGCCCTTGACCGTCGCGTCATTGGCGATGATCATCGCCTCCCGGCCCGAGACCCGGCCGATCCCGGCGATCACACCGGCTGCGGGGGCGTCCCCGCCGTACATCCCCTCCGCCGCGAGCGGCGCCAGTTCGAGGAAGGGGGAGCCGGGGTCGAGCAGGGCGTCCACCCGCTCGCGCGGCAGCAGCTTGCCGCGGGCCGTGTGCCGGGCGCGGGCCCGCTCGCCGCCGCCCCGCGCCGCCGCGGCGAGGCGCCCGCGCAGCTCGTCGGCGAGCGCCTCGTGGGCCGCCTCGTTCACCCGCCAGCTCTCGGCCGAGGGATCGGCGGCGCTCGCGAGCACCGGTGCCTGTCGCATCTGCGGGACCCCCTGCACGGTTCGGTTAATGAGCGTTAACCCCACCGACCAGGTTAACGACCGCTAACACCTCTGTCTAGAATGAATCGATGACGACCAGAACGGCGGCACCGACCCGCAGGGAGCAGATCCTCAGGCACGCGGCCCGCCTCTTCGCGGAGCGCGGGTTCCACGGCGTGGGGGTGGACGAGATAGGCGCCGCGGTCGGCATCAGCGGCCCCGGGCTCTACCGGCACTTCGCCGGCAAGGACGCGATGCTCGCCGAGCTGCTCGTGGGCATCAGCCGCCGCCTTCTCGACGGCGGCAGGCGGCGCGCCGCTTCCGCGGCGGACGGCGGCCCGGCCGCGGTGCTCGCCTCGCTGATCGAGGGGCACATCGACTTCGCGCTCGACGACCGGCCGCTGATCACGCTGCACGACCGCGAGCTCGACCGGCTGCGGGACACCGACCGCAGGCTGGTGCGCCAGCTGCAGCGGCAGTACGTGGAGCTGTGGGTCGGCGTCGTGCGGGAGCTGTACGGGCGGGTGCCCGAGGCCGAGGCCCGCGCCGCCGTGCACGCGGTGTTCGGCCTGCTGAACTCGACCCCGCACTTCAGCTCGTACCGGGACGGTCTGCCGGACCGCGCGGGCACGGCGGAGCTGCTGCGCAGGCTGGCGCACGGCGCCTTCGCCTCGCTCGCGCCGTGGCCCGCGCGCGCGGACGCCGCACCGTCCTCCGGCGTGTCGGGCGTCCACCCGGTGGACCCGGGGGAGCGACAGGCCCCGGTGGCCGGGGCAGGCGGGACCGGCCCGGCCGAGGGCGTCGGCGGCGAGGCCGGGCGCGGCTGACCGGGCGCGGCAGGCCGGATCCGGAGGCGTACCCCCCGGCGCACGGATGCGCGGACGCACGGCTCCCGGCGCGTCGGCGTCAGGCCCGGTCGGGCGCCGCGATCCCGAAGGCCCGCGCGACGGCGCGGTCGGTGTCGGCGAGCAGCGGGAAGCGCAGCCCGTTGACCCGCGCGAAGCCCTCATGTTGCTGACAGGCTGCCTTGCGGGCTGATGCCCCACATCTGCGGCCCCAGCTCGGTGCGCTGTCCGAGGCCGCCGGAGTGCGAGCACATCCGCCGGGTGCACACGGCGCTGTTGTCGCCCGGGCAGAAGGCGAGGACCAGCGGGTGCCCGCGCTCGGCGGAGAGCCGGTAGTCGCGGCGCCGTCGATGACACCGCCGGAAAGTGTGAGATCTGCGGCGGGCAGGGTACCCAGCGGCGCGCTGCGCACGCGACCGCGGGGACGGGCGGCGGCCCGGCGCCGGGTGACGGCACAATGGGGCACATGCCGATACCCAGCCGCGCCGAGCTCGCCGAGCACCTCGTGAGGACCCGCATCGCCGGGGACGTCGCGACGCCCCGCGACAACAACCTCTCCCACTACCGGAAACTCGCCAACGGCGACCGCCACTACTGGCTGGGCATCGAGCTCGGCGACCGGTGGACGGACGAGCAGGACGTGCTCGCGGTGATGGCGGAGCGCTGCGGCGTCGTCGACGACCCGCAGTTCAGGTCGGGGCAGGACACCATCGACCCCGAGCTGACCATCGACGCCCTCGACCGGATGGCGGGCCGGCTGCGCAAGGCGGCCGAGGCGAAGGAGCGGGTGCTGTTCGCCACGGGCCACCCCGGCGGGCTGCTCGACGTGCACCGGCAGACGGCGGACGCGCTGCGCGCCGCGGGCTGCGAGATCGTCCGGATCCCTGAGGGGCTGTTCGCCGACGAGGGCATGGTCGTCCAGTTCGCGGACGTGACGATGCTGGAGCGCGGGGCCACGCTCTGGCACACCCACTCGCCCGAGCCGATGCGGGCGGTGCTCGACAGCCTGGAGCGCGAGGGCAGGCCGCTGCCCGACCTCGTCGTCGCCGACCACGGCTGGGCCGGGTGCGCGGGCCAGCGCGGCCTCGACGCGATGGGGTACGCGGACTGCAACGACCCGGCGCTGTTCCTCGCGGAGGCCGAGGGCACGCTCCAGGTCACCATCCCGCTCGACGACCATGTGACGAGCCCGCGCCACTACGACCCGATGACGGCGTACCTGCTGCACACCGCGGGCCTGTCCGCCGCCTGACGCGGGCGGTCCGCCTGACGTGGCGGGGCGCGTGACGCGGCGCGGCGCGTGCCGGGCACACGCGGCCGGGATCGGGTGCGCCGGCCGCGGGACCGCGTCAGCCGCGCGGGACCCGCATCACGCCCTCCTGGATCACCGAGATGGCGAGCCGCCCGTCCCGCGTCCAGATGCGGGCCTGGCCGAGGCCGCGCCCGCCGGACGACGACGGCGACTCCTGGTCGTACAGCAGCCACTCGTCGGCGCGGAACGGCCGGTGGAACCACATCGCGTGGTCAAGGCTCGCGCCGACGATGTCGCCGACCGCCCAGCCGCCGCGCCCGTGCGCCAGCAGGACCGAGTCGAGCAGCGTCATGTCGGAGGCGTACGTCGCGAGGCAGACGTGCAGCAGCGGGTCGTCCGCGAGCTTGCCGTAGGTGCGGAACCACACCTGGGAGCGCGCCTCGCGCACCTGGCCGACCGTGGCGAACGGCGGCTCCTGCACATACCGCAGGTCGATGGCCGAGCGGGTCTGGCGCAGCCGGTCGGCGACCTGGGGGCTGAGGTACTGCTCCGCGTAGCGCGCGAGCCGCTCGTCCCCCGAGGGCAGCGACTCGGGGTCGGGCGCCTCGGGCATCGGGGCCTGGTGGTCGAGCCCCTCCTCGTGCACCTGGAAGGAGGCCGAAAGGTGGAAGATCGGCTGCCCGTGCTGGACGGCCACCACCCGGCGCGTGGTGAACGAGCGACCGTCCCTGATGCGGTCCACCGTGTAGACGATGGGCACCCCCGGGTCGCCGGGGCGCAGGAAGTACGCGTGGAGCGAGTGCGCCCCGCGGTCCTCCTGCACCGTGCGGCCCGCGGCGACCAGGGCCTGGGCGGCGACCTGGCCGCCGAAGACGCGCGGCACGACGGCCGTGTGGCTGCGTCCCCTGAAGATGTCCTCCTCGATCCGCTCCAGGTCGAGCAGGCCGAGCAGGGTGTCGAGTTCGCTGTTCATGGCAGGAGTCTCGCCCAGGACGCGCGCCCGGTCACAGACCCATGGACTTGGCGATGATCATCTTCATGACCTCGCTCGTCCCGCCGTAGATGCGGTTGACGCGGTTGTCGGCGTACAGACGGGCGATCGGGTACTCGTTCATGTAGCCGTAGCCGCCGTGCAGCTGGAGGCAGCGGTCGATGACGCGACTGGCGACCTCGGTGCAGAACAGCTTGGCTGACGCGGCCTCGGCGGCCGTCAGCTCGCCCAGGTCGTGCGCCTCCAGGGCCCGGTCGGCGACGGCCTCGGCCGCGTCCACCTCGGCCTGGCAGGCGGCCAGCTCGAACTTGGTGTTCTGGAAGGACGCGACGGACTTGCCGAAGACCGTGCGGTCCTGCACGTACTGCTTGGTGAACCGGATCGCGGCGGCGGCCTGCGCGTACGCGCCGAAGGCGATGCCGAGGCGCTCCTGCGGCAGGTTCTGGCCGAGGTAGGAGAAGCCCTTGTTCTCCTCGCCGAGCAGGTCGGCGACGGGGACCTTGACGTCGGTGAAGGACAGCTCGGCCGTGTCGGAGGTCTTGAGGCCGATCTTGTCGAGCTTGCGGCCGACCGCGTACCCCTCGGACGCGGTGTCCACGACGAGCAGCGAGATGCCGAAGCGGCGGTCGTCCGCGGACGGCGGCGCGGTGCGGGCGCAGACGATCACGCGGTCGGCGTGCACACCGCCGGTGATGAAGGTCTTGGCGCCGTTGAGCACGTAGTGGGTGCCGTCGTCGGACAGCCTGGCCGTGGTCTTCATGCCCGCGAGGTCGGAGCCGGTGCCGGGCTCGGTCATGGCGATGGCGAACATGGTGTCGCCGCTGACGAAGCCGGGCATCCACCGCTTCATCTGCTCGTCCGAGGCGTACGCCTTCAGATACGGCAGGCACAGCGCGACATGCACGCCGGAGCCGCCGAACGCGACGCCGGCGCGCGCGGTCTCCTCGGAGATCACGGCCTGGAACTTGAACGACTCGATGCCGGCGCCGCCGTACTCCTCGGGCACCTCGATGCCGAAGACGCCCAGCTCGCCCAGCTTCCGGTAGAAGTCGCGCGGCGCCTGGCCCGCGGCCAGCCACTCCTCGTACTGCGGGACGACCTCGCCCTCGATGAAGGCCCTGAGGGTCTGGCGGAACGACTCGTGGTCCTCGTTGTAGACCGTACGGCGCATGGCAGGGCCTCCTCTGCGGCGCGATGGGCCGCCTCCGGGAACGCGGGGCGCGAGCGGCTCGGCCGGTGCGACGCGGCGACGCACAGCCCTAAGCGCTTGCTCAGCCCAAGTTACCGGGCGGTCAGCAGGCGTGTCCAGGCCGGCCCCCGCCCCCGCGGCCGACCCGGCCTGAGCGCCCTCACACGACCGCGACCGGCATCCGGACCGCGCGGTGGGGCCCAGGCCCGGCACGCCGAGAGCACGCACCTGACGCCGCGCGGCCGTCCTTTGGGCGACGACGGGAATGGTCAGACAGGCCCTGGGCACGCCGCCCGCCGGCCGCGGTACGGCCCCGCCTCGGCGGGGCCGTACCGCGGCCGGGGCTCAGTGCGCGGGACGCGGCTGTGCCGGTGCGCCGTCGCCGACGGGCCAGCGCGGGCCGGTGGCCGGGTCGAGGCACCAGACGTACTGCCGGTCCTGGTGCACCGTCATGCCGTACTCGCGCGGGCCCGGGCTGCCGAGCGCCCGCCACCTGTCCCAGGCGTGCTCGACCTCGTCGGCCAGCCGGCGCGGCCCGCCTCGGCGGGCCGTGGTGGTGCCGTCGGGCTCCGCGGTGAGGGAGGCCCATGAGCCGTGGCCGTCGTGGAGCCAGGCGTTGACGCCGTCCTCGTCGACCGCGGTGGTGAGCCGGAGGCCGGGGACGGCGACGCGGAGCGCGAACCGGAGCCCGTACCCCTCGTGCAGGGGCGTCAGGTCGCGGTGGACGGGCCGCTCGCCGTCCGCGGGCCCGGTCCCGCGTACGGCCGCGTAGTCCCGGGCCCGGTCCTCGGCGCCGCGGGCCGACATGAACTGGGCGAGCCCCTGCACCCGGCCCGAGGCGGACCGGCCGTCCGGGGCCACGGTCAGCGCGACGTGCCCGAGCGGGCCCCACGGGAAGACGATCCGTCCGCCGGGGGCGCACTGCTCGACCCAGGTCCAGGGGACCCGCGGGACGGCGTAGGTGGCGATGACCCGGTCGTACGGGGCGCCTTCCGGCAGGCCGAGCGCGCCGTCCGCGACACGGACGTCGACGGGCGTGCCCGCGGCCTCGACGCGCTCCCGCGCCGCGCCGGCCAAGCCCTCGTCCACCTCCACGCTCGCGACGCGGCCGTGGCCCGCCCTGCGGGCCAGCAGCGCCGCGTTCCAGCCGGTGCCCGTGCCCAGTTCGAGGACACGCTGTCCCGGTTCAAGGAGGAGGGAGTCCAGCATGTCGGCCACCACCGCGGCACACGACAGGCTCGAACTGGGGAGCCCGTTCGTGACCTGGGGGACCGCTGCCGTATCGGGATCCGCGTACACCAGCCGTGTCCAGCCGTCCGGGTCCGTACGCCGGTCGACCGGCACGTACGCGCGGCCGTCCCAGTGGTACAGCAGATCGGGAGCGAACAGGTGCCGTGGCAGTGCCTCCATGGCCGCGCGGATCCACGGCGAGCGGGACGGCCAGTCCCCGCGCCCGGCCATCTGCTCGGCGAGCGCCCCGGCCAGCCTGTCCAGCTCCGGCACGATCTGTCCCCTCCCGGCCATTCGCCCGCTCCCTCTACTTCTTGCGCTTGCCGGTCGACGGCGGTGGCGGCGGAACCTGACCGTCGCTGTTTCCCGGTGGCGGAGTGCCCTGGCCAGGCTCCTGCGGCGGCTTCTCGTGTTTCGCCATGGTCCTCCCTCTCTCCCCGCAGCCCAGGGCCTCAGGATGCCCGGCTCCCGCGGGCCGTGGCAGTCCTCGAAAGAGGGAACCGGCGGATGGCGCCGGGCGGCCGGTGCTCGCGCGGGGGCTCCCGGCCCTGCCGTGCTCCCGGCGGTGCGCCGGCCGCGCCGGGGGTGCCGCGGTGCGCGGGGGCGGACATGTGTGCGGCTCGGGGCCTAGGGCGGGGGTCCCTGGGGGTCGGTCGTTGGTCCTGACTTGGGGTTCTTCTGGGGGTGACGGGAAGCGGAAGGATGAATTCTGTGTTGCTTGGCGTTGGTGCCCGCGGCAGACGGGGCTGGTAGGCATGGCCGGGGCCCGCCGGCCGCGGGTGGGGGAGGCCCGCGGCCGGGCCGTACGGCGCGACGACGACAACAGGAGGCGCATCACCAGTGGCGGCGGGCAAACAGAGCTGGGCACGGCGGCTGACGGGCTACGCGTGGCGGTACCGCCGCAGGGTGGTGCTGTCGCTCGGCGCCTCGTTCGCCGGCATGGGCGTGACGGCCTTCGTCCCCCTGATCACCAAGGTCGTCATCGACGACGTGATCGGCTCGCACCACGGGTCGCTCACCACGTGGACGGGCCTGCTGGTCGCCTCGGCCGCCGTCATCTACGTCGCGACGCTGCTGCGCCGCTACTACGGCGGCAGGCTCGCGCTGGACGTCCAGCACGACCTGCGCACCGACATGTACGGCTCGCTCACCCGCCTCGACGGGCGGCGCCAGGACGCGCTGAGCACCGGGCAGGTCATCGGCCGCGCCACCAGCGACCTCCAGCTGATCCAGGGGCTGCTGTTCATGCTGCCCATGACGATCGGCAACATCCTGCTGTTCGTGGTCTCCCTCGTGATCATGGCCGTGCTCTCGCCGCCGCTGACCCTGGTCGCGCTGGCCGTCGCCCCCGCCGTCTACGCGATCGCCCGCCGCAGCCGCTCCCGGCTGCACCCCGCCACCTGGTACGCGCAGATGCGCGCGGCCGACGTCGCGGGCGTCGTGGACGGCGCCGTCACCGGCGTGCGCGTCGTCAAGGGCTTCGGGCAGGAGGACCAGGAGACGGGGAAGCTGCGCGCGATCGGCAGGAAGCTGTTCGCCGGCCGGCTGCGCACGGTCAAGCTGAACGCCCGCTACACGCCCGCGCTCCAGGCCGTGCCGTCCCTCGGCCAGGTCGCGATGCTGGCGCTCGGCGGCTGGCTCGCCACCCGGGGCACGATCACGCTCGGCACGTTCGTCGCGTTCTCCACGTACCTCGCGCAGCTCGTCGGGCCGGTCCGCAGCCTCGCCGTCGTGCTGACCGTGGGGCAGCAGGCCCGCGCGGGCGTCGAGCGCGTACTCGAACTGATCGACACCGAGCCCCTGATGGCCGAGGGCACCAAGGAGCTGCCGGCCGACGCCGAGGCATCCGTCGAGTTCGACGACGTCACCTTCGCCTACCAGGAGGGCAGGCCCGTGCTCGACGGCTTCTCGCTGCGCGTCGAGCCCGGCGAGACCGTCGCCCTCGTCGGCTCGTCCGGCAGCGGCAAGTCCACCGCGTCCCTGCTGCTGCCGCGCTTCTACGACGTGGCGCACGGCGCCGTCCTCGTCGGCGGCCGCGACGTGCGCGAGCTGACGTACGCGTCGCTGCGCTCCGCGATCGGCCTGGTGCCGGAGGACAGCTTCCTGTTCTCCGACTCCGTCGCCGCCAACATCGCCTACGGGCGCCCCGACGCCACCCGCGAGGACGTGGAGCGCGCCGCCCGCCTCGCGCAGGCCGACTGCTTCATCGCCGCGCTGCCCGAGGGGTACGACACCAAGGTCGGCGAGCAGGGCCTCACCCTCTCGGGCGGCCAGCGCCAGCGCGTCGCGCTCGCCCGCGCGATCCTCACCGACCCGCGGCTGCTCGTGCTCGACGACGCCACCTCCGCGGTGGACGCCCGCGTCGAGCACGAGATCCACGAGGCGTTGCGCGGCGTGATGGCGGGCCGTACGACCCTGCTCATCGCGCACCGGCGCTCCACCCTCGGCCTCGCCGACCGGATCGCCGTCCTCGACGGCGGGCGGCTCGCCGACATCGGCACCCACGACGAGCTCCAGCGCCGCTCACCGCTCTACCGCAGGCTGCTCACCGACCCGGACGAGCTCGGCGACGCGCCCGCCGAGCCCGGTTTCGAGACGGCGGTGCCCGCGCCCGGGGCCGAGCGGCGCCCCCAGGCCGAGCGCAGCGCCGCGTGCGAGGAGGCCGCCCGCGCGGGCATCGACGCGGAGTTCGACGCCGGGTTCGACGCCGAGCGCGGCATCACGCCCACGCTGTGGGCACGGGACGAGGCACTCGCTGTGGGCGCTGAGGGCGATGCGGGTGGCGCCGGCGCCACCCCAGAGCTGCTCGCGCAGGTCGCCGCGCTGCCGCCCGCCGTGGACGAGCCGGAGGTGGACGAGGACCGCGCGGTGCGCCCCGAGGACTCGTACGGCCTGCGCAGGCTGCTGCACGGGTTCGGCGGCGCCCTCACGGCGAGCCTGCTGTTCGTCGCGGCGGACGCCGGAATGGGCCTGCTGCTGCCCGTGCTGGTGCGGCACGGCATCGACCAGGGCGTCGACCGGGTCGCGACCGGCGCGGTGTGGACGGCGGCCGGGCTCGGCCTGCTCGTCGCGCTCGCCCAGTGGGCCGCGCAGATCGGCGAGGCCCGGATGACCGGCAGGACGGGCGAGCGGGTGCTGTACGCGCTGCGGCTGAAGATCTTCGCCCAGCTCCAGCGGCTCGGGCTCGACTACTACGAGCGCGAGCTGACCGGCCGGATCATGACCAGGATGACCACGGACGTGGACGCCCTGTCGACGTTCCTCCAGACGGGCCTGGTCACCGCGCTGGTCTCGGCGATCACCTTCCTCGGCATCCTGGTGGTGCTGCTGGTCATCGACGTGCAGCTGGCGCTCGTGGTGTTCGCGACGCTGCCCGCGCTCGTCGTCGGCACGTACGTCTTCCGCCGCAAGAGCGTGCGGGCGTACACGCTGGCCCGCGAGCGGATCGGCGTGGTCAACGCGGACCTCCAGGAGACCGTGTCGGGCCTGAGGATCGTGCAGGCGTTCCGGCGCGAGCGCGACGGCGGGCAGCGGTTCGCCGGGCGCAGCAGGCACTACCTTCAGGCCCGCACCCGCGGCCAGTGGCTGATCTCCGTGTACTTCCCGTTCGTGCAGTTCCTCTCGTCCCTCGCCGCGGCCGCCGTGCTGATCGTCGGCGCGGGCCGCATCCAGGACGGGACGCTCACCACCGGCGCGCTCGTCGCCTACCTGCTCTACATCGACCTGTTCTTCGCGCCGGTGCAGCAGCTCTCGCAGGTCTTCGACGGCTACCAGCAGGCCACGGTCTCGCTCACCCGCATCCAGGAGCTGCTGCGCGAGCCGACGTCCACGCCCCCGGCCGAGCACCCGCGCCCGGTGCGCTCGCTGCGCGGCGAGATCGCCTTCGAGGGCGTCGACTTCCACTACGCGGCCGACAGCGTGGGCGGCGAGGCGCAGGAGGGCGCGGCGCCGGGCGCCGCGCGCGCGGAGGCCGCGCTGAGCGCGGTGGACCTGCGCATCCCCGCGGGCCAGACGGTCGCCTTCGTCGGCGAGACGGGTGCGGGCAAGTCCACGCTCGTCAAGATGGTCGCGCGGTACTACGACCCGACAGGCGGGCGGGTCACCGTGGACGGCGAGGACCTGCGCGACCTCGATCTCGCCGGCTACCGCCACCGGCTCGGCGTGGTGCCGCAGGAGGCGTACCTCTTCCCCGGCACGGTCCGCGACGCCATCGCGTACGGCCGCCCCGGCGCGAGCGACGCCGAGGTCGAGTCGGCGGCGCGCGCGGTCGGCGCGCACGACATGATCGCCACGCTCGACGGCGGCTATCTGCACCGGGTCGCCGAGCGCGGCCGCAACCTCTCCGCGGGCCAGCGCCAGCTGATCGCGCTCGCCAGGGCCGAGCTCGTCGACCCGGACGTGCTGCTGCTCGACGAGGCCACCGCCGCGCTCGACCTGGCGAGCGAGGCGGCCGTCAACCAGGCGACGGAGCGGCTGACGGGACGCCGTACGACGCTGGTGGTGGCGCACCGGCTGACCACGGCCGCGCGCGCCGACCGGGTGGTCGTGATGGACCACGGCAGGGTCGCCGAGGACGGCACCCACGAGGAGTTGCTCGCCCTCGGCGGCCGGTACGCGCGCCTGTGGCGCAGCTTCGTCGGCGAGGAGGAGCCCGCCGTGGCGTGAGCGCGCCGGCGCGGGGAGCGTGCGGGGAGCCGGCCGGGTGGTTCGGCTCCCCGAAAGGACCCGGGGCCTGGCGGGCCGCCCGCCGGTCCCCGTACTGTCGCTGCGTCTGTCATGAACACGAGGGAGTGTGAATGGGCAAGGCGCTCAGATGGCTGCTGGGTCTCGCGCTGCTGATAGGCGCGCTCGGCACGGCAGGCGCGGCCGACGCCGCGCAACCGCACACCGACGTGGCCGCCGCCCCCGCGGGGCCCGGCACGGACATCGAGGACCGCATCCTCGCGATCCCCGGCATGAGCCTCCTCCAGGAGAAGCCGGTCGACGGCTACCGCTACTTCGTCCTCGGCTACACCCAGCCCGTCGACCACCGCCACCCGTCGCGCGGCACCTTCGAGCAGCGGATCACCCTGCTGCACAAGGGAGTCGACCGGCCCACGGTCTTCTTCACCGGCGGCTACAACGTCTCCACCACGCCGAGCCGCAGCGAGCCGGCGCAGATCGTCGACGGCAACCAGGTCTCCCTGGAGTACCGCTACTTCACCCCGTCGCGGCCCGAGCCCGCCGACTGGAAGAAGCTGGACATCTGGCAGGCGGCGAGCGACCAGCACCGCGTCTTCGCAGCGCTCAAGAAGATCTACCCGAAGCACTGGCTGGCGACCGGCGGCTCCAAGGGCGGCATGACCGCCACCTACTACGAGCGCTTCTACCCGCGCGACATGGACGGCGTCGTCGCGTACGTGGCGCCGAACGACGTGGTCAACGCGGAGGACTCGGCGTACGACCGCTTCCTCGCGACCGTCGGCACCCCCGCGTGCCGCGAGCGCGTCGAGTCCGTGCAGCGCGAGGCCCTGATCCGGCGCGCTCCCCTTGAGGCGAGGTACGCCGACTGGGCCCGCGCGGGCGGCTACACCTTCGACACGGTCGGCGGTCTCGACAAGGCGTACGAGGCGGTCGTGCTCGACTACGTGTGGGCGTTCTGGCAGTACAGCCTGGTCTCCGACTGCGACTCCCTGCCCGCCGACGCAGGGGCCGCCACGGACCAGCAGATCTACGACAGCGTCGACGCGATCTCCGGCTTCTCCGCCTACACCGACCAGGGGCTCGCCACGTACACGCCGTACTACTACCAGGCGGGCACCCAGCTCGGTTCGCCCGACATCAGGCAGCCCTGGCTCGGCGGCCTCAGCCGCTACGGCTACCAGCCGCCGCGCCACTTCGTGCCGCGCT
This sequence comes from Streptomyces sp. NPDC047002, assembly GCF_040704505.1. Taxonomy (NCBI): domain Bacteria; kingdom Bacillati; phylum Actinomycetota; class Actinomycetes; order Kitasatosporales; family Streptomycetaceae; genus Streptomyces; species Streptomyces sp. NPDC047002. The sequence continues at coordinate 149,888 of NZ_JBEYWC010000014.1, forward strand.
CGATCCCGATGCGCTTCGACCCGTCGGCGATGCCGGACGTGGACGGCTGGGTGCGCCACCACGCCGACCACATGCTGTTCGTGTACGGGCAGAACGACCCGTGGGGCTCCGAGCGCTTCCGCGTCGGACAGGGCTCGCACGACAGCTACGTCTTCACGGCGCCGGGCGCCAACCACGGCGCGGACGTCGCGGGCCTCGTGCCCGCCCAGAAGGCCAGGGCGACGGCGCGCATCCTCGCCTGGGCGGGCGTCGCCTCCCCGACGGTCCAGCGGGACGAGACCAAGGCGAGGCCGCTCGCACCGTTCGACAAGCGGCTGGACGAGCGGCCGCTGACCCGGGGGCCCGCGACACTGCCGTAGCCCGGCGGCCCCGGCCCGCCGCGTACGGGCCGGGGCCCGGCCGTACGGCCGCCGCGGCACCGCACCGCGCACCGCGCGCCCGCCGCCCCGGCAGACAGGCGGCGGGCACGGTCGCGCGGGGCGTCCTCAGGCCGTGCGCAGCGCCTCAAGGTGCTCGCGCCCCGCGGCCAGCAGCGGGGGCAGCGGCGGCGCGTCCGCGTACCACCGCTTCTCGTACTCCCAGCACACCCAGAAATCCTCGGGCGGCGTGCCGTCGGGCAGGGTGGCGGGGGAGAGGCCGCCGAGGCACGCGGCCAGCGGCAGCACTCCGGCGCCGAGCGCGAGCGGTGTGGTGTCCTCGCGCGAGGCGATGTCTTTGACCTGCACGTATCCCAGGTAGGGGCCGAGGGCGGCGCGGGTGGCATCGGGCGTCTCGCCGCCCAGCCAGGTGTGCATCACGTCCCACAGCACACCGACCCGCGGATGGCCCACCGCGGCCACCACGCGCTCCGCCTCCCGGCCCGTGCGGTGCGAGTCGTGTGTCTCCAGCAGGATGCGCACCCCGAGGTCGCCCGCGGTCTCGGCCGCGAGGCCGAGCCGCCTGGCGGCCGCGGCGTCCGCCTCGGGGCCCGGCGTGTCGCCCGCGCCGGGGAACACCCGCACGTACCGGGCCCCCAGGTCGTGGGCGAGCCGCAGCAGGCCGTCGAGCTCCTGGTCGAAAGCGCTGTCCGAGACCGTGAGGTCGGCGGCCCTCGCGTATCCCGCGACCGCGAGGATCTCCACGCCCGCGCGGGCGAACTCCTCTACCACGGCGGCGCGTTCGGCGGCGCCGAGGCCCGGGTGCACGGGCTCCTCCCGGTGCGCGCGCAGCTCCACCCCCCGGTAGCCCGCCGACGCCGCGAGTGCGACCACGTCGGGGACCGGCATGCCGGGCACCCCCAGGGTCGAGAAGGCCAGCTTCACGAGTGTGTTCCTCCCTCTTGGTCCTCGTCCGCGCCGCGGGGGCCTGCACACGGACCCCGCACGCCCCAGCCTGCCCCTCGACGCCGCGGGGAACCGTGCGGATCGCGGCCCGCGTGCGGCACGCACCCCGCGCGGACGCACGCCCGCACCCCGCTGTCGTGTGGGGCCCGGTTCAGCCGCGCGGCGGCGCCGTCGACGCCCGGACCATCAGCTCGGCGGGGATCGTCGCGATCCCGCCGGGCGGCGGCGCCTCCGTGCCCATCGCGAGCCGCCCGGCGCGCGCCCCCGCCGCCTGGAGCGGCAGGCGCACGGTCGTCAGCGCGGGCACCGCGTCCACCGAGAACGGCAGGTCGTCGAAGCCCGCGACCGACACGTCCTGCGGGATGCGCAGCCCCTGGTCGCGCACGGCCGCGCAGGCGCCGAGCGCGACCGTGTCGTTGGCCGCCACGACCGCGGTCAGGCCGGGCTCCCTGCGCAGCAGTTCGAGGGTGGCCTCGTAGCCGGAGCCGCGGGTGTACGGGCCGTGCAGGGTGAGCCGGTCCTGCGCGGCGGCGTCGCCCGCGCCCCGCGCCCCTGCGGCCAGTAGCGCGGCGCGGTGGCCGTCGAGGCGGTGGCGGGTGGTGGTGCGCTCCCGCGGGCCCGCCACATAGCCGATCGCGCGGTGCCCGAGCGCCAGCAGATGCTCCGTCAGGCGCCGCCCGCCGCCCCGGTCGTCGAAGGCGAGGGCGGCGAGCGCGGGGTCGCCGCCGGGCAGCGGCGGGCGGCCGCACAGCACCACCCGGGTCCCGGCCGCGGCGAGCCGCCCCAGCTTCGCCGCCATGGCCGCGCCGTGCTCCGCGTCCTCCAGCGCGCCGCCGGTGAGGATCACCGCCGCCGCGCGCTGGCGCTGGAGCAGGGTGAGATAGGTCAGTTCGCGCTCGGGCGACCCGCCGGTGTTGCACACCACCGCGAGCTTCTCGCCGCCGGTGCGGCCCGGCCCGCCCGCCGCCTCCTGGCCCGCGATCTCCGTCTGGGCCGCGCCCGCCATGATGCCGAAGAAGGGGTCGGCGATGTCGTTGACGAGGATGCCCACCAGGTCGGAGGTGGCGGCGGCGAGCGAGCTCGCCGGGCCGTTGAGCACGTAGTCCAGGTCGTCGACGGCGCGCAGCACCCGGTCCCTGGTCGCCGCGGCCACCGGGTAGTTGCCGTTCAGCACGCGGGAGACGGTGGCGGGCGACACCCCGGCGCGTGCCGCCACATCCGCCAGGGTCACTGTCATCGCTCTCCTCCGCCGTGTCCGCGCCGCCCCTGGCGCCCGCCGGGCAGCCGATCCCGGCGCCGCCCTTGTCCGGGGCCCCGGAGCAGGTTAGCTTTCCTCACGGTAGAAAGCGCTTGCTACGTGTGGGTGGAGGGAACCTCGTGGGACGCAGAACAGTCAGGATCGCCATGAACGGCGTCACGGGACGGATGGGCTACCGGCAGCACCTGGTGCGCTCCGTGCTGGCGCTGAGAGAGCAGGGCGGCCTCGACCTGGGTGGCGGCGAGACCCTGTGGCCCGAGCCGGTGCTCGTCGGCCGCCGCGAGCACGCGCTGCGGGAGATCGCGGGGCGCCACGGCCTGACCGAGTGGTCCACCGACCTCGACGCGGTGCTCGCCGACGACAGCGTCGAGGTCTACTTCGACGCGCAGGTCACCTCGGCGCGCGTCGAGGCCGTCAAGAAGGCCGTCGCCGCGGGCAAGCACATCTACGTCGAGAAGCCCACCGCGACCGACCTCGACGGCGCGCTCGACCTCGCGCGCCTCGCCACCGCGGCGGGCGTCAAGCACGGCGTCGTGCAGGACAAGATCTTCCTGCCGGGCCTGCTGAAGCTGAAGCGTCTCGTCGACGGCGGCTTCTTCGGCCGGATCCTCTCCGTGCGCGGCGAGTTCGGCTACTGGGTCTTCGAGGGTGACTGGCAGGAGGCCCAGCGCCCCTCCTGGAACTACCGCGCGCAGGACGGCGGCGGCATCACCGTCGACATGTTCCCGCACTGGGAGTACGTGCTGCACGACCTCTTCGGCCGCGTCACCTCCGTCCAGGCGCACGTCGCCACGCACATCCCGCAGCGCGTGGACGAGCAGGGCAGGACGTACGAGGCGACGGCCGACGATGCCGCATACGGCATCTTCCAGCTGGAGGGCGGCGCCGTCGCGCAGATCAACTCCTCCTGGGCGGTGCGGGTCAACCGCGACGAACTGGTCGAGTTCCAGGTCGACGGCACCCACGGCTCGGCCGTCGCCGGCCTGCGCACCTGCCGCGCGCAGCACCGCGGCACCACCCCGAAGCCGGTGTGGAACCCCGACCTGCCCGCCACCTACGACTTCCGCGCGCAGTGGCAGGAGGTCCCCGACAACACCGGGTTCGACAACGGCTTCAAGGCCGAGTGGGAGCTGTTCCTGCGCCATGTCGCGCTCGACGAGCCGTTCGCCTGGGACCTGCTGGCCGGCGCGCGCGGCGTGCAGCTCGCCCAACTCGGCCTGCGCTCCCACGCGGAGGGCCGCCGCCTCGACGTGCCGGAGCTGAGCCTGTGAGCGCCCGGCTGCTGCTGCCCGTGGCGGGCGGCGGACTCAGGCCCTACACCCACCGCGCAGAGCCCGCCGCGTTCCTCGCCGCGGCCGCGGGGGGCGCGCCCGCCGCCTCCCGTACGGTCCTCGCCGCGGCGCACGTCGTCGCCGACCCGTACGCCGACACGACCCCGGACGGGTCGGCGGCGCTCGACTGGGACGCCACCCTCGCCTTCCGCCGCCACCTGTGGGCGCACGGACTCGGCGTCGCCGAGGCCATGGACACCGCGCAGCGCGGCATGGGCCTCGACTGGGCGGGCGCCGCCGAGCTGATCCGCCGCTCGGCCGCCGAGGCGCGGGCCGTCGGCGGCCGTATCGCCTGCGGCGTCGGCACCGACCAGCTCGCCCCCGGCGCCCACTCCCTGGCCGAGGTGCGGGCCGCGTACGAGGAGCAGCTCGCGCTCGTCGAGGAGACCGGGGCGCAGGCCGTCCTGATGGCCTCGCGCGCCCTCGCCGCCGTGGCCGAGGGCCCCGACACCTACCGGGAGACCTACGCCCATCTGCTGCGCCAGGCCGACCGGCCGGTGGTCCTGCACTGGCTCGGGCCGATGTTCGACCCCGCGCTCGACGGCTACTGGGGCAGCACCGACCTGGACGCGGCCACCGCCACGTTCCTCGACGTGATCGCGGACCACCCCGACAAGGTCGACGGCGTCAAGATCTCCCTGCTCGACGCCGGGCGCGAGGTCGCCGTGCGCCGCCGCCTGCCGGACGGCGTGCGCTGCTACACCGGCGACGACTTCCACTACCCGGAGCTGATCGCCGGGGACGAACAGGGCTTCAGCCACGCCCTGCTGGGCGTCTTCGACCCCCTCGCGCCGCTGGCGGCCGCGGCGCTGCGGGTGCTCGACACCGGCGACGCCAAGGGCTTCGGGGAGCTGCTCGACCCGAGCGTCGGGCTGTCCCGCCACCTGTTCGAGGCGCCCACCCGGTTCTACAAGACGGGCGTGGTCCTCCTCGCCTGGCTGGCCGGGCACCAGGGCCACTTCGCGATGGCGGGGCACCAGCAGTCGGCGCGCTCCCTGCCGCACCTGGCGCGGGCGTACGAACTCGCCGACGCGCTCGGCCTGTTCCCCGACCCCGCGCTGGCCGCCGCCAGGATGCGGAGCCTGCTCGCCGTGTACGGGGTGGGGGAGTGAGCGCGCGCGTGGCCGGCGACCTGAGCCGCTTCAGCGTCAACCAGATGACCGTCAAGCAGCTCTCGCTGCCCGAGCTCACCGAGGCCTGCGTGCGGTCGGGCGTGCCCGGCGTCGGGCTGTGGCGCGCGCCCGTGCAGGAGTACGGGGTCGCGGCCGCGGCGCGGCTCGTGCGGGACGCGGGGCTGCGCGTCACCACCCTGTGCAGGGGCGGCTTCCTCACCGCGGTCGACCCGGGCGAGCGGGCCGCGGCGCTCGCCGACAACCGGGCCGCTGTCGACGAGTGCGCCGCCCTCGGCACCGACACCCTGGTGCTGGTCTCCGGCGGGCTGCCCGCGGGCGAGCGGGACCTCGGCGCCGCCAGGGAGCGCATCGCGGACGCCCTCGCCGAACTCGCCCCGTACGCGGGGGAGCGCGGTGTGCGGCTCGCGATCGAGCCGCTGCACCCGATGTTCGCCTCGGACCGGTGCGTGGTCTCCACGCTCGACCAGGCGCTCGCGCTCGCGGAGCGCTTCCCCGCGGAGCAGGTCGGTGTGGTCGTGGACACCTACCACATCTGGTGGGACGACCGGGCCCCCGACGCCGTGGCGCGCGCCGGGCCGGCGGGCAGGATCCACTCCTTCCAGCTCGCCGACTGGGTCACCCCGCTGCCCGCGGGCGTGCTCAACGGCCGCGGCCTGATCGGGGACGGCGCGGTGGACCTGCGGGGCTGGCGCGAGCGGGTGGACGCCGCGGGCTACCGGGGCCCGATCGAGGTGGAGCTGTTCAACGACGAGCTGTGGCGGCGCGACGGAGCGGAACTCCTCGCGGACGTGGCCCGCCGCTACGTGCGGCACGCGCTCTGAGCACCACGCCCCGGGCCCCGGGCCCCGCGCCCCCCGGGCCCCGCGCCCCCCGGGCCCCGCATCCCGCGGGGCCCGGGGGCACAGGGCCGTCCGAGCGCGGCGGTAGCGTCTGGGCATGCCCCGTACGCCCCAGCAGACCACCCCGCAGGGCCTCGCCGTCCTCGAAGGGGTACTGGAACGGATCACGTTCGCCAGCGAGGAGACCGGCTACACCGTCGCACGCGTCGACACCGGGCGCGGCGGCGACCTGCTGACCGTCGTCGGGGCGCTGCTCGGCGCCCAGCCGGGCGAGTCGCTGCGCATGGAGGGCCGCTGGGGCTCCCACCCGCAGTACGGCAGGCAGTTCACCGTCGACAACTACCGCGTCACCCTGCCCGCCACGATCCAGGGCATCCGCCGCTACCTGGGCTCCGGGCTCGTCAAGGGCATCGGACCGGTCTTCGCCGACCGCATCGTGAGCCACTTCGGCCTCGACACCCTCGACGTCATCGAGCAGGACCCGAGGCGGCTGATCGAGGTGCCGGGGCTCGGCCCCAAGCGCACCAGGAAGATCGCCGACGCCTGGGAGGAGCAGAAGGCCATCAAGGAGGTCATGGTCTTCCTCCAGGGCGTCGGCGTCTCCACCTCCATCGCCGTGCGCATCTACAAGAAGTACGGGGACGCGTCGATCACCGTCGTCCGCGAGGAGCCCTACCGCCTCGCCGCCGACGTGTGGGGCATCGGCTTCCTCACCGCGGACCGGATCGCCCAGTCCGTGGGGATCCCGCACGACAGCCCCGAGCGGGTCAGGGCGGGGCTCCAGTACGCGCTGTCGCAATCCACCGACCAGGGGCACTGCTTCCTGCCCGAGGACCAGCTGATCGCGGACGGCGTCAAGCTGCTCCAGGTCGACACGGGGCTCGTCATCGAGTGCCTCGCCGAGCTCGCCGCTGACGAGGAGGGCGTGGTGCGCGAGCGGGTGCCCGGACCGGACGGCGAGGACGTCACCGCCGTCTACCTCGTCCCCTTCCACCGCGCAGAGCTGTCGCTCGCCGGGCGGCTGCGCCGCCTGCTGCGTGCCCAGGAGGACCGCATGCCGGCCTTCCGCGACGTGGACTGGGACAGGGCGCTGCGCTGGCTCTCCGGGCACACGGGCGCCTCCCTCGCCCCCGAGCAGGAGCAGGCGGTGCGGCTCGCGCTGACGGAGAAGGTGGCCGTCCTGACCGGCGGCCCCGGCTGCGGCAAGTCGTTCACCGTGCGCTCGGTGGTGGAGCTGGCACGCGCCCGGGGCGCCACCGTGGTGCTCGCCGCCCCGACCGGCCGGGCGGCGAAGCGGCTCGCCGAGCTGACGGGCGCCGAGGCCTCCACCGTGCACCGGCTGCTCGAACTCAAGCCGGGCGGCGACGCGGCGTACGACGCGGACCGCCCGCTCGACGCGGACCTCGTGGTGGTGGACGAGGCGTCCATGCTGGACCTGCTGCTCGCCAACAAGCTGGTGAAGGCCGTGCCGCCCGGCGCCCACCTGCTGCTCGTCGGCGATGTGGACCAGCTGCCCTCGGTGGGCGCGGGCGAGGTGCTGCGCGATCTGCTCGCCGAGGGCGGACCCGTGCCGCGCGTGCGGCTCACCCGGATCTTCCGCCAGGCCCAGCAGTCCGGCGTCGTCACCAACGCGCACCGGATCAACGAGGGCAGGCCGCCCGTCACCCAGGGGCTCGACGACTTCTTCCTGTTCGTCGCCGAGGAGACGGAGGACGCGGGCCGCCTCGCCGTGGACGTGGCGGCGCGCCGCATCCCCGCGAAGTTCGGCCTCGACCCGCGCAGGGACGTGCAGGTGCTCGCCCCGATGCACCGCGGCCCCGCGGGCGCCGGCGTGCTCAACGGGCTGCTCCAGCAGGCCATCACGCCCGCGCGCCCCGACCTGCCCGAGCGGCGCGCCGGTGGCCGGGTCTTCCGCGTGGGCGACAAGGTCACGCAGATCAGGAACAACTACGAGAAGGGGCGCAACGGAGTCTTCAACGGCACCGTCGGCGTCGTCACCGCCCTGAGCCAGGAGGACCAGCGGCTGACCGTGCTCACCGACGAGGACGAGGAGGTGCCGTACGACTTCGACGAGCTGGACGAGCTGTCCCACGCGTACGCGGTCACCATCCACCGCTCCCAGGGCAGCGAGTACCCGGCCGTCGTCATCCCCGTGACCAGGAGCGCCTGGATGATGCTCCAGCGCAATCTGCTGTACACGGCGGTCACCCGGGCCAAGCGGCTCGTCGTCCTCGTGGGCTCGCGGCAGGCGATCGGGCAGGCCGTGCGTGCCGTGTCGGCCGGCCGCCGCTTCACCGCGCTCGACCACCGCCTCGCCCTCGGAGCGTCGGGGTATGAAACATCACGTAGGACTTCCGGAACCGGGGCGAAGGGGGCAGGATGAGGAGGTTGGCGGCACTGAGTGCCGCCAATGAGCCCAATGGTCGACCCCGAGTGCACCTTCCTGCGCCAAATGGGGGATGGTAGAGACATCAGGGCACCTCGAAGAAGAGGCACTACGTCGGTGAGGGATGACGTGAGCGAGAAACGCGACAACGACGCGGTAGTACTTCGGTACGGCGATGGCGAGTACACCTACCCGGTGATCGACAGCACCGTCGGTGACAAGGGCTTCGACATCGGCAAGCTCCGCAATCAGACCGGTCTGGTGACCCTGGACAGCGGTTACGGCAACACGGCCGCCTACCAGTCCGCGATCACCTACCTGGACGGCGAGCAGGGCATCCTGCGGTACCGCGGCTACCCCATCGAGCAGCTGGCCGAGCGGTCCAGCTTCGTCGAGGTGGCGTACCTGCTGATCCACGGTGAGCTGCCCACCGTCGACCAGCTCGCCGCGTTCAAGAGCGAGATCACCCGGCACACGCTGCTCCACGAGGACGTCAAGCGGTTCTACGACGGCTTCCCCAAGGACGCCCACCCGATGGCGATGCTGTCCTCCGTGGTCAGCGCGCTGTCGACGTTCTACCAGGACAGCCACAACCCGTTCGACGAGCGCCAGCGCGACCTCTCGACGATCCGGCTGCTCGCCAAGCTGCCGACGATCGCCGCGTACGCGTACAAGAAGTCCGTCGGGCACCCCTTCGTCTACCCGCGCAACGACCTCGGGTACGTCGAGAACTTCCTGCGGATGACCTTCTCCGTCCCGGCCCAGGAGTACGACCTCGACCCGGTCGTCGTCTCCGCCCTGGACAAGCTGTTCATCCTGCACGCGGACCACGAGCAGAACTGTTCCACGTCCACCGTGCGCCTCGTGGGCTCCTCGCAGGCGAACATGTTCGCCTCGATCTCCGCCGGCATCAACGCCCTCTGGGGCCCCCTGCACGGCGGCGCCAACCAGTCCGTGCTGGAGATGCTGGAAGGCATCCAGGCCAGCGGCAGCGACGTCGACACCTTCATCCGCAAGGTGAAGAACAAGGAGGACGGCGTCAAGCTGATGGGCTTCGGCCACCGCGTCTACAAGAACTTCGACCCCCGGGCGAAGATCATCAAGGCGGCGGCGCACGACGTCCTCTCGGCCCTCGGCAAGTCGGACGAGCTGCTCGACATCGCGCTCAAGCTGGAGGAGCACGCCCTCGCGGACGACTACTTCGTCGAGCGCAAGCTCTACCCGAACGTCGACTTCTACACCGGCCTGATCTACCGGGCCATGGGCTTCCCGACCGAGATGTTCACGGTCCTGTTCGCCATCGGCAGGCTGCCCGGCTGGATCGCCCAGTGGACCGAGATGATCAAGGAGCCCGGCTCCCGCATCGGCCGTCCGCGGCAGATCTACACGGGCGCGGTCGAGCGCGACTTCGTGCCGGTCGAGGCCCGCTGAGCGGACCCGCTGAGCCGGACCCGCCGAGCGCGGGTCGGGAGACGCGAAAAGCGCCCCGCCACCGATCCCCCCACGGGTCGGTAGGCGGGGCGCTTTCCATATCCCCGGAGCGGATTCCCCCCACGGGATCCGGGCCGGGCGTATGCCGTAACCAGGTGCGGCTACGTGTGCGGTTCGACCGGGGTACGTACGGGAGGGCCGCTCAAGCTCCCCGGTGCACGTCCCCGGTCTAGCGCCTTGCCCGAGATGTCCCCCAAGACATCTCGTGAACGTCCCCCAAGACGTTCAATGGCATCGTCCTCTATGACACACGAGCTGCTCGAATGGTTACCCATAAATCTATGTGATCTAGGTCTCGCTGTGAAGGACTCGTGCCCCATGTGAAGGACAGGCAACGGTAAAGACCTGGTCATGTCTCCAGGTGGCGGCCGCCGCCGGCGGGCGCGGGGCCGGTCAGGGGCGGGCCGCGAGCTCGTACCCGGCCTCGTCGACCGCGGCGCGTACGGCGCCCTCGTCGAGCGGGCTCGCCGACGTCACCGTCACCTTGCCGGTGTCCGCGGCGGCCTCGACGGACAGGACGCCCTCGATCCCGGAGATCTCCTCGGCGACCGCGCCCTCGCAGTGGCCGCAGCTCATGCCCGTGACCTGGTAGACGGTGATGACGTTGCTCATGGCGTCCTCCCGGACGAACGTGGTGGCAGGGTGTCCCCACTGTACCCCTAGGGGGTATAGGGCCGACTGCCCGGCCGATCGGGGGGGGGCGTGCGGCCGGCCCGGCGCGGTCAGCCCCGCCGTCCCCGGTTGCCCGGGCGGTTCGCCACCCAGGCGCGGATCGTGTCCGCGAACCAGTACGGCTTGCCGTTCTCCACGTGGTCGGGCGACGGAAGGAGGCCGTGCTTGCGGTACGAGCGGACGGTGTCCGGCTGCACGCGGATGTGCGCGGCGATCTCCTTGTAGGACCAGAGTCCGGTGTCGGTCATGGTGAGGCGCCTCCCTGCGCGCACCGCGGCGGCGGTCCTGACGGCCGCCGGGGGGTCCGCGGTGCGATCGGCTCGTGGATCACCGAGCCTGTGCCCATTCAGCTGCGCAGAGTGACGGGGTGTCGATGCCTGTCACGCGCCTGTGGCCCGAAACCCGTGTAACGGAGATATCCGTGACCAATGATCAACTTTTGTGACAGAAACGGTTCTCTGGGGTGGAAGTCCGCGAACGTCAACTCTTGTGGCGAAAGGGAAACCCTTGTAGTGAAGCGCGGGGACGCGCGCTGACGGCGGCGGGCGCGGGGGCCCGCCGCCCGTCGCCGGAGGGAAACGGAGCCGGAGGCCCGTGCGGTCAGACCCCGCAGCCGCGCAGGAAGCGCCGGGTCCTGCGGGCGACCGGCAGCGGCCGGTCAGGCTCGCACGGGTACATGTCCTGCTCCACGATCGCGAACAGGTCGACGCCGAGCCGCCCCGCCGCCGCGAGCACCGGCTCCAGCGCGGGCACCCCGCCCGGCGGCTCGCACATCACGCCCCGCGCCACGGCGGGCCCGAACGGCAGCCCCTCCGCCGCCACCTGCGCGAGCACCCGGGTGTCCACCTGCTTCAGATGCAGATAGCCGAGCCGCTCGCCGTACGCCTCGATCAGCTCGACGCTGTCGCCGCCGCAGTACGCGTAGTGCCCGGTGTCCAGGCAGAGCGACACCGCGTCGGAGTCCGTGGCGTCGAGGAAGCGCGCCACGTGCTCTGGGGTGTCCACATGGGTGTCGGCGTGCGGGTGGAAGACGGTGCGCAGCCCGTACCGCTCCCGCACCTCGCGGCCGAGGCGCTCGGTCAGGGACGTGAGGTCCCGCCACTGCGCGGCCGTCAGCGTCCGGTCCTCGACGACCTCGCCCGTCTTGTCGTCCCGCCAGAACGCGGGGATGACGACGAGGTGCTCGGCGCCAGCGGCCCGCGCGAGGGCGGCGACCGACGCCACGTGCTCCCAGGTGGCGTCCCAGACGCCGGGGCCGTGGTGCAGCCCGGTGAAGACCGTGCCCGCCGAGACCCGCAGGCCCCGGCCGGCCGTCTCGTCGAGCAGCCGCGCGGGCTCGCTCGGCAGATAGCCGTAGGGGCCCAGCTCGATCCACTCGTACCCCGCCTCCGCGACCTCGTCGAGGAAGCGCCGCCACGGCACCTGGCGCGGGTCGTCGGGGAACCAGACGCCCCACGAGTCGGGGGCCGAGCCCACTCGGATGCGCGACGACGACGGCGGCTGCGGCGGCGGTGACGAGGGCGCTGATGAGGCCATGGCGGTCAGCTTCCCGGCCGCCGCGAAGCAGTGTCAAGACAACGTCCGAATGTCCGGACATAGCGTTGACAGGGCTTCGCGCGGCGCAGTAGACAGGTCCCGGTCTCCGCGAGGAGAGCCCGCGAGGCAGGTCCGAGAGAGGCGGAGGGGCGGCACCCATGGACCCCGGACCGTACGACGTGATCACGATGGGCCGGATCGGCGTGGACCTGTACCCGCTGCGGACCGGCGTGCCCCTCCAGGACGTGGACAGCTTCGGCAGGTTCCTCGGCGGCTCGGCCGCCAACGTCGCCGTCGCCTGCGCCAGGCTCGGGCTGCGCACGGCCGTCGTGACCCGCACGGGCGCCGACCCGTTCGGCGCCTACCTCCACCGGCAGCTGCGGGAGTTCGGCGTCGACGACCGCTGGGTCGACCCGGTGGCCGCGTACCCGACGCCGATCACCTTCTGCGAGGTCTTCCCGCCCGACGACTTCCCGCTCCACTTCTACCGCCGCCCCAAGGCACCCGACCTGGAGATCCACCCGCACGAGCTCGACCTCGGCGCCGTCGGAGCGGCCCGCGTCTTCTGGATGACCGGCACCGGGCTGTGCGCAGAGCCGAGCCGCACCGCCACGCTCGCGGCGCTCGACCACCGCGCCCGGCGCGGCATCACGGTCTTCGACCTCGACTGGCGGCCGATGTTCTGGGACGAGGACCCGCGCGAGGTGTACGCGGCGGCCCTCGCGCGGGCCACGGTCGCCGTGGGCAACCTCGACGAGTGCGAGGCGGCGGTCGGCGAGCGCGAGCCGCACGCGGCGGCCCGCGCCCTGCTCGCCGCGGGACCCGAGCTCGCCGTCGTCAAACAGGGCCCGGCCGGTGTGCTCGCCGTCCACCGCGACGGTACGTACGCGCAGGTGCCGCCGGTCCCCGTCGCGGTCGTCAACGGCCTCGGCGCGGGCGACGCGTTCGGCGGTGCGCTGTGCCGCTGCCTCGTCGAGGGCCGGCCGCTGGAGCACACCATGCGGTACGCCAACGCGGCGGGCGCGATCGTCGCCTCCCGGCTCGCCTGCTCCTCCGCGATGCCGTACGCGGAGGAGGTCGACCAGGTCGTGGCCGGCGGCCCGGTGCCGCCCGAGCGCGAGGCGCCGCCCGTCGAGGCGGCAGGGACCGCGGCGCCGCACGGCCCGGGGAGCGGACGGTGAGCGCCCGGGAGTACGCCGCACGCGGGCCGGGGGCTCGGGAGCCCGCCGCCGCCCGCACCAGGCCTCCCGCCGTGCCGAGGACCGCGCAGGGCCTGATCGACGTCGGGGCGCTCGCCCGGCTGCGCGCCGCGCGGCCGGGGGCCGTCGCCGAGGCGGCGGCGCTGCGGTCGCGCAGGCCGCTGCTCGGCCCGACCGGACGGCTGATGATCATCGCGGCCGACCACCCGGCCCGCGGCGCGCTCGGCGTCGGCGGCGACCCGCTCGCCATGGCCGACCGCGCCGACCTGCTCGACCGGCTCTGCCTCGCGCTGTCGAGGCCGGGCGTGGACGGCGTGCTCGGCACCGCGGACGTCCTTGAGGACCTGCTGCTCCTCGGCGCCCTCGAAGACCGGGTCGTGGTCGGCTCCATGAACAGGGGCGGCCTCGCGGGCGCCGCCTTCGAGCTGGACGACCGCTTCACCGGGTACCGCGCGCAGGACGTGGTGGCCGCCGGGTTCGACGCGGGCAAGCTGCTGCTGCGCGTCGACTACGACGACCCGGGCAGCGGCTCGGTCGCCACGCTGCTGTCCGCGGCGCGCGCCGTGGACGCGATGGCCGCCCGCGGCCTGCCCGTCTTCGTGGAGCCCTTCCTGTGCCGCAGGGGCCCCGACGGGCAGCTGCGCAGCGACCTGAGCGCCGCCGCCGTCACCCGCTCCATCGCCGTGGCCTCCGGGCTCGCGGGGACCTCCGCCTACACCTGGCTCAAGGTGCCGGTCACCGAAGAACCCGCGGACATGGCCCGCGTCATGGCGGCGTCCACGCTGCCCGCCGTCCTGCTCGGCGGTGAGATCGGGGACGACCAGGAGGGTACGTACGAGAAGTGGCGCAGCGCGCTGCGGCTGCCGACCGTGCAGGGGCTTGTCGCCGGCAGGTCGCTGCTGTACCCGGCGGACGGTGACGTGGTGAAGGCGGTCGACACGGCCGTGGGGCTGCTCTGAACGCCGGGCGGGCCCCGGCGGCGCACGGGCCCGCACGGCGGAGGCGGCCGGGCGGGGGAAGGAGTGAACGCATGACGGCACCGACAGGGCACCCGGGCGGCACGGACCGCCACGTGCGCGCGGGCGAGGCAGCCGCGGGCCCCTACGCGCTCGACATCGGGCCGGGGCGCGCCGGGTGGACGTACTGCTCGCTGCGCGTGCTCGACCTGCCGCCCGGCGGCAGCCACACCTTCGCCACCGGCGGCAGCGAGTGGATCGTGCTGCCGCTCACCGGCGGCTGTACGGTGCGCACGGAGGGTGAGACCTTCGCACTGCGCGGCCGCGACAGCGTCTTCCGCGGGGTCAGCGACTTCGCGTACCTCCCGCGCGACGGCAGCGCCCAGATCGCCTCCGGTGCGGGGGGCCGGTTCGCCTTGGCAGGGGCGAAGTGCGAGCGACGACTCCCCGCTCGCTACGGCCCCGCGCCGGAGGTCCCCGTGGAGCTGCGCGGCGCGGGCAGCTGCTCGCGCCAGGTCAACAACTTCGCCGCCGCCGATGTCTTCGCGTGCGACCGGCTGATCGCGGTGGAGGTGCTGACGCCCGGCGGCAACTGGTCGTCCTACCCGCCGCACAAGCACGACGAGCACCGTCCGGGCGCCGAGTCCGTGCTGGAGGAGATCTACTACTTCGAGATCGACGGCCGCGAGGGCGCGGCGGGCGGCGGGGACCCCGGCCCGGGGGGCGCCGCCGACGACGGCGTCGGATACCACCGCGTCTCGCCCTCGCGTGAGGGCGGCACCGACCTGCTCGTCGAGGTGCGCGGCGGCGACACGGTCCTCATCCCCGACGGCTGGCACGGCCCGTCGATCGCGGCGCCAGGCCGCGCGATGTACTACCTCAACGTCATGGCGGGCTCGGGCGAGCGGGCATGGCTCATCAGCGACCACCCCGGGCACGGCTGGATCAGGGACACCTGGCCGGGCCAGGCCGTCGACCCGCGGCTCCCGCTGTACACGGCGGACGCGCCCGCGCCGCCGCCCGGCACCGCGCCCGCGGGCGGCGCGGGACCCGCCGACACCGCGCCCGCCGCCGACCGCGGTGCCGTCCGAGGGGACTTCCGATGAGCTCCACGCCGACTTCCGCCACCCGCAGGCTGACCACCGCGCAGGCGCTGGTCGCCTTCCTCGCGCGGCAGTACACCGTGCGGGACGGCGAGCGCCACCGGCTCATCGACGCCGTGTGGGGCATCTTCGGCCACGGCAACGTCGCGGGCCTCGGGCAGGCGCTGGTCGAGGCGGACGGCGCCCTGCGGTACGTGCAGGGCCGCAGCGAACAGGCCATGGTGCACGCCGCCGTGGGCTACGCCCGGCAGTGCGACCGGCTCTCCGCGCAGGCCGTGACGACGTCCATCGGGCCCGGCGCGACCAACCTCGTCACCGGCGCCGCGCTCGCCACCGTCAACCGGCTGCCCGTGCTGCTGCTGCCGGGCGACACCTTCGCCACCCGCCCCGCCGACCCGGTGCTCCAGCAGCTGGAGGCGCGCACCGCGGGCGACGTGTCCGTCAACGACGCCCTGCGGCCCGTCTCCGCCTACTTCGACCGGATCACCAGGCCGGAGGCGCTGGTGCCCGCGGCGCTCGCCGCGATGCGGGTCCTCACCGACCCGGCGGAGACCGGCGCCGTCACCCTCGCGCTGCCGCAGGACGTCCAGGCGGAGGCGTACGACTGGCCCGAGGAGTTCTTCGGCGAGCGCGTGTGGCGCATCCGCCGCCAGGCGCCCGACCCGGCCGAACTCGCCGACGCCGTACGGCTCGTGAGAGAAGCCGAGCGCCCGCTTCTGGTGGCGGGCGGCGGGGTGCACCACAGCCGCGCCGAGGAGGCGCTCGACGCGTTCGCAGGGGCGAGCGGCATCCCCGTCGCGTCGACCCAGGCGGGCAAGGGCTCCCTGCCGTACGACCACCCCTGCGACGTGGGGGCCGTCGGGCACACCGGCACGGCGCCCGCGAACGCCCTCGCACGCGAGGCCGATCTGGTCATCGGCGTCGGCACCCGCTGGTCGGACTTCTCCACCGCGTCCTCGACCCTCTTCGCCCGCCCCGGCGTCCGCTTCCTCAACCTCAACGTCACCGGCTTCGACGCGCACAAGCTCGCCGCGCACCCGCTGGTCGCCGACGCGCGCACCGCCCTCGAAGCCCTCGCCGACGCGCTCGCCGGCCACCGCGTCGAGGCGGCGTACGCGGCGGACTACCGCGCGGCCAAGGAGCGCTGGGAGGAGCGGGTCACCGCCGCGTTCGCCGCGCCCGACGACACGGCGCGCCCCACGCAGGGGCAGGTCGTCGGCGCCCTCGACGCGCTGGTGACCGCGGACGACATCGTCATCAACGCGGCCGGCTCGCTCCCCGGCGACCTGCACAAGCTGTGGCGGGCCAGGTCGCGCGACCAGTACCACGTGGAGTACGGCTACTCCTGCATGGGCTACGAGATCCCGGCCGCCATCGGCGTGCTGACGGCCGCGCCCGGCCGCCCGGTCTGGGCGCTCGTCGGCGACGGCACGTATCTGATGAACCCCACCGAGATCGTCACCGCTGTGCAGGAGCGGCTGCCGTTCAAGCTGGTCATCCTGCAGAACCACGGCTACGCCTCCATCGGCGGCCTCTCCGCGTCGGTCGGCGCGGAGGGCTACGGCACCGCGTACCGCTTCCGCGACGCGGCAGGCGCGTACACCGGAGAGCCGCTTCCTGTCGACCTCGCGGCCAACGCCGCGGCCCTCGGCATGCGGGTGCTGCGCGCGAAGACCGTCGGCGACCTGCGGGAGGCGCTGGCCGCCGCGCGCGCCGCCGACGCCCCCACATGTGTCTACGTGGAGACCGAAACGCCCGACACAGTGTCCGCGGTGCCGCCGGCCCAGGCGTGGTGGGATGTGCCCGTGGCCGAGACGGCGTCCCGCCGGGCCGCGCTCCTGGCCCGCGAGGCGTACGACAGGGAGCGCGCCGCGCGCCGCCGCCACCTGTGAGGGGCGCGGGCGCCGCGGGCCACCGGACGCGACCAGAACTGCGAAGGAGATCCCGCCGATGAAGACCGTGAACCACTGGATCGGCGGCGCGTCCGCCGAGGGCGCGTCCGGCCGGTACGGCGACGTCACAGAACCGGCGACCGGCGAGGTCACCACCCGGGTCGCGTTCGCCTCGGCCGACGAGGTGGACGCCGCGGTCGCCGCCGCGCGCGCCGCCTACGCCACGTGGGGCACGTCCTCGCTCGCGCAGCGCACCGCGGTCCTCTTCCGCTACCGCGCCCTGCTCGACGCGCACCGCGACGAGATCGCCGCGCTGATCACCGCGGAGCACGGCAAGGTCCACTCCGACGCGCTCGGCGAGGTCGCGCGCGGCCTGGAGATCGTGGAGCTCGCGTGCGGCATCACCACGGCGCTCAAGGGCGAGCTGTCGACGCAGGTCGCGAGCCGGGTGGACGTGGCGTCGATCCGGCAGCCGCTCGGGGTGGTCGCGGGCATCACGCCGTTCAACTTCCCCGCGATGGTGCCGATGTGGATGTTCCCCGTGGCGATCGCGTGCGGCAACACCTTCGTGCTGAAGCCCAGCGAGAAGGACCCCTCGGCCTCCGTGCTGCTGGCGCGGCTCGCGCAGGAGGCGGGCCTGCCCGACGGCGTGCTGAACGTCCTGCACGGCGACCGGGAGGCGGTCGAGGGGCTGCTCGACCACCCCGGCGTGGCGGCCGTGTCCTTCGTCGGGTCCACCCCCATCGCCCGCCACATCCACGCCAGGGCGACGGCGGCGGGCAAGCGGGTGCAGGCGCTGGGCGGCGCCAAGAACCACATGCTGGTCCTGCCCGACGCGGACCTCGACGCGGCGGCGGACGCCGCGGTGTCGGCCGCCTACGGCTCCGCGGGGGAGCGCTGCATGGCCATCTCCGCCGTGGTGGCGGTCGGTTCCGCGGGCGACCCGCTCGTCGAGCGGATCGTGGAGCGCGCCCGGAAGATCACCATCGGGCCGGGCGGCGACCCCGCGTCCGAGATGGGCCCGTTGATCACCGCCGCCCACCGCGACAAGGTCGCGGGCTATGTGCGGGGCGCGGCGGCCCAGGGCGCCGAAGTGGTGCTCGACGGCACGGACTTCACCGTCGAGGGCTACGAGAACGGCCACTGGATCGGCCTGTCCCTGCTGGACCGCGTCCCCACCGGCTCCGACGCGTACCGCGACGAGATCTTCGGCCCGGTGCTGTGCGTGCTGCGCGCGGAGACCTACGAGGAGGCCGTCGAGCTGATCAACGCCTCGCCGTACGGCAACGGCACGGCGATCTTCACCCGTGACGGGGGCGCCGCCCGGCGCTTCCAACTGGAGGTGGAGGCCGGCATGGTCGGCGTCAACGTGCCGATCCCGGTGCCGGTCGGCTACCACTCCTTCGGCGGCTGGAAGGACTCCCTCTTCGGCGACCACCACGTCTACGGCAACGACGGCGTGCACTTCTACACCCGCGGCAAGGTCGTCACCACCCGCTGGCCCGACCCGGCCGACGCACCGTCAGGAGTCGACCTGGGCTTCCCGAGCGAACGCCACTGACGCGGCGGCCTCCTCCGCGCGTACGACAGCGACCGCGGCCCCTCCCCGGGAGGCCGCGGTCGCGTGCGTCCGTACGCCCTCCCGCCGGCGCGCGGAACGGCCGTGGGACGCGACCGCGGCGGGCGCACTCCCCGTGGTCCCCGCCGCGCCGTGAAGGGCGGAGAACCCGCGGGCCGAGGAGTCCGACACGGGACATGGGTGGCAAAAGCCGTACCACCCATCTTCTGCCGAGCAGTGGCAGCATCGAGGTGTGCCCTGCTCCACGCCTTTCCCGGCGGACCGGCACGTCATGTCGCCGTCCTTGTGCCTCCGACTCGAAAGGGCTCACTGTCATGCCGAAGACCTGGTTCGTCACCGGGGCGGGGCGGGGCGCGGCCTCGGCCTGCAGGTCGCCCGGGCCGCGCTCGCCGCGGGCGACCGTGTCGTCGCTGCCGCGCGGCGGCCGGAACAGGCGG
>NZ_JBEYWC010000015.1:0-147052 GCF_040704505.1 Streptomyces sp. NPDC047002
GACCCGATGAAATCGGGTCCGCGCCCCCGGCTCCGCGGCACGCGCCGTCCTGCGGCCGTTCGCGTCAGTTGAGCACGCCGGTGCCGAGCAGTCCGAACAGGAGCACGCCGATGATGATCCGGTAGACCACGAACGAGTTGAGCGAGTGGCTGGCCACGAACCTCATCAGCCAGGCGATGGAGGCGTAGGCCACGAGGAACGACACCAGCGTGCCGACGGCGAGCGGCGCGGCACCGACGCCCGCGCCGAGGGCGTCCTTGAGTTCGTAGATGCCCGCGCCGGTCAGCGCGGGAATGCCGAGGAAGAAGGACACCTTGGTGGCGGCGACCCGGTCGAGGTCGAGGACGAGCGCGGTGGACATGGTGGCCCCCGAGCGCGAGAAGCCGGGGAACAGCAGCGCGAGGATCTGCGAACAGCCCACCAGCATCGCGTCCTTGAAGGACGTGTCGTCCTCGCCGCGCTTGTGGCGGCCCATCTGGTCGGCCGCCCACATCACACCGCTGCCGAGGACGAGGGAGCCCGCGACCACCCACAGGGAGGCGAGGGGGCCGTCGATCAGCGGCTTGGCTGCGAGCCCCACGACCACGATCGGGATCGTCGCCGCGATCACCCACCACGCGAACTTGTAGTCGTGGTGGTAGCGCTCCTCCTTGTGCGCGATGCCCCGGCCCCAGGCGGCGATGATCCGCACCAGGTCCTTGAAGAAGTAGAGGATGCAGGCGACGATCGCGCCGACCTGGATGACCGCGGAGAAGCCGACCACCGAAGCGTTCTCGACGGGGATGCCCATCAGGCCCTCGGCGATCTTCAGATGCCCGGTGGACGACACGGGGAGGAACTCGGTCAGCCCTTCCACCGCTCCGAGGACGACTGACTGCCCGATGCTGATCGCGCTCATGGAATCCACTTCTGGAGGATGCGTGCGGAGGTGCCGCCGCACTCTGGACGATGCCGGCGGAGAGAAGCCATCATGCCGGAGCCCGGCGCCGTGCATGCCCCCGGGGCGGGCGCCCGCGGGGCCGCGACGGGCCCTGCGGCGGGCGCTCTCCGGGCCTGCGCGCGACCCTCACCAGCCCGTTCCCCGGCGTTCACCATGCCGTCTCCTTCCCGTCGCCCACCGCGGGCGGCGGGCGTCACACGCGTGGGTACCACCGGTCGGGCGGGCCCGGCTCGCAGCGTACGAGTCCGCGGGCGTCGAGCAGCGCCAGACAGGCCAGGGTGTCCTGGAGCGCGGCGCGCAGCGCGAAGCCGCGCAGCTCGTCGAAGGGCCGGTGCCAGGTCACGGCGGCGGCGATGTCCCAGGCGTGCACGGCACCGACCCGCAGCGCGCCCGCCACCTGCGCGAGCCGCCTGCGGTGGTGGCGGCGCAGCGCACCGAGGCGGGCGTCGAGGCCGGTGAAGCGGTGCTCGTGCGCCGGCAGCACCTCGGCGGGGTCGAGGCCGGCCAGCAGGTCGAGGGAGCGCAGGTAGTCGCCGAGCGGGTCGGCGCGGCCGGGAGCCGGCTCGTGCAGGCCCACGGCGTGCTCGGGCAGCACGTGGTCGCCGGAGAGCAGCAGTCGCCGTCCCTCGTCCCACAGGCAGACGTGCCCCGGCGAGTGGCCGGGTGTCCACAGGACGCGCAGGTCGAGGCCGGGGAGGCGCAGCAGGTCACGGTCGTGCAGGAGGCGGTCGGGGTGCGGCAGGCCGGCGGGGGCCGGCCTGCCGCGCACCCGCCCGGTGAGCCGGGCGGCGAGGCGGGGCGGGGCGCCGGCCCGCCCGAGCGTGGCGGCGAGGCGCCCGGCCGGGTCGCGCTCGGCGGCGGCGAGCAGCGGCACGTCGCGCTCGTGCAGGGCGACCCAGGCGCCGGAGGCGGCACGCACCCGTCCCGCGAGGCCGTAGTGGTCGGTGTGGGCATGGGTGACGATCACGCCCCTGACGTCCTCCACCCGGGTGCCCGCAGCGGCGAGCCCTGCGCGCAGGGCGTCCCACGCCTCGTCGGTGTCCCAGCCGGCGTCCACCAGAAAGGGCCCCGCGTCCGTCTCGAACAGGTAGACGAGGACGTACGCCGGGCCCGTCGGCAGCGGTACGGGAACGCTCCACACGCCGGGCGCGACGCGTTCGACGGGTGGCGGCGGCCGGCGCCGCCCTCCGGGTATCTCGGCGTCGCCCGCGGCGCTCGTGCGCGGCATCGCTCGGCCCCTCCTTCTCGCGCCTCTCGCGCTGACGCTTCGTAACGTACTAGGAACCGCGCGGACGCGTCGCGTCAGCCTCCCCTGCCGGAGCGCGCGCTACGGCCGCCCTGCGCGGCCGCCGACCGCACGGAGGGCGAAGCCGATCACGCGCTCGGCGGCGGCGCGCGCGCCGTCGCGCGAGGGGTGGGCGAGCTGCTCGTCGACCGCCTGGCGCAGCAGCGCGCCGATGCACCCGGCGTCGGCCGCGATGTCGCACACGCCGCGGAAGTCCCCCGCGGAGCGGCCGCCGGCGAGGATGGCGGCGATCAGGCCCTCCGCCTCGGCGTCGATCCTGGCCCGCTCGGCCGCGTACCCCTTGGCGCGTACGGTCTCCTCGCTGACCATCACGAGGACGCGGCGGCGGCGCCGCGGGTCCGAGGTGAGTCGCAGGGTGCCGCGAACCAGCCTGCGCAGGGCGTCCGCGGGGGACGAGGCGGCAGCGGTGACGGCCCGCATCTCCGCGGTCAGGGCGTCCGCGTCGTCGCGGAACATCGCGATGAGGAGGTCGTCCTTGGAGCCGAAGTGCCGGTAGAAGGCCCGGGTGGACAGTCCGGCTGCGGCCAGGATCTCCCCGACGGACGCGGAGGCGCCGTCGCTCGCCGCGAGGCACCGGTAGGCGGCCTCGACGATGCGGGCGCGCTCGTCCTCCCGGCCGGCTGCCCCCCGGTCGTCCCCCGCCATCGGCCGGCCTCCCCGTGCCCGAGCTGCCTCTCCGGTGCGCCAGGGTAGCGGGGGCCCGGGCGGGGCGGGCCCTGGGGTGCGGGCGGGGCCCCGGCCCCGGGCGCGGGCCGAGGCGGCCCCGAGCGCGGGCCGGGGCGGCCGCGCGCGGGCCGTGGGCGGCGGGCCGCGCGTGGGCGTGTGCCGGGCCGGTCAGTAGCATCGTCGCCGTGCCGGCCCGGTGGCGCCGGTGCGCCGCACGACGACGGAGGTTTCGTGAGTGACGACCGCGACCGCAGCCCGCACCCGCCGGCACCCGGCGCGCCGCCCGCGCCCCAGGGCGGGGGGCCGCTCGCCGGGGTGCGGGTCGTGGAGCTCGCCGGCATCGGGCCCGCGCCGCTTGCCGCGCTGACGCTCGCGGAGCTCGGCGCCGACGTCGTACGGATCGACCGGCCCGTCCCGTCGCCCGTCACCGACGGGCTCGACCGGGGCAGGCGGTCCGTGGTGGTGGACCTCAAGCACCCGCGGGGCGCCGAGGCGGTGCTGCGGCTCGCGGAGCGCGCCGACGTGCTGATCGAGGCGTACCGGCCCGGGGTGGCCGAGCGGCTCGGCGTCGGGCCGGGCGACGCGCTGCGGCGCAACCCCCGGCTGGTGTACGCGCGGATGACCGGCTGGGGCCAGTCGGGCCCGCGCGCGAGCACGGCGGGCCACGACATCAACTACCTGTCCCTCACGGGAGCACTGTCGGCGATCGGCCGTGCGGGCGGGCCGCCGCAGGTGCCGGTCAACCTGCTCGGGGACTTCGGCGGCGGCTCGACGTACCTGCTGGTGGGCATCCTGTCGGCGCTGCACCACGCGGGCGCCACCGGACAGGGGCAGGTGGTCGACGCGGCGATCGTGGACGGTGTCACGCACCTGGCGTCGATGGTGTGGGCGCAGCGCCGCCACCACGGATGGCGGGACGAGCGCGGCACGAACCTGCTGGACACGGGCCGCCCGTTCTACGACGTGTACGAGACCTCGGACGGCGGCTGGTTCGCAGTGGGCGCGCTCGAACCGCAGTTCTACGCGCGCCTGGTGGAGCTGCTGGGGCTGCCCGAGTGGGCCGAGGGCCAGTACGACCCGGAGCGGTGGCCCGCCATGCGGGAGGCGTTCACCGCCGCGTTCGCCTCGCGGACGCGCGCCGCATGGGAGCGGGTGTTCGACGGGTCCGACGCCTGCGCCTCGCCCGTGCTCGACTGGGCCGAGGCCGTGCGCGACCCGCATCTCGCGGCGCGCGCCACGCACGACCGGGTGGACGGCGGGGACGTGCCTGCCCCTGCGCCCCGGTTCTCCGCCACGCCGACCACGACGGCGGCGGCGCCCGGGCCGGTCGGCGCCGACGGCGAGCGGGTGCTCGCGGACTGGGCGGTGCGCGGCGCCGCTGAGCTCCTCGCGGACGGCGCGCTGCGGCGCGGCGCCGCCGACCCGCGCGGCTGAGTCCGCGCCCGCCGCCCCTTCCGCCCCTTCCATGCCCGCCGCCCCCTCCGCGCCGTCCGCGCCCGCCGCTCCCTCCGCGCCCTCCGTGTCCTGCCGTGCCGCGCGGGGCGCGCCGGCGAGGCGCCGGGCGGGTGGCGCCCGGCGCCTCGGGCTGCTCCCGCGGGTCAGGCGGCGGCCGGGGCCGCGCCCTCGACCAGCGGGAAGTGGCACGCCACCTGGTGCCCCGCGCCGAGCGGGGTGGTGACGGCGGGCTCCTCGGCGGCGCAGACGTCCTGCGCGATCGGGCAGCGGGTGCGGAAGCGGCAGCCGGACGGCGGCTCGGCAGCCGACGGCGTCTCGCCGCCGAGCGGCGTGCGGTCCCCGCCCGCCTGCTCGGGATCCGGCACGTTGACCGTGTCGAGCAGGCCGCGGGTGTACGGGTGCAGCGGGTGCGCGTACACCCGGTCGGCGGGGCCGCACTCGACGAGCTTGCCGAGGTACATCACGCCGACGGTGTCGGCGAGGTAGCGGACCACTGCGAGGTCGTGCGAGATGAACAGGTACGTCAGCTCGCGGTCCCGCTGGAGCTCCCGCATCAGATTGAGGATCTGCGCCTGCACGGACACGTCGAGCGCCGAGACCGGCTCGTCGGCGACGATCAGCTCAGGCGAGAGCGTCAGGGCGCGGGCGAGGCCGAGCCGCTGGCGCTGGCCGCCGGAGAACTCGTGCGGGTAGCGGTCGACGGCGCCGCGCGGCAGCCCCACGGCGTCCAGCAGCCCCGCGACGGTCCGATCCTGCTCGGCGCGGTCGCCGACGCCCTGGATGACGAGGGGTTCTCGCAGGATGGCGCCGACGCGCATCCGCGGGTCCATCGCCGCGGTGCTGTCCTGGAACATCAGCTGGATGGCCCGGCGGTGGGCGCGGCGCTGCGTCCGCGACATGGCCGCGAGGTCCTGGCCCGCGAAGGCGATCGTGCCCGCTGTGGGGTCCTCAAGGCCGGCGACCATCCGGCCGACGGTGGTCTTGCCGCAGCCCGACTCGCCCACCACGCCGAAGGTCTCGCCCTTGCGCACGGTGAGCGTGATGCCGCCGACGGCGCTGACCGTGCCGCGCCTGCGGGCGAAGGGCCCGCCGCCGAGCGGGAAGTCCTTGCGCAGGCCGGTGATCTCCAGCAGCGGCGCGCCCGACGCGACGGCCGGGGTGTGCCGCGCCGCGCCGGGCACGACGTCGTCCAGCGGGTCGGCGGCCTCCTCGGGCACCGGGTGGAAGCACGCGAAGGCGTGGTCGCCTTCCCCGGTGAGCGGGGGCTCCTCGGTGCGGCAGACGTCGGTGGCGAAGCCGCACCGGGCGGCGAACCTGCAGCCGTGCTGCGCGGTGGAGAGGTCGGGCGGCAGGCCTGGGATGGTGCGCAGCTCGGTGGCACCGACGACGGCCTTCTCGGGCAGCGCCGCGAACAGCGCCTCGGTGTAGCGGTGCCGGGGCGCGCGGAACAGGGGCCGTACGCCCGCCCGTTCCGCGATGCGGCCGGCGTACATGACGGCGACCCGGTCGACGCGGTGGGCGATGACGCCGAGGTCGTGGGTGACGAGGATCAGCGCCATGCCGAGGCGGGTGCGCAGGTCGTCGACGAGTTCCAGGATCTGGTGCTGGGTGGTGACGTCGAGCGCGGTGGTGGGCTCGTCGGCAATCAGCAGCTTGGGCTCGCACACCAGGGCCATCGCGATGGCGACGCGCTGGCGCATGCCGCCGGAGAGCTGGTGGGGGTAGGCGCGCATCCGCTCGGCCGGCTGCGGCATCCCGACGAGGCCCAGCATGTCCTGGGCCTTCGCCCACGCCTGCTTCCTGGTGACGTCCCGGTGCAGCAGCAGCGGCTCCGCGACCTGCGCGCCGATCGTCATGGTCGGGTTGAGCGAGGTCAACGGGTCCTGGAAGACCACACCGATGGTGTTGCCGCGCACGTCGCGCAGCCGCTTCTCGCCGCCCGCGACGAGGTCGTCGCCGTCGAAGCGGACCGTGCCGCGGGTGATGGACCCGCCGCTCGGCAGCAGGCCGAGGACGCTCAGCGCGGTCATGGTCTTGCCCGAGCCCGACTCGCCGACGACGCCGAGGGCCTCGCCCGGCGCGAGGTCGAGGCTGACGCCGTCCAGCGCGTGGACGGTCCGGCCGCGCCCTGCGATCTCCACGTGCAGGTCGTCGATGCCGAGCAGGGGTTCACTCATGTCGTGGTCCTCAGGGTCCTCGGGAAGGTGCGGCGGTGGACGGCGCGTGGGCGGGCGGCGGGGCGGCGTACGGTGCCGGCGCGCCCGGCGGTGCGGCATCCGGTGGTAGGGCGGCCGGTCGCGGGGCCGGTCCCCCGGTGTGCCGTCATCCGGTATGCCGTCATTTCTTCTGGAGCCGTACTTCGAAGGCGTCGCGCAGCCCGTCGCCGATGAAGTTGAACGCGCCGACGACGAGGACGATCGCGATGCCGGCCGGGAAGATCAGCCACCAGTAGCCGTTCTGGGTGTAGGTGATGCCGGAGGAGAGCATCGAGCCCCAGTCGGTGGCGGGCGGCGGGATGGACAGGCCGAGGAAGGCGAGGTAGCTGACGTACAGGATGGCGTCGGCGACCTGGAAGGTCGCGTTGACGATCACGGTGCCGATGGCGTTCGGGACGATGTGCCGGAACACGGCGCGCGCTCCCCCGCCGCCCATCATCCGCATGGCCTGGACGTATTCGCGGTCGCGCAGGGAGAGCGCCTCGCCGCGCACCAGGCGGGCCGGGGAGAGCCAGGCGACGGCCGCGATGATGAGGATCAGGACGGGCTTGCTCGGCGTGATGATGGCGGAGACCACGACGAGCAGGAACATCGCGGGGACGGCGAGCGCCGCGTCGGTGACACGCATCATGGCCGCGTCGACCCAGCCGCCGAAGTAGCCGGAGACCGCGCCCCACACCGTGCCGAAGACGGTGGCGAGCACACCGGCGGCGAGGCCCACTTCGAGGGAGGACTGCCCTGCCACCATGAGGCGGCCGAGCAGGTCGTAGCCGAGGTCGGTGGTGCCGAGGAGGTGTCCGGGGGCGCCGGGCGCCAGGTTGGCCTGCGCCAGGTCGGTGTGGACCTGGTCGGTGGGGTGGATCAGGGGTCCCACGTAGCAGAACAGCAGGAGCAGCACGAGGACGACGACCCCGGTGAGCGCGAGCTTGTTGCGGGTGAAGACCTGGATGGTGCGCCGGGCGAGCGAGGGCGTGGCCTGGGCCGCTTCCTCGTGCCCTGGGGCGACGGCGGGAGATATCACGCTCATGACACGCTCCGGATGCGGGGGTCGAGGAGGGCGTAGGCGATGTCGGTCACCAGGGAGCCGACGACGGTGGCGACACCGACGACCAGGGTCACACCGAGCAGGACGGGGAAGTCGCTGCCCTGGGCCGCGTTCCAGAACAGCAGCCCCATCCCGGGGTAGTTGAACATGGACTCGACGACGAGCGCGCCGCTGAACAGCGTCGGCAGGTAGAGGCCGAGGAGGGTGACCAGCGGGATCAGGGCGTTGCGCAGCACGTGCCGTGCGAGGATGCGGCGACTGGACTGCCCCTTGGCCGTCGCGGTGCGCACGTACTCCTCGGTGAGGTTGTCGAGGGTCGCTGAGCGCATGTAGCGGCTGAACATCGCGATGATGCCGAAGGCCATGGTGACGATGGGCAGGACCATGCCGGAGAAGCCGCTGAAGATGGAGCCGATGGAGGTGCCCTGCGGCGCCTCTGCGGGAAAGAGCGGGATGGCCTGGCTGAAGACGATGATGAAGATCAGGCCGAGGAAGAAGACCGGCGTGGCGTAGGCGAGGAAGGCGAGCGCGGTGAGCACGTAGTCGGCGGGCTTGCCGCGGCGCACGGCCTGGAGCAGGCCGAGCGGCACGGCGACGGCCACCGCGACGGCGGTCGAGAGGACCGTCAGGATCAGCGTCTTGGGCAGCCGCTGGCCGAGCAGGGAACTGACGGACTCGTTGAGCTTGTACGACTGGCCGAGGTCGCCGTGGAAGAGGCGCACGAGGTAGTCCCCGTACTGGACGGGGAGCGGGTTGTCGTACCCCTGGACCTCGTTGAAGTGCGCGATCTGCTGCGGGGTGCCCTTGGGGCCGAGGATGGCGCGGGCGGGGCCGCCGGGCAGGGAGTGCAGCAGCAGGAACACGATGATGGTGACGAGGAAGAGGACAACCAGTGCCTGGAGCAGGCGCTTGACGAGAAAGCCGGTCACTGACTGGCCCCCTTCTTGACGTAGTACCAGCTCTGCGGGGAGAAGGTGGCGGTCGGATTCTGCTCCACGCCGCGCAGGTCGTTGCGGATGACGGAGACCTGGTAGGCGGGGTTGGGCATCCACATCACCGGCAACTGCCTGGCGAGGTACTCGCCGTAGGCGTGCATGGCGTCCTGGTCC
The DNA here is from genome assembly GCF_040704505.1 of Streptomyces sp. NPDC047002. Taxonomy (NCBI): domain Bacteria; kingdom Bacillati; phylum Actinomycetota; class Actinomycetes; order Kitasatosporales; family Streptomycetaceae; genus Streptomyces; species Streptomyces sp. NPDC047002. The sequence goes on from NZ_JBEYWC010000015.1 coordinate 8,738, forward strand.
GGGGAGTAGAGGACGGCGTGGATCAGCTTGTCTGCCTCCGGGTCGGAGTAGTTGCCGAAGTTGGCGGTGGCCCCGGTGGAGAACAGCCGCTCGCCGCTGGGGTCGAGCTGGAAGTACCAGCTGCCGGCGGTGCCGAAGAAGGACATGTCCCAGTCGCAGCCCGGGTCCTTCGCGGCGCAGGGGACGGAGTTGCCGAGTACGGAGTTGAGGGGCTGCTGTCGGACGGCGAGGTCGATCCCCGCGCGGCTCAGGGAGGACTTGAGCACCTGCATCATGTTGGTGGTCTCGGTGGAGCCCGACTGGGAGAGCAGGGTCAGTTCGAGCGGCGCGTTCGCGGCGATGCCTGCGCCGCACTCGCCGGGGCCCGTGCCCGGCCTCGCGCACCGGGCGACGCCGTCGTGCTCCCGCCAGCCGTGCGAGGCGAGCAGGGCGCGCGCCGCCTTCACGTCGTACGGGTACGGGTTGTGCGCCATGCTCGGCGAGAGGTACCGGGTCTTCGGGTAGGCGGGCACGGGCCCGAGCGTCGGCTTGGCGCTGCCCTGCCAGACGATGTCGCTCATGCCCCTCTGGTCGACCAGGTGCTGCATGGCCTGGCGGATGTAGAGCTGCCTCATCTCCGGTCCCGCGTGGGTGGAGTTGAAGTTGTAGACGATGTAGCTGACGGCCCAGCCGGTCCACGGCGAGATGCGGTAGCCGCGCTGCTCGAAGCGGGACTTCTGGGCGAGCACGGACGGCGGGATGTAGCCGTAGTCGACGCCGCCCGAGCGCATCACGTTGTACTCGGAGTCGGCGGTGGTGAAGGGCTTGAAGACGACCTTGTCGAGGTGCGGGCGCTCGGGTCCCGTGTACGCGCGGTTCGGGACGATGGTGACCTGGCCCGAGTCCTGCCATCCCGCGATGCGCCAGGGGCCGTCGACGACCTGCCAGAGCGGGTCGCTGCCGTACGAGCCGAGGTTCTTCGAGTGCGCGGTCAGCCGGGCGAACACCGCCTTGGCACCGGCGGTGGTGCGGTCCCAGTCGCCGATCCTCCCGCCGTCGGTCTTCGCGTCCCATGCCTGCTGGGGCAGGGCTCGCATGTAGCTGAGCTGGTTGGCGGTGAACCACTCGGGGTTGTAGGCGCGGTCGAGGCGGAGGCGGACCGTGTGGTCGTCCACGACCTCGAACCTCTTCACGTTGTCCGGGATGGTGCCGACCGTGTAGCTGCCCCACTCCGCCTTGTTCGCCTTGACCATGTTGAACCAGAACTCGATGTCCCTGGCTGTCACCGGGGTGCCGTCGGACCAGGTGATGCCGTGGCGCAGGGGCACGGTCACGGTCGTGTCGCCGTCGCTGAAGACGGGCTTCTCGCCCAGCGTGCCGGGACCGGTGGGAACCAGGTCGCTGCCCTGCTGCACCGCGTCGTACACCGGCAGGTAGAACAGCTGCTGCAGCGAGGAGTTGTACGTGGCCCCGTAGCCGGGGGGACCGATCGGGAAGATCCAGTTCGGGGTGGCCGCGGGCGGCAGGGCCATGGTGACGGTGCCGCCCTCGACCGGCGTGCCGCCGGTGGGGGCCATGTGGATCGTGCCGCCCTGCCGCGTGCAGCCCGAGAGCACGACGGCCAGTGCGGCGGCGAGCGCTGCGGCGATGACGCGTATCCGCGCGGGGGTACGCCCTGAGCGCATGGAGGGGCCTCCATCGGAACCGGCGAGAGGCCGACGGAATGTTCGGCCAAGGATGGGTGAAAGTTAGGACCGGATCGAAAAGCAAGTCAACCCCCTTCCGCTCACTTCGCGGTCACAACGAGACGGGTTTTGAGGCGTTTTATACCGATTTGCCCGCAGGATTGGCCGAGGTTGCCGAAAAAGCTCGCCGGAGATGGTGGCGCGGAATGAGTCGAAGTCGGTAACTTGCAGCAAGACGACGGCAACTTGCTCCATGTATCGAACAAAGGCAGGGACACATGACGGACAGTGCCTCGACCAAGGACATCCTCCGCATGGTGTCCTCCGGGGCCGCCTCCTCACGGGCCGACCTGGTGCGGGAGCTCGGACTCGCCGCCTCCACGGTGTCCCTGCGGGTCCATGAACTGGTCGCGGCCGGCCTGCTCACGGAGTCGGGCGAAGGTGCGTCGCGCGGCGGGCGGCGGCCCCGGCTGCTGCGCGTGCGGCAGCCGGACGACGTGTGCGTCGCCGCCGACCTCGGCTCGCACCACGGCCGAATCGGCGCAGTCGGCCTCGACGGCACCGTGCGGGACGTGGACGACCACCAGCACGACCTGACGGCGGGCCCGGAACCCGCGGTCGAGTGGCTGGTGGAGCGGCTCGGCGCGGTCGCGCAGCGGCAGCGCGCCGCGGGCCGCGCCGTCGCCGGCGCGGGCGTCGCCTTCCCCGGGCCCGTCGACGCGGAGGGGCGGGTGCAGACCCCGTCGCGGATGCCCGGCTGGCACCGCTACCCCCTCGCGGAGGTGCTGGCGCAGCGCCTCGGCATGCCGGTGACCGTCGACAACGACGCCACGCTGATGGCGGCGGGCGAGCACCTCACCGCGCGGCAGCACCTCGACCACCTGGTGGTGGTGAAGGTGGGCCGCGGCATCGGCTGCGGTGTGATCTCGGCGGGCCGCCCCTACCGCGGGGCGAACGGCGCCGCGGGCGACATCAGCCATGTCCGGGTCGACGCCGCGCAGGAGCGGCCGTGCTCCTGCGGCAACATCGGCTGCCTCGAAACGGTCGCGAGCGGCGCCGCGCTCCAGCGCGAACTGGCCCTCCAGGGCCCGACGGTGGACGGCACAAGCGATCTGCTGCGGCTGGTCGCCGACGGCGATCCCTACGCCACGACGCTGGTGCGCACCGCGGGCCGGCACATCGGCACCGTGCTCAGCGTCGTGGTGAACTTCTTCAACCCGCAGGCCGTGGTGCTCGGGGGCGCGCTCGCCGTCGCCGAGCCGCTGGTCGCCTCGGTGCGCGGGGTGCTGTACGAGCGCTGTCTGCCGATGGCGACGGCCGGTCTCGAGATCACCACCACCGCCACGGGGCGGGACGCCGGGCTGCTCGGCGCCGGCCTCACCGTCCTGCGCAGGGCGCTGCCGCACGCGTCGGTGGACTGACACGGACCCGCGCCAGGCCCCGACCACGACCCCACGACCCCACCACGACCGGAGAGCACCGCCATGACCACCGCCACCACGGACCGCCGCCTGCGCATCGCGATCGGCGGCATCGGCATCGAGTCCTCGACCTTCTGCCCGCACCGCTCCACCGCCGACGACTTCCGGCAGACCCGCGGGCAGGAGCTGCTCGACCGGTACACCTGGACGCGCCGGGACTCCGACCTGGCGGAGCTGGTCGAGTGGGTGCCGCTGCTGCACGCGACCGCGCTGCCCGGCGGTCCTGTGGAGGCGGACTCGTATCTGCTGCTCAAGGACGAGCTGGTGGAGCGCATCCGCGCGGCCGGCCCCCTGGACGGCATGGTCTACGATCTGCACGGCGCGATGAGCGTGATCGGCCTCGACGACGCGGAGGGCGACCTCACGGAGGCGGTGCGCGCCGCGCTCGACTTCGTGGGCACGCCGGACGACCCGGCGCACGGCAGGCCGCTCGCCTCGGCCGCGATGGACCTGCACGGCAATGTGTCGCGCCGGTTCGCCGAGCCGCTCGACCTGCTCACCGCGCACCGCATGGCGCCGCACGAGGACGCCTGGGACACCCGGGAGCGCGCCGCGCGCAAGCTGGTGGAGCGGTTGCTGCTGCCCGTGGAGCTGCGGCGTCCGCACCGCGCCTGGGTGCAGGTGCCCGTCCTGTTGCCGGGCGAGAAGACCAGCACCAGGCTCGAGCCTGCGAAGGGCCTGTACGGCAGGCTGCCCGGCATCGAGGCGAAGCCCGGGATCGTGGACGCGGCGATCTGGGTCGGCTACGCCTGGGCGGACCAGCCGCGCTGCCGCGCCGCCGTCGTGGTGACGGGCGACGACGCCGCGCTGGCCGCGGCCGAGGCGGAGTCGCTGGCGCGGGAGTACTGGGACGTGCGGCGCGACTTCGTGTTCGTGGGACCCACGGGCAGCGCGGAGGAGTGCGTCGCGCGGGCCGTGGCTTCGGACCGCAGGCCGTTCCTGATCTCCGACTCGGGCGACAACCCGACAGCGGGCGGCGCGGGTGACCTGGCGTACATGCTGGGCAAGCTGCTGGAGCGTGAGGAGATCGCCTCGGGGCGGGTCACCGCGGTGCATCCGGGGATCATGGACCCGGCCGCGGTCGCCGCCTGCTTCGCGGCGGGCGTCGGGGCCGAGGTCACGCTCGGGATCGGCAACAAGGTCGACACCACGCAGGGCGGCCCCTACGAGCTGACCGGTACGGTCACCGCGCTCCAGCGGGCCTCGGACCGGCCGGACGGCGCGGAGGGCGGGGCGTACGAGCGCGGCTGCGACATGGCGGCGATCACCCGCGGCGGCCTGACCGTCGTCGTCACCGGGCGGCGCAAGCCCTTCCACACGCTCGCGGACTTCCTCGGCCCCGCCGACGGCGGCCTCGGCATCGACCCGCGCACCTTCGACCTCGTGGTCGTGAAGATCGGCTACCTGGAGCCCGAGCTGTACGACATGGCGGCGGACTGGCTGCTCGCGCTGACGCCCGGCGGGGTCGACCAGGACCTGCTGCGGCTCGGGCACCACAAGGTGGCGCGCCCGCTCTACCCGTTCGACGACGACGCCTACGAGGTCGGCAGCGACAGCAGCGACAGCAGCGGACCCGACCTGACGCCCGTGCTGCTCTGACGGCCCCGCCCGGTACGCCCGCGCGGGCCTGGCACGTCCGGTGCCCCGGCGCGGGCAGGGCCGGTGGTGGGCCCTGCCCGCGCCGGGGCGTGCCGTAATGCGGTGCCCCCGTCGGTCCGTGCGCCCCGCCTCCGGCCTCGCGTCCCCCCTCAGTCCTCGTGTCCCCCCTTCAGGGCGGCCGCGTCGCGGGCGAGCGCGGCGCCCGCCGCGGCGTCGGGGACGAGCGCGCGGTCCCCCGCGAGAGCCGCGACCGTGTCCAGCACGGCGGCGGCCTGCGCGGTGCGGCCCGCGTCCGCGTGTGCTTCCGCCTGGCCGAGCCGTACGGCCAGCCGCTGCCCGCCCCGCGCGGTGAGCAGCCCGTCCTCGCGCAGCTTCGCCACCAGCGCGGTGAGGTCCGCGTAGGACGTGTGGGTCGTGAAGTGCACTGTCGTGACGGTGGTGTTGCCGGCCCTGTCGGTGCCGGTGGCCGTCAGGTCGTGGCCGCCGAGCGGCAGCCGCCACAGGTCGAGCGGGCTGCCGGAGGCGGCCGGTACGCCGTCGAGCGCGAGCGCCGCCGTGGCGCCGCCCGAGACGGCGTCGGTCGCGGTGGCGGCGGGCGCGGGCGCCGCGGAGTCGCCGAGGTCGGCGCCGTCCGCCACCCCGGCGACCGCGACGCGCGGGCCCGTGCGGTCGATGCGCACCGTCAGGGTGCCTGGCTCGGAGACGTTGCCCGCCGTGTCGGTGGCGCGGTAGGCGACCGTGGTGGTGCCCTCCTGCGACAGGGTCACGGCGGTGTCCGCCGGCTTCCAGGTGGCGCCGCCGTCCGTGGAGTACGCGCGGCTCTTGACGGCCCCTTCGTCCTTCGCCGTGACGGTCAGCCGCACGTCGCCTGTGTACCAGCCGTTCTTGCCCGTCGGCTCGCCCGGGTCGAGGGCGGCGGTCGCCGTGGGGGCGGTGCGGTCGGCCACGCCAGGACCCTGGAAGGTGAACGCGTCGGGCTCCACTCCGCCGGATGAGGTGAGGTAGAGCCTGCCGCTGCCCGCGGGGGCGCCGGTGAGCGGGGTGTCGACGGTCTTGCGGCCCTCGCCCGCCGGGACGGTCACCGTGGCGAACGGCTCGGCGTCCGGGGAGTTCCAGCGCAGCGCGAGGGTGCCGGCGCCGTCCGCGCTCGTCCGCACGCCGGTGATGCCGGCGAACGACACCGGGTCGTACGCGATCCAGTCGCCCGGGTCGAAGGAGGTGAGGCGGCGCAGCCCGGAGGCTGTGGGGTCGTCGGTGACGGTGACGCCCTCGGCGGCGTCGTAGTGCTCGGCCTGGGTGAGCACGGGGTTGAGGATCACCTGGGCGTCGCCCGCGGCGGGCGGCACCCCGCCCGCGCCCTTGTCGGTGTAGGTGACGCCGAGGACACCGAAGACGTTCTCGGTGTCGCCGTGGCCCGCGTCGGTGGGCGTGGCGATCGCGCCCGAGCAGCCGGTGCCGCTGTCGACGGGGTGGCCGTGCTGGTTGTGGCCGAGCCCGAACGTCCAGGCGACCTGGGCGCAGTCGACGTCGGTGCCGTCCTCGGGGTCGTCGATGTCGGTGCCGTAGGCGACGGTGTCGCCCCAGTGGAAGAAGCCGCCGGTGGGCGGCCGGGTGATCCGCACGGTGGGCGCGGTGTTCCCGACCGTGATCTGGTGGCTGGTGAGGCCGGTCTTGCCCTCGGGGTCGGTGACCTTCAGCCGGGCCTGGAACTGGCCGTTCTCGGTGTAGGTGCGGGTGGCCTCGGGGCCGGTGGCGTCGAACGTGCCGTCGCCGTCGAGGTCCCACTGGTAGGTGAGTTCGCCGTGCTCCGGATCGGTGGAACCGCCCGCGTCGAAGGTGACGGCGAGCGGCGCGTGCCCGGAGGAGGGCGCGGCCGAGATCACCGCGGTGGGGGCCTTGTTGCCCTCCGCGTACTCGATCCGGTAGAGGCCTGCGTCGGGGTTCTGCCGGAAGAAGCCGTCGCCGTAGTCGAGGACGTAGAGCGCGCCGTCCGGGCCGAACTCCAGGTCCATGGGGTTGTCCCAGGGCGGTATGCCGTTGGCGGACCGCTCGCTGTTGGGCAGGACGTTCTCCAGCTTGCCGACGGGTCCGTCGGGCCCTTCGAGGGTGAGGGCGGCGACGTAGTCCTGGGAGAACTCGGCGAGGAACGCCTTGCCGTCCCAGTAGGCGGGGAACTTGCCGGTGGACGGGTTGTCCTGGTCGTAGTGGTAGACGGGGCCGCCCATGGGTGCCTGGCCGCCCGGCCCGTCCGGGCCGCGGAACGCGGTGAGTTCGGGCCACGGCTGGTCGGTGTCCTTGTCGCCGTACCAGAGGGTGGCGGGGTGGGCGGGCGGCAGTTCCCGCAGGCCGGTGTTCCAGCGGGAGTCGTTGACCGGGGCCGCGCAGTCGAAGGCGGGGCCCGGGGTGAGGGTCGCGTAGTCGAAGTCCCGGTAGGGGTGGGTGTTGTCGCCGGTGCAGAACGGCCAGCCGCTGTTGAGCGGCTTGGTGGTGGTGTTCCACTCGACGTAGCCCATGGGGCCGCGGTCCGGGTCCGCGGTGCCGGCGTCGGGCCCGTAGTCGCCCCACGAGACGGCGCCGGTCTCCTTGTCCACGCTGAGGCGGTAGGGGTTGCGCAGGCCCATCACGAAGATCTCGGGGCGGGTCCTCGCGGTGCCCGGCGGGAAGAGGTTCCCCTCGGGGACGGTGTAACTGCCGTCGTCCTGCACACGGATGCGGAGGATCTTGCCGCGCAGGTCGTCGGTGTTGCCGGAGCCGCGGCGCTCGTCGAGGCCGGGGTTGTAGCCCGGCGCGTCGTTGATCGGGGTGTATCCGTTGACATTGGGCCCCGACGCCGGTGTGTTGCCGCCGGTGGAGAGGTAGAGGTCGCCCTGCGCGTCGAAGTCGACGTCGCCCGCGACGTGGCAGCACTGGCCGCGGTTGGTGGGGACGCGGATGATCTCCTGCCTGGTCGACGGGTCGAGCGCGTCGCCGGTCCACCGGTAGCGGTAGAGGGCGTCGTAGCCCTCCCACTGCTTCCAGTAGGTGTCGTCCGCTCCTGCGGGCAGCCGCTCGGGGGCGGCTCCCGCCGGGGTGTCGAGCGGCGGAGAGTAGTACAGGTAGACCCAGTGGTTGGTGGCGAAGTCCGGGTCGAGGGTGACGGTCTGGAGCCCCATCTCGGAGTTCTGGTACACGTCGATGTGGTTGGCGATCCTGGTCACGCCCGTGCCGGGGTCGGTGAGTCGCAGGTCGCCGTTGCGCGCGGTGTGCAGCACGCGGCTGTCGGGCAGGACCGCGAGGTCGATGGGCTCGCCGGTCTCCTTGGTGAGTGTCGCCTTCTCGTAGTTGCCCCAGTCGAGGGCGGGTTCCGCCGCCTCGGGCTCGTGGGCGGGGGCGTGGGCGGGTACGGGAGCCGCCTGCGCGGCCGGCGCGAGGGCGGTGCCGCCCAGCGCGGGCAGCGCCGCGAGCACGACCGCGCCGATGAGGCGTCTGAGGGTTCGGTGCACGGTGGTGCGTCTCCTTCGTCGCGTGCCGGGGTACGGGTCTTGCTGTGCGGCGGTTCAGGCTCCGAGCAGGTGCCTGATGCCGCCCAGGCTGCGTTCCGCCGCGCCGAGCGAACCGGGCGGATTCGGCTGGGTGTTGACGGCGTTGTCCTGCTCGTAGATGCCGATGTGGCTGTCGCGTGCGCCGATGTCGCGCACGAACCGCTCGTACGGCAGGGTGCCGGCGCCGAACTCGACCATGGCGTAGCCGTCGCCGCTTCCCGGGCTCGGCACCCCGTCCTTCAGATGGAACAGCGGGTAGCGGTAGGGCTGGTCGCGCACGTAGGCGGCGGGCTCGAAGCCGGGGAAGCGGTACTGGCCGACGAACGCCCAGTAGACGTCCATCTCCAGGTACACGTACCGGGGGTCGGTGTGGCGCAGGAACACGTCGTAGAGGCGCACCGCGGGCCGGTCGGTGGCGAACCCGAACTCGCCCGCGTGGTTGTGCTGGTAGAGCTTGATGCCGCGGGCGGCCGCGGCGCGGCCCCACTCGTTGAAGTCGTCGGCCGCGGCCCGGTAGGCGGCGACGGTGCCGGTCCCCGACGGGGCGTTGGCGGTGCCGAGGTGGGGCATGCCGAGGATCTCCGCGGTGTCCAGCTCGCGCTGGAGGCCGGAGGCGAGGTTGCCGATGCCGACGTGGCTGCCGGTGGCGCGCAGTCCGTTGTCGTCGAGGATGCGGCGGATCTCCTGGGGGGTGATCTGCCGTCCGAGGATGGCAGTGTCCTGGGTGTATCCGGCGAACTCGACCTCGTTGTAGCCCATTTCGGCGAGTGCGGGCAGTACGACGCCGAAGCCGAGCGAGGTGACCTTGTCGCGGACGCTGTAGAGCTGGATGGAGATGCGGTTCTTCGGGATGCCGAGCCGGGACGGCGCGGCGGCGGGCGCGGCCGCTGCGGCGTGCGTCCCGGCGAAGGACGCGGCGGCCACGGCCACGGTGGTACCCGCGGTGGCCCGCAGGAACGCCCTGCGGTCGAAGGACTTGTGCAGATGACCCACGGTCACTCCTGGTGATGAGGCGGGGACGTGCGGGGCGGTGCGGGGCGCGGCTCACGGCGCGCTGGAGCGGCTGCCCCTCGCTTCGGGCGCGGCGGGGCGGCGGGCGTGGCGGGTGCGCGGCGGGCCGCCCGGGTGCGGCGGGGCGGCGGCCCCGGTCACAGCCCCGCGTCGCCGGCCGCCGCTGCGGCGCTCCTGGCCGCGGCCGCGCGCTCGGCCGCCTGGCCGGCGAGTGCCTGCCCGCGGTCCCGTGCGCCGGGGCGCAGGGCGCGCGGCGCGGCCTCGGCGGCCGCGGGCACCGCGGTCTCGCCCTCGATGCCGCCCCGGACGCGGGCCAGCGGGCCCACGGCGAGTACGGGGGTGTTGCCGGTCGCGGTGAGCTTCCCCGCGACGATGGTGTTGTCGAGCACGGCCGCCCCGGTGTTGCCGGTGACCTCCAGGGTCTTGGCGAGGTAGCTGGCGCCCGCGCAGGAGCCCAGGGGCCCGTCGCCGCCGAGTTGCAGGGTGTCGCCGTTGTCGCGGTAGGCGGTGGCGCCGCCGACCTCGCTCGCGCACAGCACGCCGCCGAGGGAGTTGCCCGTGACGGTGAGCGCGCCCTTGACCGTGGTGTCGTTCAGGTCGGCGTAGAGGCCGCCGGTGCCGGTGACCGCGCCCTTGACTGTGCTGCCCGACACGTACAGCTCGCCGCCGTCCGCGGCGACCTCGCCGCCCACCGACGTGTCGACCGCGTACAGGAAACCGCCGTGCGCGGACGCGGACTTGACGGTGGAGTCCTGGAGGTGGGTGCCGAAGGCGCCGGCCGCCGCGACGGCCGACTTGAGGGTGGAGCCGGTGACGTCGAGGTACGCGCCGTCGCCGACGGCGACGGGGCCGCCGAGGGTGACGCCGGAGGCGACGAGGTCGGCGCCGTCCCTGACGGTGACGGTGCCGGTGACCTTGGTGCCCTCCAGCGTGCAGGACTCCCCCTCGGGCACCACCAGATCGCCGCGGACGGTGACGGCGCCGCCGTCGCCTACGCAGGTCGTGTACAGCGCGGCCTGCGCGGAGGAGGCGAGCGCGACCAGGCCGCCGGAGGCCAGCAGGGCGGCGGCGGCCGTCACGGCGTACGTACGTAGCTTCATTGCGCTTCCCCTTGCTTGCTGCCGACACGGCCGCGCCGGTCGCACGGCCGGGCCCCGCCGTGGCGGGGGTGCTGCGGGTTGCGTGAGCGCGCGCCTCACAGCAGGCCGAGCCCGTCGGACGGGTGGGTCTGCGTGGGGGAAGGAGGCGTGAAGTGCGGGGCGTTACCCGGACGAAACATCCGCCCGGTGGCCCGAGACATTAGGGGCCCGCGTAAGGGACTGTCCATAGGTTTGACCGGAGAAAGGAAAAAGTCCTCGACGAAACATCAAAACTTCTGTCTGTTCCGGCGAATGTCGAGCGGGGTGCCGCGCCGGGCGAGGCGGCAGGGCCCGCCGGCGGGGGCCTCGTCGGCGGTCTCGTCGGCGGCGGTTCCGGCGCGCCCGGCCGTCAGTCCAGGGCGACCAGCTCGGCCCAGGCGCGGGCGAGCACGGCGTGCCCGAGCGGTGTGGGGTGCACGCCGTCGCCCGCGACCGCCCGCGCGCCGCCGTGCTCCCGCGCCGCGGCGTTGAGCAGGCCGTCCGCGGGGAGCAGCGGCGCGTCGAACTCCTCGGCGAGCCGCCGCACGACGTGGATGCGCGGGTCGAGGTCCTCCCGCCACTCCCACTGCTCGGCCTCGACGGGCACGAGGAACGGCTCGACGAGCAGGAGGCGTGCACCGAGGCCGTCCCGTACGCGGACCAGGAGGTGGCGGTAGTCGCGCTCGTAGGCTGCGGTCGTGGTCGCGTCGCCCGAGTCGTAGCGCCGCCAGGTGTCGTTCACGCCGACCAGCACGGAGACGAGGTCGGGGCGGAGCGCGAGGGTGTCCTCGTCCCAGCGGGCGCGCAGGTCGCACACCCGGTCGCCGCTGACACCCCGGTTGACGAAGGTGGCCGCGCTCGCCGGGTGGCGCTCGCGCAGCAGGTCGGCGGCCATGCGGGCGTAGCCGTTGCCGAGGCCGTCACCCGGCAGGGTGCGGCGGCTCGTGTCGGTGATGCTGTCGCCCTGGAAGAGGATCGTCGCGTCGGACGGCAGGCGCAGGGGCATGGAATTCTCCGCGATGGCTCGGTGCGTACGGGCGGCCCGTGCCGGCGGCCCGGCGGGCGGCGCCGGTCCACGGAGTGTGCGCGCCCGTGTCCCGCCGCCCGGTCCACGACTGGCGGCCGGGCGGGCCGTGGCCGGAGAATGGGCCGATGGAGACCGTACCCGACGTGCGGGTGGCGCGCGTCTACGAGCAGCCGGAGACCGGCGGCGGAGCGCGCGTCCTGGTGGACCGGATCTGGCCCAGGGGCCTGTCGAAGGAGGCCGCGGGGCTCGACGAGTGGTGCAAGGACGTGGCGCCCTCCACGGAGCTGCGCCACTGGTACGGGCACGAGCCCGAGCGCTTCCCCGAGTTCACCGCCCGCTACCGCGCCGAGCTCGCCGACCCCGGCAGGGCAGCCGCCCTCGACCACCTCGCCGGCCTGTGCGGGCGGGGCCCTGTGACCCTGCTGACCGCGACGAAGGAGGCCGGCCTGAGCCACGCGGCTGTGCTCGCGCTGGTACTCACCGACACCGCGGCGTAGCCGGGAGGGGCACCCGTCGGCAGGTCCGGCGGCTCACCGCTCCACGCGCGCCTCGAAGCGTACGAGCCCGGTGACGCCGAACTGGAGGATCAGCGGCAGGGTGTGGCGGGCCGTCACGTCCTTGACGTGGTGCAGCGCGACCGTGGGGCCGCCCTTGGCGCCGAAGGTCGTCGCGCCGTCCGACTGGATGAGGATGCCTGCCGGGTCCATGGCGCCGTCCCCCTTGGGGTCGCGGCCGCCCCCGAGCGTGCCGCGGGCGCCGCCGGGGACGCCGACCATGTCGAGGTGGTCGGTGACGGTACCGGAGTTGCGGACGGTCATCGTAAGACTGCCGTCACCCGCCGCGTCGAGGTGGGCCACGGCGCCGGTCACCGTGACCGCGGCGCCGTTCGCGCTCGCCTCGATCCGGCCCGGGGTGCCGCTGGGCGCGGGGGCGGGCGAGGAGGGCGCGCCGGACGGGGAGTGGCCGCCGCAGCCGGTGAGGCACGCGGCCAGGGCCGCGGGCAGGACGACCGCCGCAGCCGTGACGAAGGGGTTCTTCCGTGCCGTCTTCGCTTTCCGTCCCATGCCTGCATTATGCGAGCGCCCCGCCGGCGGCCCGCGCCCGGGTCCGCGGGGCCGGGGCTCCGCTCCCCCGGCGCCGCCGCCGGTGGGGGAAAAGCGCACGTGCCCGCGCCCCTGGAGGTCTACGGTCTGGCCATGAGCGACAGGTGCGAGGCGGAGCGGGTGCGGGGACTGCTGGACGCCCAGGCGAAGGCGGCGGGCCTCTTCGCCGAGGTGGAGCGGCGCGGCCTGCTGGTGCCCGGCGAGAGCGAGCAGGCGGTCAGCGACCGGATCAGGGACCTCGCCGCCGAGCTGTACGGGGTGCGGAGGTTCTGGCACAAGCGGATCGTGCGCTCGGGTCCGCACACCCTGGCCCCGTTCCGCGAGAACCCGCAGGACCGGGTGATCGAGGAGGGGGACATCCTCTTCGTCGACGTCGGGCCGGTCTTCGAGGAGTGGGAGGCCGACTTCGGCCGTACGTACGTGCTGGGCGGCGACCCCGCGAAGGTGCGGCTGCGCGACGCGCTGCCCGAGGTCTTCGCCGCGGGCCGCCGCGCCTTCGACGCGGACCCCGGCATCACGGGCGAGCAGCTGTACGCGGAGATGGTGCGGATCGCCGCCGCGGCCGGCTGGGAGTTCGGCGCCTGGCACAGCGGTCACCTGGTGGGCGAGTTCCCGCACGACCGGCCCAAGGACGGCGGGGTGGGCCCGTACATCGCGCCGGGCAGCGACCTTCCGATGCGCAGGCCCGACAGCCGGGGCCGTGCCTGCCACTGGATCCTCGAGGTCCATCTCCTGGACCGCGCGGGCGGGTTCGCCGGATTCCACGAGGAACTCCTCGACCTGCCCTAGGGGCGGCCCCGCTTCCGCCGGGTGGCCGCCCGCGCATGCCGGGGGCATGAGAGTCTGTGGCCGTGGCGGAGAACCCTGCGACGGTGGTCGCGCGGACAGCGGACGGCGGCGCACGGGTCGTCCGGGCGACCGGCGCCCTCGACGACGAGAACGCGTACCTGCTCGAAGAGGCGCTGGAGAGGGCGGACCTGGAGGGCGCGCGCCGCGTGGTGCTCGACCTTTCTGCGGTGTCGTTCGCGGACTCGACGGTGCTGCACGTGCTGCTGCGGGCCCGGGGCAGGAGCAGGCGGCTGGTGCTCGCGGGGCCGCTCGGGAGCGCCGTGGGACGGCTGTTCGAGGTGACGGGCACCAGGACCGCCTTCACCTTCGCCGAGACGGTGGAGGCGGCTCTCGCGCTGTGAGGAAGGCAGGACGTCGGACGGTGCGGTGGGGACGAGGTGGGTCGGCGTGACGTATGCGACGGGCAACGACGGGCAGTGGACCGCGCACGCCCCCGGGCTGCCGGGCAGGGCGGCCGAGGCCCGCCACCGGGTCCGCGACCTGCTGGTGCGGGAGGGGGTCGCGGCCGAGGGAGCGCACTTCGACGCCGTACTCGCCGACGCCCTGCTGCTCACCTCGGAGCTGGTGACCAACGCGCTGCGCCACGGCGGCGGCCTGACCGGCTTCTCCGCGTCCGTCGCCGACGGCTGCCTCGTGCTCGTGGTCTCCGACGCCAGTACGCGGGTCCCGGCGGCCCGCGCGCCGCGCGACGACTACCCGGCGGGCGGCTACGGCTGGCCGCTGGTGTGCCGGATCGCGGGCACGCCCGAGGTGGTGGTGACCGCGTCTGGCAAGACCGTGCGGGCCGTCATGCCGCTGCGGCTACCGGGTGGCGGCAGGCCCTGAAGGAGCCGGGCTCTGCACGGGCCCGGCGACGGGGAACCGCACGCCGGTGAGATCTTCGGAGACGGCCCACAGCCGCTGCTGGACGGCCGCCTCGTACGACTGCGGGCTCGAAGTGACCAGCCGCGGATGCCCCTTGACCTCGTTGCGCCCGCCGGGGCCGTAGTACTGGCCGCCGAGCGCGGCGGGGTCGGTGGCGGCGCGCAGGGTCGGCAGCGCGCCCATCGCCGGCGTCTGGGCGATCAGCGGCGCGAGCCAGGTGAGCGGAAGCCGGAGGGGCGCCGGGCTGTTGCGGGCGAGCTCGGTGCTGGAAAGGCCGGGGTGCGCGGCGAGCGCGGCGGTGGTGCCGTGCGGGGCGAGCCGGCGCTGCAGCTCGTAGGTGAACATCAGGTTGGCCAGTTTGGACTGGCCGTAGGCGGCGGCCCTGCCGTACGAGCGCTCCCCTTGCAGGTCGTCGAAGTGGATCGCGGCCCGGATGCGGTGGCCGGTGCTGCTGACCGTCACCACGCGCGAGCCCGGCACCGGCAGCATCAGGCCGAGCAGCAGCCCGGTGAGCGCGAAGTGACCGAGGTGGTTGGTGCCGAACTGCAACTCGAAGCCGTCCCTGGTGGTCTGCCTCGGGGTGTACATCACGCCGGCGTTGTTGATCAGCAGGTCGAGCCGGTCGAGCCGGGACCGCAGGGCCTCGGCCGCGGTCCTGACAGAGTCGAGCGAGGTCAGGTCCAGCGCCTGCACGCTCACATCGCCGGCCATGCGGGCCGCGGCACGCTCGCCCTTTTCGACGTCGCGCACGGCGAGCACCACGGCGGCGCCGCGCTCGGCGAGCGCCCTGGCGGTCTCGTACCCGAGGCCGGTGTTGGCTCCCGTCACCACGGCCACCCGCCCGCGCTGGTCCGGAATACCCGCCGTCGTCCACTTGTCGCCCATGCCGGACTCCCATCCCCTTACATACCGCCGGTACCTTACTCTTCGGAGATTAAAGTACTCCCGGTACGCTGTCAACGTACCGGAGGTACCCAAACTAGGATGGAGAGCGTGACTTTCCAGCGGGCGCGAACCGAGGAGCAGCGGGAGATCCGCCGCCGGGCGATCCTCGACACGGCGTCGGAGATGCTCGACGAGATGCCGGTGGCCGCGGTCACCCTGAACGAGCTCAGCCGGCGCGTGGGGCTGGCGAAGCCGAACGTGCTGCGCTACTTCGAGTCCCGCGAGGCGGTGCTGCTCGAACTCCTCGACCGCTTCCTGCAGGAGTGGCTGACGGAACTGGCGGACGAGTTGGCCGCCGGCGTCGACGGGGGACTGCCCATGGCCGAGCGAGCGACGGCGGTGGCCGGGATCGTCGGCCGTTCACTCTCCGGCCGCGCGGTGCTGTGCGACCTCTTCGGTGCGCAGGGCAGCGTTCTGGAGCACAACGTCTCCGTCGAGGTCGTCACGCGCTACAAGCGCGCCTCCCTCGACCGCCTGGCGGCCATGACCGCGCTGCTCCTGACGTACCTGCCGGAGCTGGGCGAGAACGCGACGCTGTTCAGCCTGCAGACCATGGTCATGGCAGGCGCGCTCTCGGCGTACAGCACGCCCCCGCCCAGCCTGCAGGCGGCCTACCGGGCCGAGCCCGACCTGGCCCGCTTCCATCTGGACCTGGCGGACTCCTTGAAGCTGACGCTGACCGCGGCCCTCCTGGGCGCGCTCCCCCGCACCTGAGGCGCGCCGCACCGGACGCCCAGGGGGCGACGGCACCGAAGCCGCCCCCCGACCACAACCCCTCACCGGGCCATTGGGGTGGAATAAAACGGGAAATAAAGCCTGAATGGGACGAACACCTGTCTTCTGAAGCACGAAGTTTGCGTCACCCTCGCGACTGCGGGAAGGTTGCCGAATGGAATCAATCCGTTCTGTCCGTTCCCTGGGAGGGTGGTGAGGCCCGCACCGCGCGAGCCCTCGATGGAGACTTCCGAGAGCCTGACGGCCCAGCTCCCCGACACCGGGACCGCGCCGCGTGCGGCGTGGGCTGCCGCCCCGTACCCCGTTCTGCTGGCCGACGCGGCCGGCACACTGACCGACGCCAACGCGGCGGCCACCGCCCTCTTCCCCGCCGCGGCCCGGCCCGTGCCCCTGGCCGACGCGGTGCCCGCCTGGCTCGCCGACGCGCACCGCGCCCTCGTACGCGGCCCGGCGCCCGCGGGCGCGGCCCACGGCGCGGTCGGCGGCCGCAGCTTCGAGGCGCACCCCACGCCGCTCGACTCGGGCGAGGTGGCGTGGTGGCTCGTGGACGACACGGACCGGCGCATCGCCGAGGAGGCGCTGCGCACCGAGCAGGAGCGCACGGCGTTCCTCGTCGAGGCGTCGAGCGCCCTGCTCGCCTCCCTCAACGTCGACCGCTGCATGGAGGCGACCGCACAGCTCGCGGCGCGCCATCTGGCGGACGCCGTGGTGGTGGTCGCCCCCGCGACCGGCCGCCGCCACCCGGTGGCGTACGCGGGCCCGGGCGGCACGGTCACCCGCGCGGCCGTCACCGCCGACCCGGCCGAGGTCCCGGGCCTGAGCGAGGCGTTGCAGGGTTTCCCGCCGGTGCCTTCCCGCTGGATCGACCCGGCGCAGCTGCCCGGCTGGGCGGTGCCCGCCGATGTCGCGGGCCCCGTCGGCTCGGTCGTGGTCACCCCGCTGCCGGGGCACGGCGTTCCCGCGGGCGCGCTCATCCTGCTGCGCCGCACCGACCGGCGGGCCTTCCACGAGAGCGAGGAGGTCTTCGCCGGGCTGTTCGCCGCGCGTGCGGGCGCCGCCCTGTCCGCGGCCCGGCTGTACGCGGAGCAGTCGGGCATCACGGAGACGCTGATGCGGGACCTGCTGCCGCCCCCGCTGCGCCAGGTGCACGGGGTGGAGTTCGCGGGCGGCTACCGCGCCGCGGGCGCGGGCGAGCTGGCGGGCGGTGACTTCTACGACGTCCACCCGGGCGCCGCGGCGGACGCCGAGTCGCTCGTGGTCCTCGGCGACGTGTGCGGCAAGGGCTTGGAGGCCGCCGTCCTCACCGGGAAGATCCGCAACACGGTGCAGGCGCTGCTGCCGCTCGCCGACGACCACCAGCGGGTCCTCGAACTCCTCAACGGGGCGCTGGTCAGCTCCCACCACACCCGGTTCGCGACGATGGTCCTCGCCTCGGTGCGCCGGCACCTCGGCGCGGTACGGCTGCGGCTGACGAGCGCGGGCCACCTCGCGCCGCTCATCGTGCGCGGGGACGGCCGGGTCGAGGAGGCGGCGACCCGCGGCTCGCTGATCGGCGCCCTGCCCGAGGTGACGTCCGTGACGGTGACGGAGGACCTCGCGCCGGGCGAGACCTGCCTGCTGTTCACCGACGGCATCACGGAGGCGCGCGGCGGGCCCCTCGGCGACGACCTGTTCGGCGAGGAGCGGCTGCGCGCCGCGCTCGCCGAGTGCGCGGGGCTGCCTGCCCAGGCCGTCGTGGAGCGGGTGCAGATGCTGGCCTCCCAGTGGGTCGGCAGGGGACGGCACGACGACATGGCGGTGGTCGCGATCACCGCACCGCGCACCACGCACCTCAGCGCGGTGGACGGACACACCCGGGGCAGGTACACCGCATGACGGACATTCAGGGCGCGACGCGGGCGGCGCCCGCCGCGGCGGAAGCGGACTTCGACCGGTCGGCGGCCCGCGAGCGGCTGTGGGGCGCGGTCGGCGAGGGCGACGAGTACGCGGCGGCCGCCGTGGTGTTCGGCGCGCTCGACGCGGGCGTGCCCGCCGAGTCCGTGCTGCTCGACCTGATCGCGCCGGTGCAGCACCGCGTCGGGGCCGAGTGGGCGGCGAACCGGCTGAGCGTGGCCGCCGAGCACGCGGCGAGCGCCATCAGCGACCGGGTGATAGGCGCGCTCGCCCACCACCCGGGGGCCAGGGCGCGGCCGCGGGCCGGGCGGGTGGCGGTGGCGTGCGTGGACGGCGAGTGGCACGCGCTGCCCGCGCGGCTGCTCGCCGAGGTGCTGCGCCTGCGCGGCTGGCGGGTGGACTTCCTGGGCGCGCAGGTGCCGTCACCGCACCTGGTGGCGCACCTGCACAGGACGGCGCCCGACGTGGTCGCGCTCTCCTCGTCGATCGCGACCCGGCTGCCGACCGCGCACGCCGCGATCACCGCGTGCCAGGCCTCGGGCACGCCGGTCCTGGTGGGCGGGGCCGCGTTCGGCGGCGACGGGCGGTACGCGCGGGCGCTGGGCGCCGACGGCTGGGCACCGGACGCGCGGGCCGCGGCCGACCGGCTCGCGCGGGGTCTGACGGGACCGGCGGCCGGGGAGCGGCCGCGGCTCCAGTTCGACGACCTGCCGCACCTGGCCGACCAGGAGTACACGACCGTGTCGAGGACGGCGCGGGAGCTGGTGCGTGAGGTGATGGCGGGGCTGGCCGAGCGCTTCCCCGCGATGCGCTCGTACACGGAGGCGCAGCTCCAGTACACGGCGGAGGACGTCGCGCACGTGGTGGAGTTCCTCGCGACCGCGCTGTACGTGGACGACGCGGACCTGTTCACCGGCTTCGTCACCTGGACCGCGGACATCCTCGCCGCGCGCCGGGTGCCGCCGGTGTCCCTGGCGCACGCGCTGGACATCCTGCGGGTGCGCCTGGTGGACTTCCCGCGCGCCACTGCCCTGCTGGCCGCGGCGCAGCGGGCCCTGCCCGACACCGGGGCCGGCGCGTGACGGACCTTCCGCAGCCGCTGTTCGCGGTGACCGCCGAGGAGGTGCGGGGCGGTGTGCTGCTCCGTCTCGCGGGCGGGCTGGACCACGAGACGGCGGACGAACTGGTCGACGCGGTGCGCGCGCGGCCGGCCTTGGCCGCCCCTGGCGAACTGCGCCTCGACTGCGCACAGCCGGCGTCGTGCGACTCGACCGGCCTGTCCGCGCTGCTGATGGTGCGGCGCCTGACGGCCGCCGCGGGTACTGCCCTGCGCCTGCTCGCCCCCGGGCCGCAGCTGACCAGGATGCCGAGGTCACCGGCACCCTCCGCCATCTGACGGCCCCGCCGACGCCGGACGCGCAGCAGACGGGGCAGGCAGGGCAGACGGGCACCGCGCACGGCCTGGCCGCCCGGCGCCCAGGCCCCGGCACGGGCTGACGCCCCGCACGGGGGCGCCGCCGCGCCGAGCACGGCAGACGGCGGAACCGGCGGTGGGACCGGCAGCCGGACCGGTTCGGGAGCGCGCTGCTCAGAGGGGCGCGGCGAGCTCGGCGGCCGGGGCGTGACCGCCGCGGAGGCGTACCGCGTCGCGTCCTGGCGGCACCCCGAACAGGCGGCGGTACTCCCTGCTGAACTGGGAGGCGCTGTCGTAGCCGACCGCGTACCCGGCGGACGCCACGTCGCCCGACCCCGCGACCAGCAGCAGCCGCGCCTCGCGCAGCCGCACCTGCTTCTGGTACTGGATCGGCGTCATGGCGGTGACCGCGCGGAAGTGCCGGTGGAAGGCCGAGGGGCTCATCCCGCACATCCGCGCCAGGTCGGCCACCCGTACCTGCTCGGCGAAGTGCTCCCTGAGCGTGCGGACGGCGCGCGCGATGTGCCCGAGGCGGCCGTCGGCGAGCCCGATCTGCCGGACGGTGGCACCGCACGGCCCCGTGACGAGGCGCCAGAGGATCTCCCGCTCGATCAGCGGCGCGAGCACCGGCGCGTCCGCCGGGCTCTCGGAGAGCCGCAGCATCCGCGCCACGGCGTCGACGAGTTCGGCGCTCGCGCGGCCGACGGCGAGCCCCGGCGGGGGCGTGGCGTCGCGGCCGCCGCCCGCGGGCGGGGCACCGCCGGCGTCGAGCAGCAGCGAGGCGATGGCGGCGGGACGCAGGGTGAGGCCGAAGCCGAGGAAGGGCCGCTCGCGGTCCGCCCGCGTGTAGTGGCCTGCGACGGGCAGGCCCACGGAGACGACCAGGTACTGGCCGGCGCCGTAGTCGTGGACGCGGTCGCCCGAGGTGAGGCGCTTGGCGCCCTGGGCGACCAGCGCGAACACCGGTTCTGCGACCGAGTAGGCGGGCGGCCCCGGCTCCGTCACCGACGACACGCGAGCGCCGCCGGCCAGGGGTCCTGGCCGGGCGGCGCAGCGGGCGATCAGGGCTCGCAGTTCGTCCAGGGGCATGGCACCGATCCAACCACCGCCCGGCGGGAACGGCCAGGGCGGCCGGGGGGGAAGTCGACAGGATCGGGCAAGAGGCCGCCAGGATCGCTCTCACACCACCGCTGGTCGCGGCCGTCTACTCGGAGGTGTCGGAGATCCACCCCCAGTTGCGGGAGCAGAAAATGACACTCGATTCGTATGTGAGCCTCGGCAGGTCGGGACTGCGCGTGAGCCCCTTCTGCCTGGGCGCGATGAACTTCGGCGAGGACGGCGGCGCGGGCTGCGACGCCGCCGAGTCCGAGCGCATCCTGCGTGCCTATCTGGAGCGCGGCGGCAACTTCGTGGACACGGCCAACTTCTACACGAACGGCCACTCGGAGAAGATCATCGGCGACTTCCTCGCCGGGCGGCCCGCGCTGCGCGACCGGATCGTGCTGGCGACCAAGTTCTTCGGGAATCTGCACGTCGGCGACCCGAACGGGGGCGGCGCAGGCCGCAAGGCGGTGATCGCGCAGCTCGACGCGTCGCTGCGCCGCCTCGGCACGGACCACGTCGACCTGTACTGGCTGCACAACCACGACCGGCACACCCCGGTCGAGGAGACCCTGCGCGCGCTGGACGACCTGGTGACGGCGGGGAAGATCCGCTACGTGGGGTTCTCCGACACGCCCGCCTGGTTCACCGCCCAGGCCCACACCATGGCGCTGCTGCGCGGCTGGACCCCCGTCACCGCGCTCCAGATGGAGTACTCGCTGCTCGAACGCACCATCGAGGGCGAGCTGATCCCGCTGGCGCAGGCCACCGGCATGGCGATGCTGCCCTGGAGCCCGCTCAAGAGCGGCTTCCTCTCGGGCAGGTACACGCGCGGGGGCGGGATTCCCGAGGGCACCCGCAGGTCGGCCGTGCTCGGGGAGCCGAGCGAGGAGCAGTACCGGGTGATCGACGTGCTCGGCGCGGTGGCCGAGGAGGCGGGCGCGAGCCCGGCGGCGGTCGCGCTCGCCTGGGTGCAGGGGCGGCCCGGCGTCACCTCGACCCTGGTGGGCCCGCGCAGCGTCGCGCACCTGGAGGCGAACCTCGCCGGCCTCGACGTGCGGCTCACGGAGCAGCAGCGGGCCGCGCTCGACGAGGTGTCGGCGCCCGCGCTGAACTTCCCTGCCGACCTGAACCGGCAGGTGGGGGCGATGCTCCAGTTCGCCGGCGCCACCGTGGACGGTGAGCGCACCGCGGTCTACCCGCCGCTCGCACACAGCTCCGTACGCTACTGAAGCCCGCCCCGGGCCTCGCGCGTCACAGCGCGGCGTCGAGGGCGTCGAGGGCGTCGAGGGCGTCGAGGGCGTCGAGCCAGTCGGCCACGGGCCCGAGGGCCGGCAGGCCGCTTCCCGCCCCGGCGATCTCTCCGCGCGCGGGGGCGAGCGCGGCGCGGGCCCGCAGGAAGACCGTGTGCTCGCCGGTGTCCAGGGCGGCGCGAGCCGCGAGGCACCACAGGGCCTCGGTGAGCAGGTCGCCCGGCGGGTCGGGCGGCGCGCGACAGGCGGCGCGCGCGGCCGCGCGCTCGCCGCGGGCGAGCAGGACGAGGGGAGGGCCCAGTCCGCGTCGTCGCCGGGGTACCCGGTGGGCGCGGGGAGTCCCGCGGTGACACGGGCCGAGAGCAGGGCGAGGGACAGGAGCCCCGTGGCGAGGCCCGGCATGCCGGCGCCTTCGAGGAGCCGGGCGGCGTCCCGGCAGGCGGCGGCCGACTCCGCGGGCGCGGCTGCGCCGGTAGCGGCGGCGCGCAGGACCCGGTACCAGCGGATGAACACCTCGGCGAGCGGGCGGCCGTGACGCCGGCAGGGTGCTGCGGATGCCGGTCGCCGTGCTCCGGCAGGACTGGGGCGCGGCACTCGGCCGCGACACCGCGGCCCGCCGGCGCGCCCGGGCCCCCGCGGTGCGCCACACCACGGTCGGCTGCGGGCACTTCATGGCCGAGGAGGACCCGGCGCTCGCCGTGCGCGCGCTGCGCGCCCTGATGGTGTGAAGGACCGGCACCCGTACGGCGCGGACCCCGGCCGTACGGGTGCCCGGCGTGACCCCCGCGCGGCGAGGGCGTTTTCCAGCCGTCCGCGCGCGGTGTCTGCGCGAACCGTTGACCGGAACTTAACTCGCAAGTAACTTCCGCAGCGCGCCGCTCCGTTCACCCGGCCCCCTCCCGGGCCGCCTCACGCCGAATCCGAGGAGAACACAGATGTCGATGCGCGCTCTCTTCCGGGGTCTGACCGCCGCTGCCGCCGCCGCGGGCGCGGTCGCCCTCGGGCTCGGGCTCACCGGTCCCCCGGCCCAGGCCGCCACCCCCCTCCCGTACGTCGCCCTCGGCGACAGCTACAGCGCCGGTTCCGGCATCCTGCCCCTCGACCCGACCGCCTCCCTGCTCTGCGCCCGCTCGACCGCCGACTACCCGCATGTGATCGCCGACCGCATCGGCGCCCGGCTCACCGACGTGACCTGCGGGGGCGCCGAGACCAAGGACTTCGCGTCGGCCCAGTACCCGGGGGTCGCGCCCCAGCTGGACGCGCTCGGCGACAGCACCGGGCTGGTGACGCTCACCATCGGCGGCAACGACAGCGACACCTTCATCGACGCGATCCTCGCCTGCGGGTCGGCCGGGGTGGTCACCGCGGGCCAGGGCGCGCCGTGCAGGGCCCTGTACGGGGACTCGTTCGACCACACCATCGACAGCACCACCTACCCGGCGGTGCGCACGGCGCTCCAGCAGGTGCGGGCCAAGGCTCCCGGCGCCCGGGTCGCGGTGCTCGGCTATCCGTGGATCCTCCCGGCCACCGCCGCCCCCGGGTGCTTCGCGAAGATGCCGATCGCGGCGGGCGACGTGCCGTACCTGCGGGACCTGCAGACCCATCTGAACGCGGCGGTGCGGCGTGCGGCCGCGGACACCGGGGCGACGTTCGTCGACCTGGCGGCGGCCTCCGAGGGCCATGACGCGTGCGCGCCGGCGAGCACGCGCTGGATCGAACCCGTCCTGTTCGGCACCAACTTCGTGCCGGTCCACCCGAACGCCACGGGCGAGCGGCAGATGGCCGAGCGGACCCTGTCCGTGCTCGGCGAGGACTGACCCCGCACATGCGCGGGCCCCGCCCCCCGGTCTCGGGGGCGGGGCCCGTGCCGCGTCCGCGTGCGGGACGCCGGGTGCCGCGACTAGCGGGCGCCGCCGGCGAGGAAGCCGCCCTCGGCGTGCGTGATGCCGTAGGGGCCGCCCAGGTTGGTGTAGCTGCCGTGGCCGCCGATGAAGCCGATGCCGTGCTCGTGGTGGTGGCCGTGGTGGTGACCGTCCGCGAACGCCGTGCCGGTGACAGGGACGATGGCGGCCATGCCGAGAGCGACGACGGCCGCGGCGCGGGCGATGTTCTTGCGCATTCGGTTCCTCCTGCGTGTGGTAGGGACGACGGTTCCTTCTCCCTTTCCGCGCCGTCCGTACCGATCCGCGCGGCGAGTTGCCCCTTCCGGGTGAGCTTCTTGCTCCGGTCTCAGGACGCGGGCCCGTACTCCGCCCGGGCTACTCGGCGTCGTACAGCTCCACCACGCGGCTGTCGAGCAGCGGCACGATGCGCCCCAGCACGAGGTCCCTGAAGTGCGGGGTCTCGCGGTGGTCGGCGAACGCCTCGCGCGAGGCGTACCGCTCCAGCAGGACGATGCCGCGCGGGTCGTCCAACTGGCGGTAGACCACGAACGCGCGGTTCCCCGGTTCGGCTCGGCTGGCGGCCGCGAGGTCGGAGAGCAGGGCGAGCACCTCGTCCTCGTTGCCCCCTGCGACGGTGTAACGGGCGATGACCTGGAGTTCCGGCATGGTCCCGCACCCTATCCCCGTATGCGGGCCGCGCGCTGGGAGGCAGCGCCTCCCAGCAGGGAGGAAACAGGTCGTGGCGCGCCCCGGCACCGCGCGCCGACGATGGCCCTGCGGGGCCGCGGGCGCGGCCCCCGCGCCCGCCGCTCCCGTTCTCCGCGAGGTCCCCGCCATGGCAGCCGAGCCCCAGTTCGCCTCCGCAGGGGGCTCCCCCTGGCCGCACGTCCTGCGGGCCGCGGCCGCGCTCGGCGCCGGCATGGGGGTGGGCCGCTTCGTGTACACGCCGATCCTGCCGCTGATGCAGGCCCAGGCGGGCCTGACGGCCGCCGCGGGCGCCGACCTGGCGACCGCGAACTACGCGGGCTATCTGGCGGGGGCGCTGGCCGGCAGCCTCTCGCCCCGCCTCGCCCGCTCCCGCGCCGTGCTGCACGGTTCGCTCGCCGTGCTGGTCGCGACGCTCGCGGCGATGCCGCTCACCCGGGACACCGCGGTGTGGCTCGGGCTGCGCGGCGTCGCGGGGGCGGCCAGTGCGCTGGTCTTCGTCATCGCCGTGACCGGCCTGCTCCACCGGCTGCGCGGCGGTCCCGCGCACCTGACCGGGTGGGCCTTCGGCGGGGTGGGCGCGGGCATCGCCCTGTCAGGTCTGCTCGTCCTCGGCCTGCGCCAGGCCGCCGACTGGCGGGCCGCCTGGTGGGCGTCGGCGGCCCTCGCCACGCTGCTCGCCGCAGCGGCCCGCGAGCCGCGCGCCCCGGGCGCGGCATCCGGCTCCCGGGCACGGCACGCCGATCGGCCACCGGCCGACGACGGCACGGAGAACTCGGGCGTGACGAGGGCCCGGAGCGGCACGGGAAGGGCCGGCGGCGCGGGGCCCGACGTCGGTACGGGAAGCGCCGGCGGCCCGGCGGCCCGCGACGGGTCGCTCGTGGAGCGGCCGCCGCGTACGCGGCGGTGGTTCGGGGCGCTGCTGGCCTGCTACAGCCTGGAGGGTGTCGGCTACATCGTCGCGGGGACGTTCCTCGTCGCGGCGATCGGCCGACAGTCGCCCGGCGCGCTCGGCAGCGGGGCCTGGGTGCTGGTGGGGCTCGCGGCCGTCCCCGCCTCCGCCCTGTGGACGGCGCTCGGCCGCCGCTTCACCCGGCCCGATCTGCTGGCCGCCGCGCTGGTGGTGCAGGCGGTGGGCATCGCGCTGCCCGCCGTGGCGGGCGGAGCGGTCGCCGCGCTGGCCGCCGCCGTCCTCTTCGGCGGCACGTTCCTCGGCGTGTCGACCCTCGCACTCGCCATCGGGGCGCATCTGCGCTTCCCGCGCTCCGTCGCCGTGCTGACAGCGGGTTACTCCGTCGGGCAGATCGCCGGGCCGCTCGCCGTCGCCCCGCTGCTGCACCACGGCTACCAGCACGCCCTGCTGCTCGCCGCCGCGGTGACCGGCGCGGCGGCGCTGTGCGCGGGGGCGCTGCGCGTCCGCTTCCCGCACCGCATACCGGTGCCGGGACCCGGCACGCCGGGCGGCCAGGAGCCGGGCCGCGCCTCCCGCAGGCGCGGGGCTCAGTCGAGGACCGGCGCGTAGCGCGCGGCGAGCGCCTTCTTGTCCACCTTGCCGATCGCCGTGAGCGGCAGGTCGTCGAGGATCTCCAGGCGGTCGGGTGCGAGCAGGGTGCTCGCACCCCGTTCGCGCAGGAACCTCTTGAGGGCGCGCAGGGTCGGCGGCGTACCGTCCGGCACGACGCAGACGCAGACGCGCTCGCCGAGCGCCTCGTCCGACACACCGATGACCGCGACGTGGCGCACCCCGTCGTGCGCGGCGACATGGGCTTCGAGCTCGGCGGCGGCGATCTTCTCGCCGCCGCGGTTGATCTGGTCCTTGACCCGTCCGACGACGGTCAGGCAGCCGTCCGCGTCGCGGCGCACCACGTCGCCCGAGCGGAAGAACCCGTCGGGGGTGAAGGACGAGAGGTTGCGCTCGGGCTCCCGGTAGTAGCCGTTGATGGTGTACGGGCCGCGGGTGAGCAGTTCGCCCGCCTCGCCCGGCGGCACGGGCCCGCCGTCCTCGTCGACGACGTGGACCTCGTCGTCGGGGGAGAGCGGGCGGCCCTGGGTGGCCAGGACGCGCTCCTCGGGGTCGTCGAGCCGGGTGAAGTTGAGGAGGCCCTCGGCCATGCCGAAGACCTGCTGGAGCGCGCAGCCGAGGCCGGGGCGTACCGCGGCGGCCTGGCGGGGCGCGAGGACGGCGCCGCCGACCTGGAGGAGCCGCAGGCTCGTGAGGTCGTAGCGGCCGACCTCGGCCTCTTCGAGCCAGAGCGGGACCATCGAGGGCACGGTGGCGGTCACGGTCACCCGCTCGCGGCCGATCAGCGCCAGGCAGTCCTCGGGGCTCGGCGAGGGCGCGAGGACCACCGTGCCGCCCGCGGACAGGGTGCCGAGCACGCCGGGGCAGGCGAGCGTGAAGTTGTGCGTCACGGGGAGCGCCGCCAGGTAGACGTCCTCGGGGCCGAGACGGGTCACGTCCGCGCTCGCGCGCGCGTTGTAGTGGTAGTCGTCGTGCGTGCGCGGGATCAGCTTGGGCGTGCCGGTGGTGCCGCCGGAGAGCAGCAGCACGGCGATGCCGTCGGGCGCGGGCTCGGGCCTGCCCGCCGCCTCGGCGGGGTGCGGCAGGTCGGTGAGGTGCACGGTGCCCTCGCCGTCCCCGTACGGCTCCCCCGCGACGACGACGTGCCGCACGCCTGGCTGCCTGCGCCGGAGTTCCGCGGCCTGCTCGCGGTAGTCGAAGCCGCCTGCGCCGGGTATGACGTAGCCGGCGGCGCCGGAGAGCCCGGCGAGGGCGTCGAGTTCCGCAATGCGGTGGCTCGGCGGGATGAGGACGGGGACGACTCCGGTGCGGAACGCGGCGAAGCAGAGGGGGACGAACTCCGCGCGGTTGTCGAGCTGGACGAGCAGCCGGTCGCCTGCCGCGAGCCCGAGCCCGATGAGCCCGGCGGCGATCTCGTCGGCCCAGGTGTCGAGCGCCGCGTAGTCGTAGCGCCGCTCCCCCGCGACGAGCGCGGTGTGCGCGGGCCGCTCTGCGGCGCGCTCGCGCAGCAGCGTGCCCAGCGGACGGCCGAGCCAGTGGCCCGCGTCACGATAGCGCCGCGCCCGCTCCGCCGGCCATGGCGTGAAGCCTTCCGTCATGTGACTCTCCCCTGGCTCCTGGCGCGGCGCGCGGGCGATCCCGTGGTGCGGACTGCGGTGTGATGACCGGTCACGTCGAGGATGGCCTTGCCGCGATCATGAACAAAGCTTAGCCTTACCTAACCAGCGCCGATGGTAGCGCACGCCATCGGGCCACCGCCGAGTGAGGAGTCCATCGCGATGCCGGAGAATCCGTTCGACGACCCGGACGGCGAGTTCGTCGTGCTCGTCAACGAGGAGGGCCAGCACTCGCTGTGGCCCGCCTTCGCCGACATACCCGGCGGCTGGGTCGTCCGGCACGGGCCCGCGGACAGGGACGCCTGCCTCGACCACGTCAGGGAGAACTGGCGGGACATGCGGCCGCGCAGCCTCGCCGAGCAGATGGCCGCGGACGCGGCACGGCCGGGAACCCCCCGGTGACGGCAGGCCCGGCGGAGGCCGCGGGGACGGACGGCGGCGCGGGCCTGGGCGCGGTGTCCGACGTCCTGCCGCTCTCGCCGCTGCAGACGGGGCTGTTCTTCCACGCCTCACTCGGCACCGGCGACGTCTACCGCTACCAGCTGGCGCTCGACCTCGCGGGGCCGCTCGACGCCGCGCTGCTGCGGCGCTGCGCCGACACTCTCCTCGCCCGCCATCCCGCGCTGCGCACCGCGTTCGTCGCAGAGGAGACCGACGAGCCGATCGGGGTCGTGCTCGACGGGCTGACCATGCCCTGGGGCGAGGCCGACCTGTCGGCGCTGACGCCCGCGGAGCAGGAGGAGGAGCTGCGGCTGCACGCCGTGGCGGAGCGTGCCCTCCCGTTCGCGCTCGACCGGCCGCCGCTGCTGCGCGCCTCGCTCGTACGGCTGGGACCCGAGCGCCACCGGCTGCTGCTGACCGCCCACCACATCGTCCTCGACGGCTGGTCGGTGCCCGTCATGGTGGGCGACCTCGGGGCGCTCTACGCGGCGGGCGGCGCGCCGGACGCGCTGCCGCGGGCCCGCCCGTTCCGCGACTACCTGGAGTGGGTCGCGGGCCAGGACGCCGAAGCGGCGCGCCGCACCTGGCGGGAGGCGCTCACCGGGGTCGGGGACGCGACGCTGCTGGTGCCGGGGGCCGAGGGCTCCGACACGCCGGCGGAGCCCGGGCGGATCACCGTGCCCTGCTCCGCGGGCCTCGCCGCGCGGCTGACCGCGCTGGCCAGGAGCCGGGGCGTGACGGCCAACACCGTCGTGCAGGCGCTGTGGGCGCTGCTGCTCGGCGCCCTCACCGGCCGCGACGACGTGGTCTTCGGCACGGTCGTCACCGGCAGACCGCCCGAACTGCCGGGCGCCGACTCGATGGTGGGGCTGTTCGCCAACACCGTGCCCGTGCGGGTGCGCCTGCGCCCCGACGAGGCGTTCTCCGACCTGCTCGCCCGCGTCCACCGGGAGCAGGCCGCGCTGCTCGACGCCCCCTTCCTCGGGCTCGGCGAGATCCAGCGCGAGGCGGGCCTCGCGACGCTGTTCGACACGCTGGTCGTGTACGAGAACTACCCCGGGGGGCCCGGCGCCGAGCTGCGTGCCGGCGCGGACCTGACCATCGCGTCGGGCGGCTCCTGGGACGCCACGCACTACCCGCTCGTGCTCGTCGCCGTGCCGGGCGACCCGCTCTCCCTCACCCTCAAGTACCAGCCGAACGCGGTGTCCGCGCAGGACGCGGAGCGGATCGCCGAGCGCCTCGCGCACCTCGCCGACGAGGTCGTCGGCGACCCCGCCCTGACGGCCGCCCGCGTCGACCCGCTCACCGGGGCCGAGCGCGAAGCGCTGCGCCGGGTGAACGCCACCGGGGCGCCGGTCTCCGAGGCCACCGTCGTCGACCTGTTCGAGGAGGTGGCGGCCCGGGACCCCGATGCGGTGGCCCTGCGCCACGAGGGCGGCTCCCTGACCTACCGCGAACTGGACGCGCGGGCCGACCGGCTGGCCTGGCGGCTGCGGGAGCTCGGCGTGGACGGGGAGCGCCGTGTGGGCCTGTACTTCGACCGCTCGCCCGAGCTGGTCGTCTCGCTGCTCGCCGTGCTCAAGGCGGGCGGCGCCTTCGTGCCGATCGAACCGGCCTGGCCGCGGGCGCGGGTGCGGGCCGTCGTCTCCGACGCCGAGGTCGGCGTCGTCTGCTCGGCGCAGGACGCCGACCTGCCAGAGGGCGTGACGCGGGTGCAGGTCACGCCCTCGGAGACCGGGCCGCAGGAACGTCCCGACGGTCCGCCGCCGCACAGGACGCACGGCGACAACGCCGCGTACGTCATCTACACGTCGGGCTCGACGGGCGCGCCCAAGGGCGCGGTCATCCGGCACCGGTCGATCGCCAACCGGCTGCTGTGGCAGGCCGGACTGCTCGGGTACGGGCCGGGCGACGCGGCCCTGTTCAAGGCGCCGCTCGGCTTCGACATCTCGATCAACGAGATCCTGCTGCCGCTCGTGACCGGCGCCCGCCTGGTGGTCGCGGCGCCGGGCGAGGAGCGCGACGTCGAGGCGCTGCTGCGGCTGATGGCCCAGGAGCGGGTCAGCTTCTGCTACGTCGTCTCCTCGATGCTCGCGGCCATGCTGGAGGTCCCGGGCTTCGCCGGGGCGGCAGGACCCGCGCTGCGCCATGTCTGGTGCGGCGGCGAGCCGCTGACGCCCGAGCTGTACACGCGCTTCAGGTCGGCGACCGGCGCCACGATGTACCACGGGTACGGGCCGGCGGAGACCACGGTCGGCGTCACCCACGAGGTGCGCAGGCCGGGCGGGGACGGCGGCCCGCCGACCCTGGGGCGGCCCAACCCGAACACCGCCGTGCACGTGCTCGACCGGTTCCTGCGGCCTGTGCCCACGGGCGTCGTGGGCGAGCTGTACATCGGCGGGCTGCTGGTCGGGCGCGGCTACGTCGGCGACCCGGCCCGCACCGCCGAGCGGTTCGTGGCCGACCCGTTCGCGGCGGACGGCTCCCGCCTCTACCGCACGGGCGACCTCGCCGCGCGGCTGCCCGACGGCAGGCTGCGCTTCGCCGGCCGCGTCGACAACCAGGTCAAGATACGCGGCATGCGGGTCGCGCCCGAAGAGGTGGAGGCCGCGCTCGGCGAGCACCCCGCGGTCCGCCAGGCAGCGGTGATCGCCCCGGCCGACGCCCGCGGCGACCACCGCCTCGTCGCCTTCTGCGTACCACGCGAGGCGCCCGAGCCACCGTCCGCCGAGAGCGCGGGCGCGCCGGGCGCCGCGGGCGCGGACATCGGGCACGGCGGCGCACAGGCGGGCGACGTGCCCGACGCCCCAAAGACCACCGGCCTGACCGGTCCCACCGGCCCGGACGAGGCCGACAGGACCGACGGGGCCCGCGGGACAGGACAGGACGGCAGCGGCGCTGCCGACGCGGTCGGCGGGGCCGATGCCGCACAGGCGGGCGGTGGGGTGCTCGGGGACGTGACCGCGGATCCGGCCGACGCGCTCGTCGGGGATCTGCGGGCGTGGGCGCGTACGCGGCTCGCGGGGCATCTGGTGCCCGCGGAGATCGTGATCGCCTCACGGCTGCCCACGCTGCCCTCGGGCAAGGTCGACCGGCGGGCCCTCGCGGCGGCGGTGCCCGAGCGGCGTGCCGCGGCGCAGCGGCCCCGCACGGCCACGGAGGAGCGGCTGCTCGACCTGTTCAGGGCCACGCTGGAGCGCTCCGACATCGGTGTGACGGACGACTTCTTCGCGCTCGGCGGCCACTCGCTGCTTGCGACCAGGCTCGTGGTGGCGGCGCGCGCCGCGCTCGGCACCCCGCTGCCGGTGCGCGCGCTGTTCGAGCACACCACGGCTGCGGGGCTGGCCGCGTACATCGACTCGGGGGCCGCCGCGGAGCCCGCGAGGATCGCGGACGGCGTGCTGCTGCCGCTGCGCGCCGCGGGCACCGGGCCCGCGCTGTTCTGCGTGCACCCGGTCACCGGTCTCGCCTGGCCGTACGCCGGCCTGCTGCGGCACGTGCCCGACCGGCCGCTCTACGGCGTCCAGGCGGAGAGCCTGACCCGCGCCGACGACCTGCCGACGAGCCTCGACGACATGGCGGCCCGCTATGTCGATGCGGTCCGCAAGCGGCAGCCCTCGGGCCCCTACCACCTGCTCGGCTGGTCGCTCGGCGGCAGCGTGGCCCACCTGATGGCGTGCCGGCTGGCCGCCGCGGGCGAGACCGTGGGCAGCCTGACCGTGCTCGACGCCATGCCGGCGCACCGGCTCGACGGCACCGCAGGCACGGGCGGCATCGCGCTGAACCTGGCAAGGCTGCTCGCCGTCAACGGCTACCCGGTGCCGGAGGGCGAGGCGCTGACGGCCCGCAAGGCGCTCGCGCTGGTGGCGGAGCGTGGCGGTCCGCTCGCCGGGTTCACCGCCGACGAGCTGTGGTCGGTCGCGACGAGCTGGAGCCACTCTGCGGGGCTGCGCAGCCTCGACGCCGCCCCGGTCTTCCCCGGCGACCTGCTCCTTGTCGACGCGACCGAGGAGGTGAGACCGCGCGATCCGAGTCCGGCCTCGCTGTGGCGGCCGCACGTCACGGGCCGGGTGCGCACCCTGCCCGTCGCCTCGACGCACTGGCAGCTCACCCGGCCTGAGCCGCTGGCCGCGATCGGCGCGGAACTCCGCGCCGAGCTGCGGCGGGCCGGCCCGGCCGACTGACCGCGGGGCTCCGCGGTACGCGCCGGCCGGCCGGGGCCCGCGGGCGCCGGCCGGCGCGCCGGCGCCCGCTCCCCCTCCCCCGCACGACGCGCGAAGACGAACCACGTGAACCTCCAGAAGGGCGAGTCCGCAGTGGACAAGGACGACATCGCCGAGCTCCGGCGTGCACTGGTGCGCAGGCGGCTCGCGGCCGGGGGGCTCGGCCGCGGGCCAGGCCAGGACCCGAAGGACCCGCGGCCGTCCGGCGCCGCGGCGCCGGACGGCGGCCTCGCGCCGCTCAGCGACGGGCAGCGCCACATGTGGCTCGCCCAGCGCCTCGACGCGACGGGCGCCGCCTACAACGTGTGCCTCGCCGTCACCCTCTCGGGCCCGCTTGACGTCCCCGCGCTGCGGCACGCGCTGCGGGCGCTCGTCGTACGGCACGACGTGCTGCGCACCCGGTACGTCACCGGCGCCGACGAGTTCCCCCGGCAGATCGCCGACCCGCCGCCCGCGCCCGCCGACCTGCCGCTGCCGGTCACCGACCTCAGGGACGCGGAGGACGGCGCCTTCGACGCCGCGCTCGCCCGGCTCGCCGGGCACCGCTTCGACCTGGCGCGCGACTGGCCGGTGCGCACCGCGCTGTGGCGCACGGGCGACGACGAGCACGTACTCGGCCTGGTGGTGCACCACATCGCCTGGGACGGCGGCAGCTGGCCGGTGATCGCGGCGGAGCTCGGCGCCGGGTACACCGCCGCCGTCGAGGGGCGCGCAGGGGAGCCGGTGGCGGCGATCGAGCCGCGGTACGCGGAGATCACGGCGGGCGCGGGCGAGAGCCGCGCGGCCCGCGACGACCTCGACCACTGGGAGCGCAGGCTCGCGGGCCTGCCGGGGCCGCTGCGGCTGCCCGCAGACCGTCCGGGCGGACAGGGCGGGCTGCGCAGGTCGGTCGTGCTGCCCGCGGCGGAGACCGCGGTGCTGACGGAGTTCGCCGCCCGGCGGCGCGTCACGCCGTTCACGCTGCTCCTCGCCGCCATGGGCGTGCTGCTGCACCGGCACGGCGCGGGCACGGACCTGCCCATCGGCTCCGCCGGCATGAACCGCGACACGGGCGCGGCGCAG
This sequence comes from Streptomyces sp. NPDC047002, assembly GCF_040704505.1. Taxonomy (NCBI): domain Bacteria; kingdom Bacillati; phylum Actinomycetota; class Actinomycetes; order Kitasatosporales; family Streptomycetaceae; genus Streptomyces; species Streptomyces sp. NPDC047002. The sequence goes on from NZ_JBEYWC010000015.1 coordinate 41,768, forward strand.
GCCCTCGTGGGGAACTTCGGCAACACCCTCGTCCTGCGGCTCGACGTGGCGGGCGACCCGTCCTTCGAGACGCTGCTGCGCCGCGCCGACGCGGTGCGCGCCGAGGCGTTCACGCACCAGGACGCGCCGTACGACACGGTCGCCGCGCGGCTGCGGCGGGCCGGGGGCGACGCGGCGCGGCACGGCGGCGACCTGTTCAACGTCATGCTGCTGTTTTTGACCCAGGACATGACGGGCCCCCGTCTTCCCGGGCTGCGCACCCGGTGGCGCAACGTGCACAACGGCACCGCGCAGTTCGACCTCTCCTTCGAGGCGTTCCTCGTCGACGGCGAGTTGGAGATCGAGGCGACGTGCCACGCCGCGCTGTTCTCGAAGGAGCGGCTCGACGCGCTCCTCGGCGACCTGCGGGGGCTGCTGCGCGCGGCCGTCGCCGCGCCGGACGCGCCCGTCTCCGCGCTGCCCGTCTCCGTACTGCCCGTACCGGTCGGCGCACCCGCGGAACACGCGGAGCACACGGAACACACAGAGCAGGGCGACGGCGCCGCGCGCACCCCGGCCGAGGTGGAGGCGCTGGTACGCGACACGATGGCGGAGCTGCTCGAACAGCCGGCGGGGAGCGTCGCGCGGGACGGCGACTTCTTCGCGCTTGGCGGCAACTCGCTGCTGGCGACCCGGATGGTCGCAGCGCTGCGGGCCGCGCTCGGCACGGACGTGTCGCTGCGCGACGTGGTGGGGCTGCGCACCCCGGCCGCGCTCGCCGCGGCCGTCGCGCCGCGCGAGTCCGCGGGCGACTGGCGGTCCGTCACCGGTGGGGACCGCGAGGAGGGGCCAGGGCCGCTCACCGCCGGGCAGCGCGCGCTGTGGTTCCTGCGGGCGAGCACCGGTCCATCGGCCGAGTACAACGTGGCACTGGGCCGCAGGCTGCGCGGGCCGCTCGACGTGGCGGCGCTGCGCGCGGCGCTCGCCGACGTTCTTGAGCGGCACGAGGTGCTGCGCGCCGTCTTCGGCGAGCGGGACGGCACGGTCGTGCACCGGGTGCTTGCCACCGGTGACGCGCTGGCCGGGGGCGCCGGGCTGCGCGTGCGGCGGGCCGCGGGCGGGGACGCCGCGACGGGCCCGGCCGAGGACGCCTTCGAGAACCTCGATGCGGCCGTCGAGGCCGAACTGGGCCATGTCTTCCGGCTGGAGGACGAGCCAGCGCTGCGCGTCACGCTCTTCGAGGAGGGCGAGGGCGCGTACGTCCTGCTGTTCGTCCTGCACCACCTGGTGTTCGACGAGTGGTCGGAGTCGGTGCTCTGCTCCGACCTGGCGCGGGCCTACCGGGCGCGCGCCGCCGGCGAGGCGCCGCGGTTCGCCGCCCTGCCCGCGCGCTACGCCGACTTCGCGCGCTGGCAGCGGCGCGTACTCGCGGAACCCGAAGGGGAGATGGCGCGGCAGCGCGCCTTCTGGCGCGGGGCCCTGCACGACCTGCCCGACCAGATCCCGCTGCCCGCCGACCGGCCGCGGCCCGCTGAGCCCGACCCGGCGGGCGAGGCGGTGTCGGTGCCCGTGCCGCGGGCCGTGGTGACGGCGCTGCGCGCCCTCGCGGTGCGGCGCTCAGTGCCGCCGTTCGCGGTGTGGCACGCGCTCGTCGCCCTGCTGCTCTCCCGCAACGGCGGGGGCTCCGACGTGCCGCTCGGCACGCCGGTCTCGGGCCGCGGTACCGGCGAACTCGGCGGTCTGATCGGCATGTTCACCAACACGGTGGTGCTGCGCTCCGACCTGTCGGGCCATCCCGCGTTCGCCGAGCTCGTCGACCGGCTCGCCGAGGCGGACCTGGCCGCCTTCGACCACCAGGACCTGCCGTTCGAGCGGGTGGTCGAGCTGGTCGACCCACCGCGGGTGCTGGGCCGCAACCCGCTGTTCCAGACGATGCTGATGTACGTGGACGCGGCGCCTGACGCGCTGCGGCTGCCGGGGGTCGCCGACGAGCCGTTGCCCGCTCGGCTCGACGTGGCCAAGTTCGACCTGAGTTTCACGGTCGTGGACGACGAAGGCCCGGCCGGGCCGCACGCGGTGGTCCGTTACAGCACCGCCCTGTTCGAGCGGGCCACCGCGGAACGCCTCGGGCGTGAGCTGCGGCAGCTCGCCGAGGAGGCGGCCGCCGACCCCGACAGGTCCGTGGCGCGCGTCGAGCACCTGCCGGAGGCCGACCGCCGTCTGCTGGTCGAGGAGTTCAACGCGACGGCCGCACCGGTCAGCCGGGCGAGCCTCGCCGACCTGTTCGCCGCCCAGGCCGCGGCGACGCCGGACGCGATCGCGGTCGCCTGCGGGAAGGACGAGGTGACGTACGCGGACCTGGACGCGCGGGCGCGGCGGCTCGCGGCGGAGCTGGTGGCGCGCGGGGTGGGTCCGGAGAAGGTCGTCGGCGTCCACCTGGACCGCTCGGTCGAGCTGGTGGTCGCGCTGCTCGCGGCGCTCAGGGCCGGCGGGGCCTTCGTACCGCTCGAACCCGCCTGGCCGCGGCAGCGGATCGCCGAGGTGGTCCGCACCTCGGCGCCCACCGTGGTGGTGACGCGGGAGCCCGCCGAGTTCGCCGGGTCCGGTGCGGCGGCCGTCGAGCCGCCCGACGCCGCAGGCGGCGCGGACGGCGGGGATCCGGCGGACGCCCCGGGGCTGCCGCGCCTCGGGCCGGACAGCCTGGCGTACATCATGTACACCTCGGGCTCGACCGGCACGCCCAAGGGCGCCATGATCCGGCACGGCGCGATAGCCAACCGGCTGCTGTGGCAGCGCGGGCTGCTGGACTTCGGGCCGGGCGACGCGGCCCTGTTCAAGGCGCCGCTCGGCTTCGACATCTCGGTGAACGAGATCTTTTTGCCGCTGGTCACCGGCGCGACGCTGGTGGTGTGCCCACCGGGCGACGAGCACGACGCGGAGGCGCTGGCCCGGCTGGTCGCCACCCGGCGCGTCACCTTCTGCTATCTGACGTCCTCGCTGCTCGACGTGATGCTCGGCACGGAGCACGCGGCGGGGCTGGCCTGCCTGCGGCACGTGTGGTGCGGCGGCGAGGTCCTGACACCGGAGCTCTTCGCGCGCTTCCGCGCCGCGCTCGACGCCACCCTGTACCACGGCTACGGGCCGGCGGAGGCGACGATCGGGGTCAGCCACGAGGTCTACGGACCCGGGCACGAGCGCGGCGCCGTCACCATCGGCCACGCCAACCCGAACACCGTCATCCACCTGCTGGACGCGCAGCTGCGGCCGGTCTCCCTCGGCGTGCCGGGCGAGATCTACCTGGGCGGGCTGCCGCTGGCCCGCGGCTACGTGGACGACCCCGGCAGGACGGCCGAGCGGTTCGTCGCCGACCCGTTCTCCGCGGACGGCGCGCGCCTGTACCGCACGGGCGACCTCGGGCGGCGGCGGCCCGACGGCACGCTGGAGTTCCTCGGCAGGATCGACAACCAGGTCAAGATCCGCGGCATGCGGGTCGAGCCCGAGGAGGTGGAGGCGGCGCTCTCCGGCCATCCCGCGGTGCGCAGCGCCGCGGTGGTGGCGCGCAGCGACGGCGGTACGAAGCGCCTCGCCGCCTATCATGTGGCCGCAGAAGGCGCCGAGTTGAGCGAGGAGGCGCTGCGCGGCTGGCTCGGGGAGCGGTTGCCCGCGCACATGGTGCCCGCCTCGTTCACCGCGCTGACGGCCATGCCGCTGCTGCCCTCTGGCAAGGTCGACCGGGCCAGGCTGCCCGCGCCGGTGCGGCGCGGGACGGTGTCGAGGCCGCCGCGCGACGCGCGCGAGGCCCTGCTGTGCGAGCTGGTCGCCGGGCTGCTCGGGGTGGCGGAAGTGGGCGCGGAGGACGACTTCTTCCGGCTCGGCGGCGACAGCATCCTCTCCATCCAGCTGGTGTCGGCGGCGCGCGCCGCGGGGCTGCGGCTCGCGGTGCGCGACGTGTTCGCCGCGCCCACGGTCGCCGGGCTCGCCGCGCGGGCCGCCGCCGCGGCGGACGGCGCGCGGGGCGAGGAGGCCGCGGACGGCGCGCCGTGGCCCGGCGGAGGCGAAGGCGGCGGCGACGCGCTGCCCCTCGCACCGCTCCAGCAGGGCCTGTTGTTCCACGCGCTGTCGAGCGAGGGCGCCGACGCCTATGTGGCGCAGCTGACCCTGCGCCTCGGCGGGGCGCTGGACGAGGAGGCGCTGCGCGCCGCGGTCGACGGGCTGGCGCGCCGGCACGAGAGCCTGCGCGCGTCCTTCGGGCACGACGAGAACGGCGTCCCGGTGCAGCGCTTCGCCGCCGAGGTGCGGGTGCCGTGGCGGGCCGCCGACCTCGGCGGGCTCGGTGCGGCGGAGCGCGAGCTGCGCTGGGCCGAGCTGGTGGAGACGGAGCGTGCCACGCCGTTCGACCCGGCGCGCGCACCGCTGCTGCGCGCGGTGCTCGGGCGTTTCGGCGACGGGGAGCACCGGCTGCTGCTGACCAACCACCATCTGCTGTTCGACGGCTGGTCGCTGCCGCTGCTCGTCCGGGACCTGCTCGCGGGGTACGCGGGCGACGCGCTCGCGCCGCCTCCCGGCCAGTACCGCGCGCATCTGCGGTGGCTCGCCGGGCGGGACACCGAGGCGGCGGCCGAGGCGTGGCGCGCCGCGCTCGACGGGCTGCCCGGGCCGACGCGGCTGGTGGACGAGGCGACCGACACCGGCCACCGGGCGGCGGCTGAACACTCCCTGGCGCTGGGTGCCGGGCTCACGGGGCGGCTGACGGCGCTGGCCAGGGAGCGGGGTGTCACCGTCGGCACCCTGCTCTCCGCCGCCTGGGGCACCGTGCTGGGGCTGCTGACCGGCGAGAGCGACGCGGTGTTCGGCGTCACGGTCTCCGGCCGCCCACCGGAACTGCCGGGCGCAGAGGGCACCGTGGGGCTGTTCATCAACACCGTCCCGGTGCGGGTACGGGCCGAGCCCGGGCTCTCGTTCGGCGAGCTGCTGCGGCGGCTGCACGCCGAGCAGGGCGCGCTCATGGACCACCAGCACCTGGGCCTCGCGGAGATCCAGCGGCAGGCGGGCGGCGGTGAACTCTTCGACACGCTGCTGGTGTTCGAGAACTACCCGGCCGACCGGGCGGAGCTCGCGGCGACCGCGGGGCGCGGCGGGCTCGACCTGCTCGGCATCGACTCGTCCGACGACACCCACTATCCGCTGACGCTGCTGGTGCAGCCGGGCGACGAGCTGACGGTGCGGCTGCGCTACCGGGGCGCCGCGCTGGGCCGGGAGCGGGTCGAGGCGATCGGCGAGCGGCTGCGTGCCGTGCTGGCGCGGCTCGCCGAGCGGCCCGACGCGCCGCTCGGCGCGCTCGACCCGCTGCTGCCCGGCGAGCCGCGCGGCGCCGCGTCGCAGACGCCCGCGCACCCGGGCGACGTGGTCGAGGCCATCGACCGGGCGGCCGCCGCGTCGCCGGACGCGACGGCGGTGACCGCCGACGGGGTCGCGTACGACTACGCGTGGCTCGCGGCCAGGAGCCGCCGGATCGCGCGGCTGCTCACCGCGCACGGCGCGGGGCCCGAGCGGCTCGTCGGGATCGCGCTGCACCGCTCGGCCGACCTGATCGCCGCGGTGCCCGCGGTGCTGCGCACCGGCGCCGCGTTCCTGCCGCTGGATCCGGGCCAGCCCCCGGCGCGGCTGGCCCGCGTCCTCGGCCAGGCGCGTCCTGTGGCCGTCCTGACGACGCGTGCGCTCGCCGGGACACTGCCGGCTGACGACTGCGGCACACTGCTCGTACTCGACGACATCGACGACATCGACGACACAGACGACGCCGACGGCCTGGCGCAGGACGGTCCCGAGGGCCGGGAACCGGTCCCGGTGCGCGCGGGCCAGCCCGCCTACGCCGTGTTCACCTCCGGTTCGACGGGCGAGCCCAAGGGGGCGGTGCTGACCCGGCAGGGGCTGTACAACCGGCTGGTGTGGACGGCGCGTGCCCACGGCATCGGCCCCGAGGACGTCGTCCTGCACAAGACGCCGATCAGCTTCGACGTGGCGGTGTGGGAGCTCCTGCTGCCCCTGGCGGTCGGCGCGCGGGTGGTCGTCGCCGAGCCCGGCGGGCACCAGGACCCCGGCTACCTGGCGGGGCTGATCCGCGCCGAGGGCGTGACGACCGCCCACTTCGTGCCGTCGATGCTGCGCGCCTATCTGGACGACGCGCGGCCCGCCGGGTCTCCCCCGCTGCGCAGGCTGCTGTGCAGCGGCGAGGCGCTGCCCGCCGATCTCGCAGCGCGGGCCGCCGCGCTCGGGGTCGAGGTGCACAACCTGTACGGACCGACGGAGGCCACCATCGACGTCACCGCGGCGCGCCACGGGGCCGATCGGGACGCCGCCTCCGGTCCCACCGTCCCGATCGGGCGGCCCGTGGACGGCACCCGGGTGCATGTGCTCGACCGGGCGCTGCGGCCCGTGCCGCCCGGCGTGCCGGGCGAGCTGTACCTCGGCGGCGTGCAGCTCGCGCGCGGCTACCTGGGCAGGCCCGGCCTGACGGCGGCCCACTTCGTGGCCGACCCCTTCTCGGGCGGCGGGGCGCGCCTGTACCGCACGGGCGACATCGTGCGGACGGGCCCGGACGGCTCGCTCGAATACCTCGGCCGGGGCGACGACCAGGTGAAGATCCGGGGCGTCAGGGTCGAGCCCGCCGAGGCCGAGGCGGCGCTCGCGGCGCTGCCGGGGATCGCCGCGGCTGCCGTCGTGCCACGCGCGGAGGGCTCGGGCGGCACCCGCCTCGTCGGGTACGCCGTGCCGGAGGCCGGGGCCGTCCCGCCGGACCCCGAAGCGCTGCGGGAGGCGCTGGCCGGGGTGCTGCCCGAACAGCTGGTGCCCACGTGGATCGTGGTGCTCGACACGCTGCCGCTCACCTCGTCGGGCAAGGTGGACCGGCGGGCGCTGCCGGCCCCCGAGCGCCCGGCGGCGGACGGCGGCCGGGCGCCCGACGGGGAGCGCGAGACGGTGCTGTGCGGCCTGTTCGCCGAGGTGCTCGACCTGCCGTCGGTGGGTCCCGACGACAACTTCTTCGCGCTCGGCGGCGACAGCATCAGCTCGCTGCGGCTGGTCACGCTGGCCCGCGCTGCGGGGCTGCGGTGCTCACCCCGGCAGGTCTTCGAGGCGCCCACGCCCGCGGGGCTCTCGCGGCTGGCCGAGGAGTCGGCGCCCGACCCGGTGCGCAGGGCGGCCGAGGTGCCGGCGCACGGGCCCGTGCCGCTGACGCCGATCATGCGGCGGCTGCTCGACCGGGGCGGGCCCGTCAAGGGGTTCGCTCAGTCCGTGGTCGTCAGGACCCCGGCGGGCGCGCGCGCCGACTGGCTGACGGCGGCCCTCGACGCGGTGGTACGCACCCACGACATGCTGCGCGCCCGGCTGGAGTCCGCCGCCGCGCGGCCCGCGGACGACGGGGGCACCTCGGCGCCGCGCCTGCTGGTCGAGCCGCCGGGCGACGGCCCCGGCGAACCGCCGCGCCGCGTCGAGGGGGTGCCGGAGCCCGAGGCCCTGGCGGAGACCGTACGGCGCGAGGCGGAGCTGCTGGACCCGGCAGGCGGCCGGATGCTGCGCGCGGTCTGGTGGGACGCGGGCCCAGGCGGGCAGGGCCGGCTGCTGCTCGTCGCCCACCACCTGGTGGTCGACGGCGTGTCCTGGCGGGTGCTGCTGACCGACCTGGCCGCCGCCTACGAGGCGGCCGCGGCAGGCAGGCCCGTGCGGCTCGCGCCCGTCGGCACGTCCTTCCGCGCCTGGGCGCTCGCCGCGGCCGACGCGGCGTCGGCCGACGCCGAGGGGCGGGCGGCCGCGTGGCGCGACCGGCTTGCCGGGCCGCCGCCGCGCCTCGCGGACCGGCCGCTCTCGCCCGAGCGCGACGTGCTCGCCGCGACCCGCAGGACGGTGACGGAGCTGCCGGCAGCGCTGACCCGCGAGGTGCTGCGGGTCGCCGGTTCCACGGCGCTCGACGGCGCGGACGCGGGCGGGCGCGCCGACGCCCAGCGCGTCCTGCTCGCGGCGCTGGTCGCGGCGCTCGCGGGCACGGGCGCCGAGCCCGCGCCGCTGGTGCGCCTCGAAGGCCACGGCCGGGAGGAGCAGGTGGTGCCGGGCAGCGACCTGACGAGGACGGTCGGCTGGTTCACCACGGCCTTCCCGGTACGGCTCGACGCCTCGGGCCTCGACCTCGCGGAGGTCGCGGCGGGCGGGCCCGACGCCGGCCTGCTGCTCGCCAGGGTCGGCAGGGCCGTCGCAGGACTGCCCGACCACGGCCTGGAGTACGGGCTGCTGCGGTACGCGGGCGGGGCGAGCACGGCCGTGCTCGCGGCGCTGCCCGAGCCGCTGGTCGGCTTCAACTACCTGGGCAGGTTCGGCGGCGGCGCCGAGGACTGGTCGCTCGACTCGGCCGCGGGCCCGCTCGGCGGCGCGGGCGATCCCGCGATGCCGGTGGCGCACGTGCTGGACGTCAACGCCGCGGTGGACGGCACGGGCGACGAGCCGCGGCTGCGCGTCTCGTGGACGTACCTGCCCGAGCTGCTGCCCGCCGCGGACGTCGACCGGCTCGCCGCTCGCTGGGCCGAGGCAGTGGGCGGGCTCCTCGCCCACCTGCGGGACGCCCCCGAGGCCGCCGCGGAGGCCGCCGCCGAGGGCGCCGCGCCCGCGCTGCCGGAGCCGCGCCGCCCGAACCTGGTCGCGCTCTCCGGCGGCCAGCTCGACCGGCTGCGCCGCCGCTTCGCACCGCCTGGCGCCCCCGCGGGCGGCACAGACACCTCATCCGCGACGAGTGATCGGAACACGCTCCATGACTGATGCCAGCAGCGTCGACGCCCTCATCGGCGACGTGCGCGCCCAGCTGACCGAGGGGGACGAGGTCCCCGAGGAGTCCGACAACCTCATCGAGTGGGGGCTCGACTCGATCGGCCTGATGCGGCTCGCCGCGCGCTGGCGCCGGGAAGGCGTCGACGTCTCCTTCGGCGACCTGGCCGTACAGCCGACCCTGGCGCACTGGCGGACCCTGCTGCTCGCGGCGGACGCCGCCGCCGACCCGGCGCCCGGAGCAGCTGCCGGCGCGCCCGCGGATGCCTCAAAGGCCGCAGAGGCCGCAGAGACGGCGGACGGCGCAGGGGACGGCACGTTCCCGCTCGCCCCGCTCCAGCACGCCTACTGGATCGGCCGGGAGCCGGGCCAGCGGCTCGGCGGCGTCGCCGCCCACCTCTACACCGAGTTCGACGGCGCGGGGGTCGCCCCGGAGCGGCTGGCCCGCGCGGTCGGCGAGGTGACGCGGCGCCACCCGATGCTCAGGGTCCAGGTCACCGGGGACGGCGGGCAGCGGGTGCTCGCCGAGCGGCCCTTCACCCCGGTGGCGGTGACGGACCTGCGCGGTGCGGACCCCCAGGAGGCGGACCGCGCGCTGACACGGCTGCGGGAGGAGCGTTCGCACCAGACGCTCGCGATCGAGGAGGGCCAGGTCTTCGAGATCGGACTCGCGCTGCTGCCCGGCGGGCGCACCCGGGTCGCCGTGGACGTGGACATGGTGGCGGCGGACGCGCGCAGCTACCGGCTGCTGCTCGCGGAACTGGCCCGCGCCTACGCGACCGGTGCGGCGCTGCCGCCCGCGCCCGCCTACGACTACCGGCGCTACCTCGCGGAGCACGCGGACGCGGGCGCCGCCGCCGTCGAGCGCGACGCGCGGTGGTGGCGGGAGCGGCTCGACTCGCTGCCCGACGCCCCCGAGCTGCCCGCCGACCCGCGGCCGGTCCGCCCCGAGCGCATCGGACGCCGCGCCCACCGGCTGACGGCCGCGCAGCGCGACGGGCTCGCCGCCCGCGCCCGCGCCCACGGCGTCACCCTCGCCGTGGCGTTCGCCACCGCGTACGCCGAGGTGATCGGCGCGTGGAGCGCGAGCCCGCGGCTCCTGCTCAACGTGCCGCTGTTCGACCGCGAGCCGCTCGACCCCGCGGTGCCCGGGCTGGTCGGCGACTTCACCTCGTCGGTGCTGCTGAGCGCGGACGTGTCGCGGCCCGAGCCGTTCGCCGAGCGCGCCCTGGGGCTCCAGGCGCAGCTGCACGAGCGGGCGCGGCACGCCGCCTTCTCCGGGGTGCACCTGCTGCGCGAGCTGGGCAGGGCGACGGGTTCCCCGGTGGTGGCGCCGGTCGTGTTCACCAGCGCGCTGGGGCTCGGCGACCTGTTCGCCCCCGAGGTGACCGACGCCTTCGGCGAGCCGGTCTGGATGATCTCGCAGGGCCCGCAGGTGGTGCTCGACGCGCAGGTCACCGAGGTGGCGGGCGAGGTGCTCGTCAACTGGGACGTGCGCGAGGACGTGCTGCTCCCCGGCGTCGCCGACGCGATGTTTTCCGCGTTCACCGCCCTGCTCGACCGGCTCACCGGCGACGCCGCCGCCTGGACGTCCACGGTCGGCGCCCTGCTGCCCGCGCGGCAGCTGAGGGAGCGCGAGCAGGCAGGTGCCGCGGCGGCCCGCCCGCAGCCGGACGGCCTGCTGCACTCCGGGTTCTTCGCCGCCGCCGCGCGCACTCCTCAGGCGCCGGCGCTGCTGTGGGGCGAGGACGGCTGCTTGAGCTACGGGCAGCTCGCCGACCGGGCGCTGCGGGCGGCGGGCGCCCTGCGCGCGGCGGGCGCGGCACCGGGCGACACCGTCGCGGTGAGCCTGCCCAAGGGCCCCGAGCAGATCGCCTCGGTGCTCGGGGTGCTCGCCGCGGGCTGCACGTACCTGCCGATCGGGGCGGACCAGCCGGACGCCCGGCTGCGCCGGGTGCTGTCCCTCGCGGGCTGCCGGGTCGTCGTCACGGACCGGGCGTCCGGGGCCGGTGACGGGGTGGCGGTGCTGCGCCCCGCCGACGCGCTCGGCCACGGCGAGCCGCTGCCGGCGCCGCACCTGGGCGAGGGCGCCGGCGCGGCGGAACTCGCGCCCGCCTATGTGCTGTTCACCTCGGGCTCGACCGGCGAGCCGAAGGGCGTCGAGGTCGGCCACGAGGCCGCGATGAACACGATCGCGGACCTCGTCGAGCGGTACGGCCTCGGTCCGCGTGACCGCACCCTCGGTGTGTCGGCGATGGAGTTCGACCTGTCCGTGTTCGACGTGTTCGCCGCGCTGACCGCGGGCGGCGCCGTCGTCGTGGTGCGCGAGGCGGAGCGCGGCGACGCGCGCGCCTGGGCTGCGCTGGTGCGCAGGCACCGGGTGACGGTGCTCAACTGCGTGCCCGTGCTGCTCGACATGCTGCTGGTCGCGGCGGGGGACGCGGCGGACGCCGGGCTCGGCGACTCGCTCAGAGTGGTGCTGCTCGGCGGCGACTGGGTGGGGACCGACCTGCCGGGGCGGCTGGCCGCGCGGGTGCCCGGCTGCCGGTTCGTGGCGCTCGGCGGTACGACGGAGACGGCCATCCACTCGACGGTGTACGAGGTCGAGGACCCGGACGCGCTGCCCGCCTCCTGGCGGGCCGTCCCGTACGGGGCGCCGCTGGGCGGCGTGGCGTGCCGGGTCGTCGACGAGCAGGGGCGCGACCGGCCCGAGTGGGCGGCGGGCGAGCTGTGGATCGGCGGCGCAGGACTGGCCAGGGGCTACCGCGGCGATCCGGTGCGCACCGCCGACCGGTTCGTGGAGCACGGCGGGCTCCGCTGGTACAGGACCGGCGACTTCGCACGCTATCTGCCCGGCGGGGTGCTGGAGTTCCTCGGCCGCGCCGACCAGCAGGTCAAGCTGCGGGGCTACCGGATCGAGCTGGGCGAGGTGGAGGCGGCGCTCGCCGCACAGCCCGGGGTGAGGCGCGCGGTGGCCTGCTGCTCCGACCGGCGCGGCGGTTCCCTGCGCGCGATGGTCGAGGCGGACCCCGGCACGGACGAGGAGGCGCTGCGCGCGGGCGCCGGGGACCTGCTGCCCGGCTACATGGTGCCCGACCGGGTCGTCGTACGGGACGGGCTGCCGCTGAACCGCAACGGCAAGCCGGACCGTGCGGCGATCGCCGGCGCGCTGTGGGAGGAGCGGGAGTCCGCGCAGTCCGCCGCGCCCACGGGGCCGCTGGAGACGCTGCTGCTCCAGGTGTGGCAGGAGGTCCTGCGGGCGCAGGACCTCGGGCCCGACGACGACTTCATCGGCAGCGGCGGCGACTCGGTGCTCGCCACCCGGATCGTGGCCGGGCTGCGCGACCTCACGCAGACGGACGCGGTGCGCGTGCAGGACGTGCTGGGCTCGCACACGGTCGCCGGCATGGCGCGTGCGCTGCTCGCCGCCGACCCCGGCTGGGAGGAGATCGCCGAACTCACCCTGGCGGTCGCGTCGATGACCCCCGAGGAGCTGGCGAGCGAGCTCGCCGCCGGCTGAGCGGGATCCCCCGTGCGCTCCCGCGGCGCCCGCCGTGGGAGGCGTCCGGGCCCCGCCGCCCCCGGACGCGCCTCGGGGCGGCCCGCCTCACGGCCGGGCCGCCCCGAGGGTTTTCCCGCTGTGGTGTGCGCGCCCACGGGTACGGACCGGCGCGCACGCCGCGCCGGTCCGTACGTCCTCCGGTCAGCGGGTGGCGGGGCGCACCAGGTAGCGGGCCACGCTGTTGAGCTTCTCGCAGGTCTCGGTGAACTCGCGCTCGGGGCGCGACTGACTGACGATGCCCGCGCCCGCACGCAGCCAGACGCGGTCGCCCACGCCGAACGCGGTGCGCAGGACGAGCGCGGCGTCGAGCGCGCCGTCGGAGTCGACGCTGAACACCGCGCCCGAGTAGAGGCCGCGCGGGGTGGGCTCGTGGTCGCGTATCACCGGGTAGGCGGCGCGCTTGGGGACGCCGGAAGCGGTCACCGCGGGAAAGAGCGCGCCGAAGGCGCGCCAGGCGCGGGTCTGCGCGTCGCCCGAGTCCCGTGCCTCGGGCAGCCGTCCGGTGACCGTGGAGCCGAGATGCTGCACGCTGCCGCGGTCCTTGACGTCCATGAACTCGGGCACGGCCACGGTGTCGGTCCTGCAGATCCGGGTGAGCTCCTCGTGGGCGAGCTTGACGGAGACGGCGTGCTCGTACACCTCCTTGGCGTCCGTGGTCAGGTCGCCGCGCAGCCGCAGGTCGTCCTCGGCGTCGCCGGTGCGCGCGCGGGTGCCGGCGAGGGGGCGGGTGCGCACGGTGCCGTCGACGTCGATCTCCGCCACGGTCTCCGGGCTGAAGCCGAAGGCGCGCAGGTCCGGGGTGTCGACGACGAAGGAGCGGGCCGGTGTGTTGTGGCGGCGGCCGACGAGGTAGCTGGCGACGAAGTCGACGGGGCCCGCGACGGGCAGTTCACGGGAGAGCACGACCTTCTGCAACTCCCCCGCCTTGATGGCGCGTACGCAGTCGGCGACGGCGGCCAGGTAGTGCTCGTCGCGTACCTCGACAGGCACCTCGACGGGCTCGTGGCGGTCCTGGTGCGCGTCCGGCGCGCCTGCGGGTCCGGTGAGCAGCGAGGTGACGAGGTCGAGTTGCTGGGGTGTGTCGGAGGTGATGACCGCGGCTCCCGGGCACAGGCGCACCTCGGTTCTCGGCACGACGGCGCGCACCAGGGTGGCGTCGGCGGGCACGTCGTGCCCCGCGAGGGCGTGGGCGAGTTCGAAGGCGGCCCAGCCGTAGCCGGACCAGCCGGGCAGCGGCAGTTCGCCGAGCAGCCGGGCGAAGGCGCCCAGCGGGTCGCCCGCGGTGGCGAGGGTGCGCTCGCCCCAGGGGCCGCGCGAGACGGCGGCCCGCCCCGTCAGCGTGACCTCGGCGAGTACGCCCACCCCGACGCGTACGTCGGCGTCGCGCTCGTAGAGCAGCTGTGTGTCGGAGAGCCCGTGGCGCAGCAGTCCGGCGGCGAGGGCGACGGGGTCGCCGCCCAGCGGCACGGTCCTGCGCACCGGCGTTGTCACAGTGATCGTTTCGTCTGTGGTCATCAGTCTCGGAACTCCGCGTTCTGGCACAGCCGTGGAAGGGACGGTGACGGTCGTGGGTGCGGTCGGACGGCCGGCCGCGCGGGCCCGGGGCACGGCTGCCCCGACCGGGGCCGTCGCGTGGTGCGGCTCGGGCCCGCCGGGGCCGGTCAGCGGCCGTGACGGCGGGCGCCGTGCGCCCGGTCGGCGTTCCCCGCCCGCGCGTTCGGTCCTTCGGCGTTCACTGCGGCGGGCTCCTCGGGTCGGCCGGAAAACTGCGAAAGGCTCGCGAACCTCGGGGCGTTAGATTAGCCTAACCTTACTCACGCGGGTCAAGGAGTCCCCCGGCCCGCCTGCCGCGCGGGGGCCTTGAGGCCACCCCGCCACCGGCGGCGGGACCTGCGCGAAGCTCCGGGGTTGGCCCGTTCCGCACCGGGTGGGGCACCCCACCCCTTGTCATCAAACTTAGGTTAGCCTAACCTACCTTTCGTTCGAGCTGAGACGTCCTCACGAAGGGAACAACCGGTCGTGAACGCTTCCTACACCGACCTGGCATCGCTGATCGACAGCAAGGACCCCGCCCAAGCCAATGGGATCGTCAAAGCGTTCGCCGCCAACGCCGCGTTCAGCGCGGCGGAGTGGGAGGAGCTGACGACCGAGGACAACCCGTACCGGCGCCCCGTGCGCCCGGACGACCTCGCGTGGCTCGACTACTCCAAGCCGATGCCGAAGGAGAAGGCCCTGCGGCTGTCGGCCCTCCTCGGCCACCGCATGCTGCGCAACGTCTACGACGCCGACCTGCTCTACCTGCCGCCGGCCGCCGGCGACCCGGCCGCCACCAGCAAGGCCGCGTTCTACAGCACGAGCAACCGGATACTCTCCGCGCTCGCCCAACCGATCCTCGAACGCCACCTGTTCACCCTGCTCGACGACGTGCGCGAGCCGCTGGCGCGGCACGACACCGCGGGCCTCGTCGAGCATGTGCGCGCCTACCTCGACCGCAGGCGCACCGAGGCCGACCGCGCGGCCAAGGCGGTCTCCGACACCAAGGGCCGCCGCGAGGCCGCGACGTTCCTCATGCTCCAGCTGAGCGCCTTCGTCCCCGCCGCGTACGACGCCGTGGGCCACATGGCGGTCGGCGAGTACGGCCTCGCCCACCCGGGCCTGCGCGGGCTGCTGCTCGACGCGTACCGGCGCTGGGAGGACGACGCCGAGGACTACCGCGCGATGCTGGCCTCCGCCGAGCTGACCACGGGCACCGCCGCCTACTGGCAGCTGTACCTGGGCACTTCGCTCGCGCGCGGCAACCACCTGCACTACCTGGGCCGCAACCGCGAGAACGCCTTCGCGTTCCTCGGCGCCTGGATCCAGTTCGAGATCGACCGCGCCGTCACCGCGCCGCACCTCGCCGACGTCTTCGAGGAGACGCTCGGCGCACGCCCCGCCTTCCTCGGGAAAATCGCCGACCTCACCGGGGACGAGCTCGAACAGCGGGTCCTGTCCCTGATCGAGCCGCTGGTCGAGCGCTTCGGCTCCGACGTGGTCAGCGAGTTCCACCGGGGCTTCGCGGACGCCGCCTGGTTCACCGAGCTGTGGGACGGCGACCTCGGCACCCAGGTCACCTGGGCCGACCGCATCGAGGAGTACCAGGACAAGGCCGCCCGCATCGACCGCAAACTCACCACGGAGAACATCACGGTCGACCTGGACACCTTCGTCGAGACCTGCGACGAGACCTCGACCACCCATGTGCACAACGAGCACCGGCTCGTGATGATCGAGTCCGGTCGCATGCACTTCTGGAACAACGTCACGCACAAGATCGAGCTGAACGAGGGCGACAAACTCCTCATCCCGGTCTCCCGGCTGCACGGCTCCACCGTGCTCTCCGGCTCGTGCACCTACCACCAGCCCATCATCCCGGAAGAGATGCTGCGCGAGTTCGACTGAACGTCAGGTGGCGCTGTTCCCCTTTCCCTTACCACCACGGAGTTGATGGTGTCATCGGTCGACGCTGCCGGCGAGGAAACACCCTCCGCCGACGGCGACATACGTCGCCTGACAATCGGAGCGCTCCCCGCCTGGGGGGCCGAGCACGCCCGCGACCTGCTCGGCACGCTCGTCGCCCCCGCGGATCCGTTCCCCTGCACGTTCGCCGTCTCCGCGGCGAAACGCAACACCCTGCGCTTCGGCTTCATCGACGGCCTGGACGACCAGGCCGCGTGGAAGGAGCTGCCGGGCATCCTGTCCGCCTACCTCGACCAGTACAAGGAGATCTCCCGCGACACCTCGCTCGTGGTCTTCTTCCGCGACGACGCGCCCGCGCGCGGGCTGACCGCGTACAACGAGCGGTTCTGGTCGATCCTGCAGTACCTGCACGACGAGGACGAGAAGCCCTGGCCCGAGGGCCTGCCCAGCGACCCTGAACACCACATGTGGGAGTTCAGCTTCGACGGCACGGAGATCTTCGTGGTGTGCAACACGCCCTCGCACTCCGAGCGGCGCAGCCGGCACAGCCCGGTGTTCATCATCACGTTCCAGCCGCGCTGGGTCTTCGAGGGCCTCGAACCCGACAGCGCGCGCGGCAGCGCCGCCCGGCGGGTCATCCGCACCAGGCTGCGCCGCTTCGACAGCGTCGACCCGGCGCCCGAGCTCGGCTCCTACGGCGACCCGGAGAACCGTGAGTGGCGGCAGTACTTCCTGCCGGACGACAACGACAAGCCGCTGACCGGCTGCCCGTTCCGCGGCCGCAGACCGGAGCGCGCGGACGACGGCGGCCGGCCGGGCCGCTGAGCCGCGCGCGGACCGCCGACGGCGCGCGCCGCCGGTTTCGTACACCGCCGAGAGGCCGTGCGGGACCGGCGGCGCGCGCCTGCCCCTGCGCCCGGCGCGGGCGGGGCGGCGGCACGTCCCCGCGGATGACCTGCGCCGCCGCAGGGCCGATACTGGGCGCAAGGAACGCCCGACTGGGAGGCACCCCGTGAAGATGCTCATCAACGTGCCCGAGACCGTGGTCGCGGACGCCCTGCGCGGCATGGCCGCCGCACACCCCTCGCTCTCGGTGGACGTCGACAACCGTGTCGTCGTACGGCGCGACGCCCCGGTCGCGGGGAAGGTGGGCGTGGTCTCCGGCGGCGGGTCGGGGCACGAGCCGCTGCACGGCGGCTTCGTCGGGCCCGGCATGCTCTCCGCCGCCTGCCCCGGTGAGGTGTTCACCAGCCCGGTGCCCGACCAGATGGTCAGGGCGGCAGCGGCGGTGGACAGCGGCGCGGGCGTGCTGTTCGTCGTGAAGAACTACACGGGCGACGTGCTCAACTTCGACATGGCGGCCGAGCTGGCCGAGGACGAGGGCGTGCAGGTCGCGAAGGTCCTCGTCAACGACGACGTGGCGGTGACCGACAGCCTGTTCACCGCGGGCAGGCGCGGCACGGGCGCCACCCTGTTCGTGGAGAAGATCGCGGGCGCCGCGGCCGAGGAGGGCCTCCCGCTTGAGCGGGTCGAGGCGATCGGCCGGCAGGTCAACGAGTCCTCGCGCAGCTTCGGTGTGGCGCTGACCGCCGTCAGCACGCCCGCGAAGGGCAGCCCCACGTTCGACCTGCCCGAGGGCGAGCTCGAACTCGGCATCGGCATCCACGGCGAGCCGGGCCGCGAGCGGCGCGCCATGATGACCTCGCGGGAGATCGCGGACTTCGCCGTGGGCGCCGTGCTCGACGACCTGCAGCCGCGCGGTCCTGTGATCGCCCTGGTCAACGGCATGGGCGCGACGCCGCTCCTGGAGCTGTACGGCTTCAACGCCGAGGTCCAGCGGGTGCTGGGTGAGCGCGGCGTCTCGGTGGCCCGTACGCTCGTCGGCAACTATGTGACGTCCCTGGACATGGCGGGCTGCTCGGTCTCCCTCTGCGAGGTGGACGAGGACCTGCTGCGGCTGTGGGACGCGCCGGTGGAGACCCCCGCGCTGCGCTGGGGCCGCTGAGGCGCCAGGGGGCCGCCGGCTCCCGGTGCACGGGTACGCGGCCGCCCCGGGCGGCGCGGGCAGCAGGCAGTACGGGCGCGAGGAGATGACGTGGCAGAGCAACAGTCGCAGCAGGACCTGGACGCGGCCTTCTTCATCAGGTGGCTCACGGCCTGCGCTGCCGCCGTCGGGCGGGAGGCGGCGCATCTGACCGACCTGGACGCGGCGATCGGCGACGCCGACCACGGCAGCAACCTCAGGCGCGGCTTCAGGGCCGTGGCCGACGTCCTCGCGAAGGACGCCCCCGCCACGCCGGGCGCCGTCCTGACGCTCGCGGGACGTCAGCTGATCTCGACGGTGGGCGGCGCCTCCGGCCCCCTGTACGGCACGCTGCTGCGGCGCACGGGCAAGGCGCTCGGCGACGCGGAGAGCGTGGACAGGGAGCGGCTCGCCGGTGCCCTCGGGCAGGCCGTGGCGGCGGTGGCGCAGCTGGGGGGCGCCGCGGCGGGCGACAAGACGATGCTGGACGCGCTCGAACCTGCGGCGGAGGCCCTCGCCACGTCGTACGAGGCAGCGGCGCGCGCCGCCGCGGAGGGCGCGGAGGCGACGACGCCGCTCCGGGCGCGCAAGGGCCGGGCCAGCTACCTGGGCGAACGCAGCATCGGCCATCAGGACCCCGGCGCCACGTCGGCGGCGCTGCTGGTCGCGACGCTGGCGCAGACGGCCGGGGGCGCCCGGTGAGCGCCGCGGCGCCCGGCAGGGTCGGGATCGTGCTGGTCTCGCACAGCGCCGCCGTCGCCTCAGCGGTGGCCGCGCTGGCGGAGGGCCTCGCGGGCGGCGGCGGCAGCGCCCCGGTCGCCGCGGCGGGCGGCACGCCCGACGGCGGCCTCGGCACCAGCGCCGACCTGATCACCGCGGCGGCCGCCGACGTGGACGGCGGCGCCGGTGTCGCCCTCCTCGTGGACCTCGGCAGCGCCGTCCTGACGGTGAAGACCCTCCTGGCGGAGGGCGACGAGCTGCCGCAGGGCGCGCGCCTGGTGGACGCCCCGTTCGTGGAGGGCGCGGTCGCCGCCGTGGTCACCGCCTCGGCAGGCGGCGACCTGGACGCGGTCGCAGCCGCCGCATCAGAGGCGTACGCCTACCGCAAGGAGTAACCCCGCCCGCGGCCCCACGGCCCGGGGGCCGCGGTATGCGCCCCTGGGCCGTCCGGAACGGCGCACGGCCCCACCTCCGGCCCGAGCCCCTGGCCCTGCCCGCTGCCCCGCGCCCGTGGCCCACGCTCCGCGGACCGCTGCCCTCCCGGCCACCAGGAGCCGCGACCGGGCCGAGGGCCGCACCCGCAGACGCCCACCCTGAGCCCAGGCCCCCGGGGCCCCGCCGGGCCCGCCGCCGCGGCGTCCCGCCGCCTGGGTGCGTTGGCCGGGACTTCACGCCATGTGCCGTTTCGCACACCGCTGTTGGTATCCGCCACCTTCCGTCTGGGCAGGGACTGGGTGGCGCCCCGTGCGCCGTGCACGGAAAAACCGACGGGATCGAGGCGAGTGCGACCATGGATGTGCGAGAGACCTGGGACTTCACCGACGACCGCGGCCTTCGGGTCGCCGCAGACAGCCGCCCCGAGCGGCTCGTCGCCTACATCCAGGCGGGCGCGACGCTGTGGGACCACGGCCTGCGCCCGCTGGGCGTCTTCGGGTCGCACCACGACGGCGACACCCAGGACCCGGCCAAGGCGGGCGGGCTGCCGCTGGAGGAGATACGGTCCTTCGGCTCCGGCAGCGGGGTCGACGTGGACGCACTGGTGGCGGCGGGCCCCGACCTGGTGGTGGCGGTGACGTACGGCGGCGAACAGGTCTACGGGCTGGATCCGGATGCGGCCAAGCACCTGGGCGAGCAGGTGCCGATCGTGGTGCTCGACGTGGGCGGCTCGCGCACCCTCGCGGGTGTCAGAGGCAGGTTCGGCGAGCTCGCGCGCTCGCTCGGGGCGCCGGAAGGGGCGAGCGCGGCGGGCGAGGCTGAGCTGGCACGGGCCGAGGAGCGGCTGCGGACGCTCGCCACACGCTCGGTACGGCCCCGGGTGCTCGCCCTGTCGGCGGCGGACGCCGAGAAGGCGTACCTGGCGCGCCCGACGTCCTGGCCCGACCTGCGGGCGCTCTCCGAGCGCGGCGTCGGCCTCGTGGACCCCGGGGGCGAGGGCGGCGGCAACTGGCGCACGGCGACCTGGGCGGAGGCGGAGGAGCTGCGGCCCGACATCGTGCTCGCCGACGTACGGGCGAACGCGGCGCCGCGCGAGTCGCTGGCGGGCACGGCGGAGTGGACCCGTATCGCGGAGCACGCGCAGGTCCTCCCGTGGAATCCGGAGACCCCGGCGAGCCACCACGCACACGCCCTCTTCTTCGACACGGTCGCCGACGCGATGTGACCCCGCCTCCGCTTTCCCTGAGGAACGGCGCACCCACGTGACCGGGGAGCGCACGGCCGCCCGGCGGGACGGCGGAGGAGGCGGGACGCGCAGCACGCGGACGCGGGCGTCGCGGACAGAGTGCGCCCCGCCTGCGGGACATCGGGAGGGCGCCGCGTCCGAGGACAGCCGCCCCGCGCGCAGCGCCGTCGTGTGTGGCGTGCGTCCCCGCCGGCCGGGGCTCAGTCGGCGAGGACCGCCTGGACCGTCTTGCCGTCCCTGGCGGTCCCGCAGACCGAGAAGCGGCTGGAGAGCCCGCGGACCATGGCGATGCCGCGGCCGCTCTCCGGGAGGGCCTCGGGGGACTCGGGTACGAGCACCGGGTCGTCGGGCCGAAGCTCACGCAGCGCCGGCAGGGCCGGGCCGTCGTCGTGGACCTCGACCGTGACGCGGCCCGGCCGCACCGTGAGGCGCAGCAGGCAGCCGCCGGTGCCGTGGCGGGTGGCGTTGGTGACGAGTTCCGACACGACGACCCTGGCGTCCTCTATGCGCTCGCGCGGGAGCCCGCCCCCGTACTCGTGCGTGAGGTAGGCGTCGGTCAGATAGCGCGCCCAGCCCGGCGACGTGTCCGAGCTGGGCAGGGCATAGGTGACACGTGCGGCGCCCCGGTGGGCCTGCCCGCTCGCCTGCATCCGGACCACTCCTCTCCGCGTGGGCGGTTTCCCGCCCCGCATGTGCAGGTTCCCGCCATCCGGCGGATCAATCAGGGGCGGGCGCGGAGAACGTGCCGTCACAACCCGAACGGGCATCAGCCGCAATACCGCACAAGAGCCGCCAACCGCCCGTATTCCACGGACACTTGTTGACCAATCGGCTCCCATCGAGGGCTCGTTCGCGCACAAGTCTTGACGCGTACGCAACGCGGGGGAAGCATCTGGGTACCCAGAGAGCGCTCTCACGGGCTCTCGCGGTGCCCCGACCCCCATCTCTCCTCAGCCAGGAGGTCCCTCCCCCCATGCAGCAGCCTCCGCTGGACCCCGCCCGCGAGGACGGGTCCCCCCGACTCAGCCGCCGCGCGTTCGCCGCCGCCGCTGCGGGCGCCGTGCTCGGCTCCGCGTTCCTGCCCGCCGCGACCGCCGGCGCGGCGCCCCGTGCCGCCGCCCGCCGGGCGGGCGCCGCGCCCGCCGTGACGGCAGGCGGCGACCTCGGGCCCAACGTCATCGTCTTCGACCCGTCGACCGCCAACATCCAGGGCACGCTCGACGACATCTTCCACAAGCAGGAGTCCGCGCAGTTCGGCACCGGCCGCTACGCGCTGCTGTTCAAGCCCGGTACGTACAACGGCCTGAACGCGCAGATCGGCTTCTACACCTCCATCGCAGGCCTCGGCCGCAACCCCGACGACGTCCAGATCAACGGCGACGTCACCGTGGACGCGGGCTGGTTCAACGGCAACGCCACGCAGAACTTCTGGCGTTCGGTGGAGAACATGGCGCTGACCCCGGTCAGCGGCGAGGACCGGTGGGCGGTCGCGCAGGCCGCGCCGTTCCGCCGCATGCACATCAAGGGCGGCCTCAACCTGGCCCCGAACGGCTACGGCTGGGCGAGCGGCGGCTACATCGCCGACAGCAGGATCGACGGCACGGTGTCGCCGTACTCGCAGCAGCAGTGGTACACCCGCGACAGCCAGATCGGCGGCTGGGGCAACGGCGTCTGGAACATGGTGTTCTCGGGCGTCGCCGGCGCCCCGGGCCAGTCGTTCCCCAACCCGCCCTACACCACGCTCGACACGACGCCGGTCTCCCGCGAGAAGCCGTACCTCTACCTCGACGGCAACGACTACGCGGTCTTCGTCCCCTCGCTGCGCACCAACGCGCGCGGCGTGTCCTGGGCGAGCGGCTCCACGCCCGGCACGTCCATCCCGCTCTCGCAGTTCTACGTGGTGAAGGACGGCGCCACCGCCGCCACCATCAACCAGGCGCTCTCGCAGGGCCTGCACCTGCTGTTCACGCCCGGTATCTACCACGTCGACCAGACCATCAACATCACCAAGGCCAACACGGTGGTGCTCGGGATCGGCTACCCGACGATCATCCCGGACAACGGGGTGACCGCGGTGCAGACCGCCGACGTGGACGGCATCAGGCTCGCGGGCTTCCTGCTGGACGCGGGCACCACCAACTCGGACTACCTGCTGCGGGTCGGCCCCGCGGGCGCCTCCGCAGGCCACGGGTCCAACCCCACGACGGTGCAGGACGTGTTCGTCAGGATCGGCGGCGCCGGTGCGGGCAAGGCCACCACCAGCATGGAGATCAACGCCCACGACACCATCATCGACCACACCTGGATCTGGCGCGCCGACCACGGCTCCGGCGTCGGCTGGGACACCAACAGGGCCGACTACGGCCTCAAGGTGAACGGCGCGAACGTGCTCGCCACCGGCCTGTTCGTCGAGCACTTCAACAAGTACTGCGTGCAGTGGAGCGGCGAGGGCGGCCGGACCATCTTCTTCCAGAACGAGTTGGCCTACGACGCCCCCAACCAGGCCGCGATCCAGAACGGTTCGACGGCCGGGTACGCGGCGTACAAGGTGGACGACGCGGTCAACACCCACGAGGCGTGGGGCGTCGGCAGCTACTGCAACTTCACCTCGGACCCGAGCATCCGGGTGGACCACGGCTTCGAGGTGCCGCAGAAGTCGGGCGTGAAGTTCCACGACGCGCTGGTCGTCTCGCTCGGCGGCGTGGGCCAGTACAACCACGTCATCAACAACACGGGCAGCGCCACATCGGGCACCAGCACGGTGCCGTCGAACGTGGTCTCCTTCCCGTGAGGGCGGGCCGGCCGGCGGTTCGGGGCCGGCGGCCGGCCGACGCGCCACCGGGGGCCTGAGGCCCCCCGGCGCCGACCGCACGCCCGGTCGGCGCCGCCACGTCCGCAGGGCCCGGCCGCTCGTACCCCCCACCGGCCGGGCCCTGCCGCCGTGCCGGGGCCCCGCGGCCGCCCGTACGGCGGATCAGTGCGGGCAGGGCGCGGCGGGCCGCAGCAGACTTGACGGCATGTCGGGCAAGCGAAGCGCGGGGCTGCTGGTCTACCGGGTCACGGACGCCGGTACCGAGGTGCTCATCGGCCACATGGGCGGACCGTTCTGGGCGGGCCGCGAGGCCGCTGCCTGGTCGATGCCGAAGGGCGAGTACGAGGACGACGAGGCCCCCGAGGACGCTGCGCTGCGCGAGTTCCGCGAGGAGCTGGGGCTCGAACCGCCCGCGGGGCCGTGGCTCCCGCTCGGCGAGGAGCGCCGGCGCAGCGGCAAGCGGGTGACCGCGTGGGCGGCCGAGGGGGATCTCGACCCGGCCGGCGCGGTGTTCGGCACGTTCACCATGGAGTGGCCGCGCGGCTCCGGCGTGCAGCGGGAGTTCCCCGAGCTCGACCGGGTCGCCTGGGTCCCGCTGGGCGAGGCCGGGGAGCTGCTGGTGGCGGGGCAGCGCCCCTTCCTCGACCGGCTCGCCCGGTCGATATCCAGGTCCGGCTGACCTCCTTGTCCGAGGGCCGCCTGCGCCGACCGCGGTCCCCCGGGCAGCAGCGCCCGCGGGCCGGGGCGGCGGGGCGGTCGGCCCCCGCTCGTCCTGACGAAAGGTCCACTCCCGTGCGCTACCGCACGCATGTCGTCGCCGCCGCCGGTACCTTCCTGGCCGCCGCCTCCCTGCTGGCCCACCTCTCCCCCTCGGGTGCCGCGCCCGCGCGGCCCGCCGCCGCGGGCCCCGGCGCCGCCGGCGCGCCCGCCGGGGTGCCGGGACCGCCGAGCGCCCTCCTCCAGGAGGGCACGGTCACCGCCGCGCAACTGCTCGCCCGGGTGGGCCGCTGCGACCAGGTCTCGGACGGGATGTTCCGGATGGACGACGAGGACGAGGAGCCCACGGTGCCGGTGTGCGGCACGCCGGGCGCGGTGTTCTGGAAGGCGGACCTGGACATCGACTGCGACGGGCAGGCCACCGCGCACTGCAACGCGGACACGGACGGGTCCTTCCAGGACATGACGGCCTTCACGCAGTCGGACGGCAGGCCGCTCGACGCGGAGCGGCTGCCGTACGTGGTGGTGCCCGGCCCCAGCGGCACCTGGGACCACCGCGCCTTCGGCATCCGCGGCGGCGGCCTCGCCGCGGTGGTGCACGACGGGCAGGTGCAGTACGCGGTCGTCGGCGACACCGGCCCCGCCGGGCTGATCGGCGAGGCCTCGTACGCGACGGCGCACGCCCTCGGCATCACCCCCGACCCGGAGGGCGGCGGCACGCCGGAGGACGTGACGTACATCCTCTTCAGGAACACGTCCGTGCGGCCGCCCGAGGACCACGCGGCGGCCGTGCGGATGGGCGACCGGCTGGCGCGCGAGTTCGTCGCGGGGGCGCGGTAGCCCGTCCGGCGGCCCCCACCGCATGACGGGCCCGCGGGTCAGGCGCCGCGCCGCACGGGTCCGACGAGGGTGCCGGGCGCCACGGTGAGCCGCCCGTCGGCGAAGGACGTGCCGGGGATCTCACCGTCCGGTGCCCGCAGGGTGAAGGAGGCGCCGTCGGCCGCCGTGCCCCGCCGCGTGTCGGGCACCTGGATGTCGAAGTGCACGGGGTGCCCGGGGCCGAGGACGGCGGTGGCGCGCTGGTCGCCGTAGCGGCCGGCGGAGAGCGCGAGCGTCGAGCCGTGAGCCGAGAACCGCACGTCGGCGGGCGACCCCGCGAGCCTGCACGGCGCGTACCCGCGCGGCGCCTTCAGGGTGACGCGGTAGTGGCGGTGTCCCGCGCTGCCGGGGGCCCTGGTGATCTTCGCGAGGTGGTTGGCGGGGCGGCAGGCCGAGGGCGCGGGGGCCGCGGCAGGCGCCGCCTGCGCCGCCGTGGTGCCCGCGGCGCCCGCCAGCACGGTGGCGGCGAGCAGCACGGCGGTCTTCGGGTGGATACGCATGAGGGACTCTTCCTTGCCTTGCACGTCCGGCCCGGGGCGCGAGCCGTCCGGACCGTGGTCGAGATGATCCCTGCCTCGGGGCGGCCACAGAAATGTCCCGGTATCGCCACGGCCGGGTGTCCACTGCGCCGAACCCCGGTTGCGTTCGCCGGGGAGGAGGGGTGGCCCCGCCGGCCAGGGGGAAGGGCCGGCGGGGCCGACGAGCCCGGACGGCCGGGGGGAAGGCCGCGGACCCGAGTCGCAGGGGCGTGTGCCCTGCCCCGGCGCGCCCATGCCCACCCGTCCCCGGATTCCCCCTCCGGGGGTTACGCCGCCGCTGCCCTGCCCCGGTGAATGAACGCTGAGTGACCGGTTGACGGCGGGCGGACGAGGGGTCAGGGACGCACGCGGGGCGCGGTGATCCCTGTGCTCAGATGGGCGCCGGACGTTGGAACCTCGTTCATGCGCAGGCCACACCCGGTGTCAAGCATCCACGTGTGGCCAGGGCGCCGCCCGCAGGCCCGCTCGCCTTCGCATCCTCGTCCGGGGAAGGGCACCATGTCCCGCATACGCTCCGCAGCCACATCCGTCGACCGCCGCCACTTCCTCACCGCCGCGGGCGCCGTGGGCGCCTCGGCCGGCATCGGGCTCGCCCTCGGCCTGGGCGGCGGCTCGGGCGCGGCCAACGCCGCAGGCCCCGAGCCGGCCGCCCGGCCCGCCGTGCCGCCGCAGCGGGGCACGGCGGCCCCTGTGGCCGCACCTGCGGCCTCGGCCCGCACCACACTCGACTCGGTCGCGACGCCCGTCCACACCGGCGCGAGCTTCCAGCGGCTGGCCGAGGGGCCGGGCTGGGGCCGGGTCGTCCGGCACGAGCTGGCGGCCGCGGGCGCGTCGCGCGCCGCACGGCGCACCACGCTGACGTCGTTCGTGCAGCTGACCGACCTCCACCTGGTGGACGTGCAGCACCCGGTGCGCACCGAGTACCTGCGCGGCTCGCAGCTGACCGGGTGGCGCCCGCAGGAGGCCCTGTCCGTGCCGGGCGCGGTGGCGCTCGTCGAGCGGATCAACGCGATCAGGAACGGCCCCGCGACGGGCGCGCCGGTGTCCTTCGCGGTGACCACGGGCGACAACACGGACAACAACTCCCGGGACGAACTCGACTGGTTCCTCACCGTGATGAGCGGCGGGCGCGTCACCCCCAACACCGGTGACCCGCACCGCTACGAAGGCCCGCAGAACTGCGGCGAGGAGCTGTACTGGCAGCCGGAGACCGCGCTGCGCGACCTCGACAAGCGCTACGGCTTCCCCCGTATCGACGGCTATCTGGACGCGGTGATCCGCCCGGTGACCAGCCCGGGCCTGCGCCTGCCCTGGTACTCGACGGTCGGCAACCACGACGCGCTCGCCAGCGGCGCCATGGCGGACCGCTCCGGCTACCTCGCGGAGTTCGCGGTGGGCGACCGCAAGCTGTACACGGTGCCGTCGGGCGAGGCCGACCCGCTCCGCGGGATCCTCACCGCGGGCAGCCACCCCGCGGGCGACGAGCTGGTCTCGCTGCTGCGGCGGGACCGGCGCAGGATGCGCACCGTCACACCCGACGAGCGCAGGGCGCCGTTCACCCCGCACGACTACCTCGCGGCGCACCTCGACCCCGCGCGCACCGGCGCGGGCCCGCACGGCCACGGCTACACGGCGGACAACCTCGCGGCCGGCACCCTCTACTACACCTTCCCGATGGGCGAGAACGTCGTCGGGGTGAGCGTCGACACCACGGACCGCGGCGGCCACTTCCTCGGCTCGGTCGGCACCGGGCAGCTGGCCTGGCTCGACCGCACCCTGGCCGCCCACCGGGACGCGCACGTCGTCGTCTTCAGCCACCACAACAGCTGGACGATGACCAACACGCACCCCGACCCGGCGAAGCCGGGCGAGGCGCGGCACACCGGCGACGAGATGGTGGCGCTCCTCAAGCGGCACCGCAACGTGCGCGCCTGGGTCAACGGGCACAGTCACCGCAACCGCATCCTGCCGCACGGCACGTTCTGGGAGGTCTCCACCGCCTCGCACGTGGACCGGCCGCAGCTCGCCCGGATCGTCGAGCTCGCCGACAACGGCGACGGTACGCTCTCCCTCTTCACCACCCTGATCGAGTCGGGCGCCCCCGCGCGCACCGACTTCGGTGATCTGTCGCAGACCGGACTCGCCGCGCTGTACCGGGAGTTCGCGCACAACGCGCCCGGCGCGAGCACCACCGCCTACGGCAGCGCCGAGGACCGCAACACGGAGCTGCTGCTGCGGAGCTGAGGCGGCGGGGCCCCGCGGTGGGCGGCGCCGGGCGGCCACCCGGCACACTGGGGGCGCGGGGACAGCGGCGTCCCGCGCACTGCCCGACCCTGCCCATCCACAGCGGAGGCGCGCATGGCGCTGCAGATCAGCGCGACCAATCCGGAGCATCCGGCCCAACTCCTCGACCTGCCCTGGGACACCGTCCTGGAACAGTGGCCCGAGGAGTGCCTGGTGCCGCTGCCGCGCGGCATCTCGCGGCACGTGGTGCGGTTCGCCGCCGCCGGGCCCGAGGTGGTGGCCGTCAAGGAGATCACCGAGCGCGCCGCGGTACGGGAGTTCGGGCTGCTGCGGGACCTGCACCGGCTGGGCATCCCGGCGGTCGAGGCGCTCGCCGTGGTGACGGGGCGCAGTGCGCAAGGCGGCGAGGAGATCGAGTCCGCGCTGGTCACACGGCACTTGAAGGGGTCGCTTCCGTACCGCTCGATGTTCGAGTCGACGATGCGGCCGAGCACGGTGAAGCGGCTGATGGACGCGCTCGCCGTGCTGCTCGTGCGGCTCCATCTCGCCGGGTTCGCGTGGGGCGACTGCTCGCTGTCGAACGCGCTGTTCCGGCGGGACGCGGGCGCCTATGCCGCGTACCTGGTCGACGCGGAGACCGGCGAGCTGCACCAGAGGCTCAGCCAGGGCCAGCGGGAGTACGACATCGAGCTGGCGCGGATGAACATCGCGGGCGAGCTGATGGATCTGGAGGCGTCGGGTGCGCTGCACCCGTCGATCGACCCGGTGCCGTTCGGCGCGGCGATCGTGGAGCGGTACGAGGAGCTGTGGCACGAACTGACCCGCGAGTCGGTCTACCCCGTGGACAAGCGGCACTACATCGACCGGCGCATCCGCAGGCTCAACGACCTCGGCTTCGACGTGGCGGAGATGCGCATCGAGAGCTCCCCGCACGGCGACACCGTGCGTTTCCTGCCGAAGGTCGTCGACGCGGGCCATCACCAGCGCCAGCTGCTGCGGCTGACGGGCCTGGACGCCGAGGAGAACCAGGCGCGCAGGCTGCTCGGCGACCTGGAGTCCTGGATGGCGACGCAGGAGGACTACGCGCCGGGCGATCCGCTGGGCGCGCGGCCCGAGGTGCTCGCGCACCGCTGGGTGCGCGACGTGTTCCGGCCGACGGTGCGCGCGGTCCCGCTGGAGCTGCGGGGCGACACGGACACCGCGCAGATCTACCACGAGGTGCTGGAGCACCGCTGGTACCTGTCGGAGCAGGCGGGCCGCGACGTGGGCCTCGAAGCGGCCGTCGCCGACTACGTGGCGCACGTCCTGCCGGGCGACCTCGCGGCCACGGCGGTCCAGCACCTCGGGCGCGAGCAGGAAGGCTGAGCCCGCGGGGGCGCGGCGGCCGCGCTCACTGGAGCGCGCGGACCGCCGCCGTGAAGACGCCGGGCAGGGCGGCGGCAGCGGGCACCACGAGCCGGGCGGCGGGGCGGCCCGCCACCCGCACCAGGGCGCCGGTCAGCGCCCGGTGGCGGCGGGTCAGGGCGCGCCAGTCGCGCTCGTACGCCGCCGGTTCGCCGGTGCGCAGGCGGGCCACGGCGGCCCGCGCCGAGGCGAGGCCGAGCGCGATGCCCTCGCCGGTGAGCGCGTCGACATAGCCGGCTGCGTCGCCGACGAGCAGGACGCGCCCGGCGACGCGGGCACGGGCGGACTGCCGCAGCGGCCCCGCGCCGCGCACGGCGGTCGCGGGGGCGCCGGTGAGGCGGGCGCGCAGCTCGGGGAAGGCGGCGAGGTGCTCGTCGTAGCCGAGGCGCAGGGAGCTGAGGACCGCGACGCCCACCAGGTCGTCGGCGACGGGGGTCACGTACGCCTCGCCCGCCTGCGACCAGTGCACCTCGACCAGGTCGCTCCAGGGCGCCATCCGGTAGTGGCGGCGCTGCCCGTAGCGGCGGGCGGCGCGCGGCCCGCGCTGCAGGTCGAGGCCGAGGGCGCGGCGCACGGGCGAGTGCAGGCCGTCGGCGGCGATCAGCCAGCGGGCGCGCAGGCCGCCCGCGGTGACGCCGTCGGCGTCCTGCTCGACGCCGGCCACCCGGCCCGGCACGGGCGCGACGCCCGCGTCCTGTGCCCTGGCGAGCAGCGCGGCGTGCAGCTCGGTGCGGCGGATGCCCCGGCCCTGCCCGGAGTCGAACAGCGCCCTGGCGTCCAGGCCCCCGCGCACGTAGCGGATGCCGCGCAGCGCCCGTCCTTGCGGGAGGCGGACGCCGAGGTCGGTGAGCGCGCGGACGCCGCTCGGCATGATGCCCTCGCCGCACGCCTTGTCGAGGGCGCCGGCGCGGGGCTCGATCACCACGGTCCGCAGCCCCGCGGCCCTCGCGTGCAGCGCGGCCGCGAGCCCTGCGGGGCCACCGCCCGCCACCAGGACGTCGATCATGTGGCGGTGCCCGCCGGGGCGAGCGCCGCGTTCTCGCACCGTATCCGCACGGCCAGCAGCCAGGCGTTGAGCAGGGTGAAGGCAACGGCCGTCAGCCAGGCGGTGTGCACGAGCGGCAGGGCGACGCCCTCGGCGGCCACCGCCAGGTAGT
Source organism: Streptomyces sp. NPDC047002 (assembly GCF_040704505.1). Classification (NCBI taxonomy): domain Bacteria; kingdom Bacillati; phylum Actinomycetota; class Actinomycetes; order Kitasatosporales; family Streptomycetaceae; genus Streptomyces; species Streptomyces sp. NPDC047002. Next base: position 71,755 of record NZ_JBEYWC010000015.1, read on the forward strand.
TGGGGTGCCTGAGCCCCGGCAGCCGGTAGGGACCCGAGGTGACGAGGGGCAGCCCCGGCACGACGAGCACCTTCGTGTTCCAGCGCGGGCCGAGCGCGGTGACGCACCACCAGCGCAGCCCCTGCGCGAGGACGACGGCGGCGAGCATGGGCCAGCCGAGCGCGGGCAGGAACGGACGGTGCGCGTAGTGGGCCTCGGCGAGGCAGGCGACGAGCAGCGCGGTGTGCAGGGCCACCATCGCCGGGTAGTGGCCCCTGCCGTGCTCCACGGCGCCGCGCGCCAGGCTCCAGCGGGCGTTGCGCCGCGAGACGGCCAGCTCGGCGAGGCGCTCCGCGCCCACGGCGAGCACCAGCACGGTGTACCAGATCATCGTCTTCCCCGTTCCCTTCTCCGCCGTCCCCGTGCCGCCCGGATCCCCAGGTCACCAGCGCAGCAGGACGAGTTCCGCGCAGAAGCCGGGCCCCATGGCGAGGAGCAGTCCCGCGGTGCCGGCCTGCGGGCGCCGCTCCGCCAGGGTGTCACGCAGCACGTGCAGGACGGACGAGGACGAGAGGTTGCCGATCGAGTCGAGGGAGCGCCAGGTGACGTCGAGCGCCCCCGCGGGCAGGTCGAGCGACTCCTCGACGGCCGTCAGGACCTTGGGTCCTCCGGGGTGGCAGACCCAGGCGGTGATGTCGTCGCGGGTGAGCCCGTGGTCGGCGAGGAAACCGTCGACGTCGGCAGCGAGGTTCTTGCGGACCACGTCGGGCACGCCGGGGTCGAGCAGCACCCGGAACCCGGAGCCTGTGATGTCCCAGCCCATCACGTGCTCGGTGTCCGGGTAGAGGTGGCTGCGCGTCTCGACCACGGCGGGCCCGCCCGCCCCGCGGCGGGCGCCGCACAGGACGGCGGCGGCCGCGCCGTCCCCGAACAGGCCCGAGGCCACGAGGTTCGCGGGTGACGCGTCGTCGGGCTGGAAGGTGAGGCTGCACAGCTCGACGGAGAGCAGCACGGCCACATCGTCGGGCCGTCCGAGCAGGTGGTCGTGGATCCTGGCGAGCCCCGCGGCGCCCGCCACACAGCCGAGGCCGAAGACCGGCAGCCGCTTCACGTCGGGCCGCAGGCCGAGCCTGCCGACGAGGCGGGCGTCCACGGACGGCGCCGCGATGCCCGTGACGGAGGTGAACATCAGCAGGTCGACGTCGCGCGGCGACAGGCCCGCGGCGTCCAGCGCGCCGGCCACCGCCTCCTCCCCCAGCGGCACGGCCGTCTCGATGAACACGTCGTTGGTGTCGCCGAAGTCGCCGGGTTCCGCGTAGCGTTCGAGCGGCATGGCCATCGCACGCCCGCTCACCCGCGCGCTGGTGTGCAGGCGGTCGAGCAGGCGTCGGTCGGCGCCGTCGGGCAGGCACGTGCGCGCCACCATGTCGGTGATCTCGCGCTGGCTGTAGCGGTGCGGAGCGAGCACTCCGTGCACGGCTGCGATGCGTGTCATCTGGGGTCCGATCAGCTCGGGAACGGAACATCATTGCCCGCACCGCGTCCTGTCTCACACCGGTTCCCCGGTTCGGACGCCGACGCCGGTCCGAGGTCCCCACTTCCCCCGCCACGCCCCGGCATGCGGCGCGGCGCCGTGTACCCGTGCCTACGATGACCTGATGGACGCCGCACCACGGCCGCAGCGGGCCGCGCGCCCGGCGCGGCGCGCCGCGGCCGCCGCCCTCCTCGGGGCCTGCCACCCGGGCCCCACGGCCGTGGTGACGCTGCTCGTCGCGGGTCTCGCCGTGGCGTCGGGCCGGAGCGCGGGCGCGGTGCTGCTCGCCACGGCCGCGGTGCTCGCGGGCCAGCTGTCGATCGGCTGGAGCAACGACGCGGTCGATGCGGCGCGCGACCTGGCGGCGGGCCGCGGGGACAAGCCGGTCGCGGGCGGCGCGGTCTCCGCGTCGGGCGTGCTGGGGGCCGCGCTCGTCTCCGCGGCGCTGTGCGTGCCGCTCTCCCTGCTGTACGGGCCCGCAGCGGGCGCCGTGCACCTGGTGGGGGTGGCGGGGGCCTGGGCGTACAACCTGGGGCTGAAGGCGACGGTGCTCTCCCCGCTGCCGTACGCGGTCGGCTTCGGCGCGCTGCCCGCCTTCGTGGCGCTCGGGGCGCCCGGCGGGTCCGCGCCGTCGTGGCGGGTGGTCGCCGCGGCGGCGCTGCTCGGGGTGGGCGCGCACCTCGGCAACGTGCTGCCGGACATCGCGGACGACCTGGCCGCCGGGGTGCGGGGCGCGCCCCAGCGGCTGGGCGCGGGACCCGTACGGCTGTTGCTCCCGGTGCCGCTGGTGGCGGCGACGGTCCTGCTGGCGTCCGGCGCTCCCGCGGGCCCGGGCGCGGCCGCCGTCGGGGCGGCGCTCGCGGCCGCGGTGGCGGGGGCCGCGGCGGGGCGCGGCAGGCCGCGTGCGCCGTTCCTCGCGGCCGTGCTGGTGGCCGCGGTGGACGTGGCGCTGCTGCTGTGGCGGGCCGCAGGGCCCTGACGAACGCCGCCGCGTGCCGGCGGGCCGCCGCCCCGCGCTGACGGGCGGCGGGCGCCGCGGGCAAAGAACTCACCAAGCCGCCGGGCCCGGGCGGGCACCATCGGCGTGGCCCGCGCGTTGTCCCGGGTGCCCGATCTGAATCATGAGGAGAGATGACGGCATGGCCCTCTGGGACCGCTTCAAGGAATCCGCCGCGACGATGCAGACGCAGCTGACGGCGAAGAAGAACGACCTCAAGAGCGGGGCGTTCCGCGACGCGAGCATGGCGATGTGCGCGCTGGTGGCGGCGGCCGACGGCTCGGTCGACCCGTCGGAGCGCCAGCGGGTCGCGTCGCTGATCACCGCCAACGACGTCCTGCAGAACTTCCCCGCGGCCGACCTGCAGCGCCGGTTCGAGGAGAACATCGGCAAGCTCCAGGCGGACTTCGCGTTCGGCAAGGTCGGCGTGCTCCAGGAGATCGCCAAGGCGAAGAAGAAGCCCGCCGAGGCGCGCGCCGTCGTCCAGATCGGCATCGTCATCGGCGGTGCGGACGGCGACTTCGACAAGGACGAGCAGGCCGTGGTCCGCGAGGCGTGCTACGCGCTCGGCCTGCCGCCGCACGAGTTCGACCTCTGAGGCCAGGGTCCGGCCCGCCGTCGGGCGGGCCGGACCGCTCCCTCCCGGCAGTGCGGCCGTGCGGCCTGCGGGTCGCCCGGCGCGGCGCGCGGTGGCGCGCGGCGGCGGCCGCGGCGCCTGGCATACCCTCGTAGCCGTTGTCCGCTGCGTGCCAGACGTCGGGTTGGGGAGGTCCCCCGTTGCGTGACTTGGCTTTTTCCCTGTTCGACCCTGCGGCGGGTCAGGGCGGCCGGCAGTTCGCCGAGCTGGCCCTCGCCCTGCTACTCTCGACGCTGATCGGGGCCGAGCGCGCCCGCCAGCAGAAAAGCGCGGGCCTGCGGACGCACACGCTGGTGGGTGTGGGCAGCGCCCTGTTCATGGAGGTCTCGCAGCACGGCTTCAACGCGGTGCTCGGCCTGGAGAACGTCTCTTTCGACCCGTCGCGGGTGGCGGCGCAGATCGTCTCGGGCATCGGCTTCATCGGCGGCGGGCTGATCTTCGTGCGGCGTGACGCGGTGCGGGGCCTGACGACGGCGGCCACGGTATGGCTGACCTGTGCCGTGGGCATGGCATGCGGCGGCGGGCTGCCGCTGCTCGCCATAGGGGTGACGGGTGTGCACTTCCTGGTGGTCCAGGGCTACCCGTGGGCGACCCGGCGCGTGCCCGCGCTGGCGACGCCCGAGGTGTCCCGGCTGCATCTGGCGTACCGGATCGGCACCGGCGTGCTGACGCGCGTTCTGGAGTACACCAGCGCGCGGGGATTCCAGGTGGTGCAGGTACGGGTGGACCGCGCGGCGCCGCAGCCCGACGGGGAGGGCCCGCCGCCGAGGTCCTCGGAGGCGGGCACGGCTCTCGTCTATGTGGACGTGGAGGGCAGCGGCAGCGTGCCCGACCTGGTGGCCGGGCTCTCGGAGTTCGAGGAGCTGCTGAGCGTGTCGTCGCTGCGCGGCGACGACGACAGCGGCGACTGACGGCCGGCCGGGGCTCGCCCGCACGCGTCACGGGGTGCGCAGCCGCGCCGCCAGGTCCTCGATCCTGGTGTGCCAGGCGGCGAGCGCCCGGTCCGTGTCGAAGGTCTTCTGCCCGGTCTGGGTGAGGACGAGCCGGGCGCCGTGGCCGGTGTCCTCGCGCAGCTCCCAGGTGACGGTGCCGCCGTCGGCCCACTCGTAGCTGAGCAGGTGGGGCGGCCGCACCTCGCGCGCGTGGCCCGCCGGTACGTCGCTGTCGGTGAAGCCCGCGGGGACGGGCAGTCCGGGAACGGGCTCGATGCCCGCGGCGAGCACCTCCCAGACGCGGGCTGCGGGGGCGGTGAGCTGCCGCTCGAAGCGCACGGCCCTGGTGCCGCCCCCGGTGGTGGCCGTGCCCCGGTCGAGGCCGAAGTGGCGCAGGTACGCGTCGTGCAGCGCGCCTCCGTCGCGGCGCCGCTCGACGGGTCCGCCGTCGAGCAGGTCGCGCAGCGCGGCCAGGCAGAGGTCCCATCCGGCGGCGAAGCCCGGCGCGGCCGCGCGGTCGTCGAAGGTGTGCACCAGGGTCAGTTCCGCGCCGTCGCCGTCCGGGGCGACGGTCCAGGCGAGGTGCTCGGCGCCCCGGTCGAAGGCGAAGCGCCGCGGCGCGTCCAGCTCGGTGACGGTGCCGGTGGCCGACTGCACGTCGCCGGCGGGCGTGCCGAAGGTGAGGGTGCCGCCGGGGCGCGGGTCCAGGTCGACCCGGAAGGGGAACCATTGAGACAGCTCCGCCGGTTCGGTGAGCGCCCGCCACACCGCGCGGGGCGGGTGCGGGAAGGCGCGGACCATGGTCAGGGCGGTGCGGCCGTCGGCTTCTGCGAGGGTGTCGGCGCCGGAGGGAGGGTTCATGGCGGCTCATCCTGCCAGGACCCCTGGCGGTTCCGGCCAGTTGACGGCACCGGGGCCCGGTGGAAACTGGCCGGAATCGCGTGGTGACAGCGCGTCAGCATCGGTCACATAATGAAGTGATCGCACAATGGGGCGATTGCGTCTCCTCCCTGCTCTCCCGGAGATCGCCCCGCGCGGCCACCCGACCCCCGACGGACGGCGCAAGGAGAGCGGCCGTGCATGACGAATTCCTGTGCCACGTCACCGCGTACGGCGTGTGCGGCGGGCAGCGCGTCGGAGTGCCGCTCGGCACGTACCGTGCCCCCACCCTGGCCCTCGCGCTGTGGTGGTTGCGCGACCGCGCCACCTGGATCGCGGAGCGCCTCGACCCGACGCCCGACGGCGGCGGCATCCCCGCGCAGGCGCTCGCCCCGGTCGGCGCCGACGTGCCCGACGTGCCGGACACGCTGCGGGCCTGGCGGGACGACGCCGAGCACCAGGAGATGATCGCCGAGCACCTGGCGCACGGGCGGCTGATCCGGGTGGCGACGCACGACGACACGACCGAGTACGAGCTGCTCGCGGAGTCGGTGGACGCACTGCGCATGGAGCGCACCGCCCCGGTCCCGCTGGTCTCGGCGGTGCCCCGCGCGGAGCGCAGGTTCCCGGCGCTCGCCGGCAGTGTGGCCGAGCCGTTCGGCGACACGGTCTGGCTGGGCCGCAAGGGCGCCTGACCCGGGCGCCCCTGCCCGGCGCCGGGTTGCTCCGAACGGACCCCGGCGCCCGACGTCACGGTGATCGGCGCCCGCTCCCCGTGATCACCGGCCCGTCCCGGGTACACGGCTCACGGGGGTTACTCACACAGCAGGGACCAGCGGGGGCCGGAAGGCGGGTGGACGATGTTCGAGCCGGAGGACATCCGGGAGTGGCGCGACCATGACGTGGTCGACGTCGGCGGGAAGAAGATCGGTTCGCTGGAGGCCGTCTACGTGGACACGGGGACCGACCAGCCCTCGTTCGCGACGGTCACGGTGGGCATGCCGACCAAGCGGCGGCTGGTGTTCGTGCCGCTGGACAACGCGACCGTGGGCCCCGGCTACCTGAAGGTGGCCGTGGACCGGAAGGTCGCGAAGGAGGCGCCGTCGATCGACGTGGACGGCGAGCTGCCCGCGGAGGACGAGCCGAAGGTGTTCGCGCACTACGGGATGGCGTACAAGACCGGCGCGGGCGGCGAGCGGCGGCTCGGGCGGCGGTAGCCGGCGGGCGCGGGCGGCGGGGCGGACGGGACGCGGGGCCCGCCCGCCCCGCGGCACGTGCGCCCACGTACGGGTCCGGGTACGGGTCCGGCGGGACGGGCCATTGCGCGGGCGGGTTACCGCTCTCTTACCCCGAGGGGACGGCGGTCGTTTGCGCGCGAACCGCCTATATGATCCGGTCCACGTCCCGGGCGTGTCCGAGCACCCGTTCGGGGCGTCCGCCGGACCGCCGCGACCTGAGGGGTAGTAGACGGAATATGACCCGGAAACGTGCCGGCGCGGTGGACCGCCCGGGCCGTGTCCTGCGCGCGCGGCGCAGGATCGCGGGCTCGCTGGTCGAGCTGGCCTGGAGCCGAGGCCGCGAGATGGAGCTGATGCACCGCGCGATGGGGTTCGCGGCGCTCGGCTTCCTCACCCTCGTTCCGCTGCTGATCGTCGTGGCGGCCGCCGACCCGGCGAGCGGCCAGGGCTTCGCCCGGTGGCTCGGCCAGGGCATCGGCGTGTCCGCAGGACCGCAGGAGGAGATCCAGGAGCTGTTCAGCAGGCCCGGCCAGGCGCTCCAGGGCACCACGGCGCTCGGCCTCGCGGCGCTCGCCGTGTTCGGCCTCACCTTCGGCGGGGCGGTGCAGACGGGGTACGAGCGGGTGTGGGACCTGTCGACGGCCCGCTGGCACACGGTGTGGCGGCATGTGGTGTGGCTCGCCGCCCTGATCGTGTACCTGATCATCTTCGTCAACACGCCCGTCACGTCGGACTCGGTGGCGTGGAAGGTGTTCGGGACGATCGCCGACGTGGTGGGCGCGTACCTCTTCATCTGGTGGTCGCAGCGGGTGCTGCTGGCCGGCCGGGTGCGGTGGGGCGCGCTGGTGCCGGGGGCGGCGGCGACGGCGCTCGGGATGCTGGGGCTGCGGATCTTCTCGCAGCTGGTGTTCTCGCCGCTCATCGCGTCGAGCGCGGTGACGTACGGACCGTTCGGCACGGTCCTGGTGATCCAGTCCTGGCTGGTGGGCGTGGGGTTCGTGGTGTACGGCGGTGCGCTGGTGGGGCGCCTCTACCACGAGCACAGGACGCAGAAGAGGCTGCGGGAGACCGGCGCGGAGGCGCCGGGCCCGCCCGGGGAGCGGTGAGGCGCCCGCGGCGCGGCCCCGGTGTCCGCGCGGCGGGTGTCCGCGCGGCCGGGTGTGCGGGTGTGCCCGGCACCCCCGTGGGGTGCCGGGCACACGGCCGTCCGCCGCTCAGCAGCTGAGGTTGCCGCCGGGGTCGACGCCGAGGATCTGCGCGAAGCGCTGGTAGGTGTCGACGCGGTCCTGCACCTGGGCGGGGTTGCCGCCGTTGCACTCGATCGATCCGTTGATGGAGCGGATGGTCTCGCCGAAGCCCTTGCCGTTCACGATGGCGTCGTGCGGGGTCATGGTGCCGGGGCCGCTCTGGGTGTCCCAGTACCACAGGCCGGTCTTCCAGGCGACGGAGGCGTCGTTCTGCACCAGGTCGGGGTTGTCGAGCAGGTCGATGCCGAGGGCGTCGCCCGCCGCCTTGTAGTTGAAGTTCCAGCTCAGCTGGAGCGGGCCGCGGCCGTAGTACTTGTCCGTGCCCGCCGGGCAGCCGTAGGGCTGGCTGGTGTCGCAGTAGTTCGGGTAGTTGGCGGTGTTCTGCTCCACGACGTACTGGAGGCCGCCGGTCTCGTGGCCGACGTTGGCGAGGAAGGCGGCCGCCTCCTGCTTCTTGACGGTGTCGTCGCCGGTGTTGGCGAAGCCGGGATACGCAGAGAGGGCGTCGGTCAGGCCGCCGTAGGTGTAGAAGGCGTTGCGGCTCGGGAACATCTGGTCGAACTGGGACTCGCTGACCACGAAGGCGGCGAGCCTGGCGGAACCCGCGGGCGCGGTGTGCGGGGCCGCGGCCTGCGCGGGGCCGAGTGCCAGGGCGGACAGGGTGACCGCGGACGCGGCGGCGGCGACTGCGGCGATCATGCGACGGCGCACTGCATTCACTCCTCACCGGGCGGCCGTCCCCATGGCGGCCCGGAGTCGGTGGGGGGAAGCCCGGGGGGCACGGGGGGATCCGCGAGGGACCCCGGGCACGACGGGGCGGCACCTCCCGCGCGTGGGGGCACGGGGGGGTGGTGCCGATGCGTCAGCAAAGGCCCCGGCGTTGGACTAGACCATACCCACCGACGTGTCCGCGTCAAGAGTGCCGACGGCATCCCCCGGGGCGCGCGCACCGGTGTGGCGGGTACGCCCAGAATTCACCGTTCGCAGTACGGGACGTCGTCCTGCGGCGGGTCGCCGGGACAACTCGCCGCCGCAGGCTGGCGGCCGTGGCCAACAACAGCCGGTACGCCGGGATAGCCGATGTCCTCGCCGCCGAGATAGCCGATCGCCCCGCGGGCAGCAGGGTCGCGAGCGAGCACGAGATCGCCGGGCGGTTCCACGTCAGCCGCGCCGCGGCGCGGGCCGCGGTCCAGGAGCTCGAGCAGCGCCTGCTGGTGCGGCGGGTGCGGGGCGCCGGCACGTTCGTCAACCGCAGGACCGACCTCGTCCTGTCCCGGCGCCAGGGGCCGTCCCTGCACGAGACGGTGCGTCAGGCGGGCGGCGTCGCCCGCACCGTCGTGCGCGACGTGCGGCTGCTGCCGCTGCCCGCCGCCGAGGCGGGACTCCTCGAACGGCCCCCGGGCAGCCCCGCGCACCTGCTCGCGCGGCAGTCGTACATCGACGGGCTGCTCAGCGTCCTGGCCCTCATCTGGATCCCGTCCGACGTCCTGACCGAGGTCGGCGCCGCGGTGCACGCCGTGGAGTCGCTCGACACGATCCTGCGCCAGATGGGCGGGGTCGAGCCGGTACGCGCCTGGTGCCGGGTCAGCTGCGCGGTGCCGGCGCCGGAGATCGCCGCGCAGCTGGAGACGGAGTGCGGGCGCGAGGTGCCGCTGATCGAAAGCCTCAGCAGGGACCGCGCCACCGGCCTCGCGGTGCTGTGCAGCAGCATGTGGAACCGGCCCGACAGGACCAGGGTCGTCGTTGAGCTGGACGGCCCCTGGCAGCCGCCCGGGCCCCCGCGCGACCGCGAGCGGGGCGGGGGCGGCGGACCGTGCGGCGGCCGCTGCCCCCTGGGAGGCTGAGCCGCCGGCCGGTGCGCGGGGAGCGGTCCGCTCCCCGCGCCGCGCGTTCCCTCAGCCGTCCCCGCCCCACGGTCGCGGGCCGGTGGCGACGGGGCGCCCGGGGTCGCCGATCCACGCGGACCACGACCCCGGGTAGAGCGCGGCCTCGATGCCGGCGGCCGCGAGCGCCGCGATCTCGTGGGCGGCCGCGACCCCGCCGCCGCAGTACACGCCGACCGGCACGCTCCCGTCCGCGCCGAGGCGCCGGAAGCGCGCGACGAGCTCCGCGGTGCCGGCGAACCTCCCGTCCGGGCCGAGGTTTTCCCCGGTCGGCGCGCTGACCGCGCCGGGGATGTGCCCGGCGGGCCGGTCGCCGCCCTGCCCGGCCTCTCCGCGGTACTGGGGCGCGGACCTGGCGTCGAGCAGCAGACCCTCGGCGGCGAGCCGGGCGGCGCCCGCGGCGTCGAGCACGGGCAGGGCGCCCGGCGCGACGCGGACGTCGCCCGGCGCGGGCTCCGGCACGTCGGCGGTGAGCGGGCCGCCGGCCGCGCTCCAGGCGGCGAGGCCGCCGTCGAGCAGCCGTACGTCGAAGAGCCCGGCCCAGCGCAGCACCCACCAGGCGCGGCCCGCCGACCTGCCGCCCTCGTCGTCGTAGACGACCACGGCCGACGACGCGCGCACGCCCCAGCGGCGCAGCGCGTCCTGGAGCCGTGCGGGCTCCGGCAGGGGGCGCCTGCCCGTGCCGTGGCCCGGCTCGCCCGCGAGGTCGCGCGGGAGGTCGGCGTAGACCGCGCCCGGCAGGTGCGCGGCCCGGTAGGCGGTGAGCGGGTCGCCGCCTCCGGGGCGCGGGTTGCCGACGTGCAGGAGGACCGGCCGCCCGCCGGGGCGCGCGGTGAGGGCGAGCAGTTCGGCGGCGCCGGCCAGGACCGCCGACCTGCCCGCGGCCCCGGGTGCGCTCATGCGAGGGCCTCGGAGCCGGCCGGGGCGGCGAAGCTGCTCAGCGGGCGCGGCAGGCCGAAGAACGAGCGGAAGGTGCGGCTCGTGTACTCCTTGCGGTGCAGTCCGCGCCGCTGGAGCTCGGGGACGACGAGGTCGGTGAACTGCTCGAGCGTGCCGGGGAGGTACGGCGGGAACAGGACGAAGCCGTCCGCCGCACCGTCCAGGAGCCACTGCTCCATGAAGTCGGCGACGCCCTTCGCGTCGCCGACGACCTCGCGGTGGCCGCCGCCGAGCCGGGTGTAGCGCACGAGGTCCAGGAGGGTGATGTCCTCATCGCCGTAGGCGAGCCTGGCCCTGGCCACGATCCGCCGCCCTGCCTCGGGCACGGAGGCGAGGTCGAGGAGTTCGCCGAGCGGCACGTCGAGGGGGCGGCCCGAGACGTCCTCGCCGAGTGCCCCGGAGAGCGGGGCCGCGTCAGGGGCGAGGGTGGCCAGGTCCTGGATCTCCCGGTACTTGGCGTGCGCCGCCGCCGGGGTCTCCGCGACGTACACCGCGAGGCCCGGCAGGATCTTCTGGGCGTCGCGGGGGCGGCCGTAGCGGGCGAGCCTGCCCTTGAGGTCCGCGTACTGCCGCTGCGCGACGTCCAGGTCGGACGCCATGGTGAAGCGGATGTCGGCGTACTTGGCGCCGAACTCGCGGGAGCGCTCGGAGGAGCCCGCGTGCACCAGCGGGACGCGGCCCTGCGGCGGCCTGCCGATGTTGAGGGGGCCCGCGACGGAGAAGAACTCGCCCTTGTGGTCGACGCGGTGGATCTTCGCCTCGTCGACGAAGCGGCCCGACGCCTTGTCGGCGACGAAGGCGTCGTCCTCCCAGCTGTCCCAGAGCCGGGAGGCGACCTCCACGAACTCGTCGGCCCAGTCGTAGCGGCGCTCGTTGTCCCAGTGCTTGTCGCGGCTGAAGTTCTTCGCGGCCTGCTCGTCGAGGCCCGTGACGATGTTCCAGCCCGCGCGCCCCTCGCTGAGGTGGTCGAGCATCGCCATCGAGCGCGCCAGCGAATAGGGGTCGGAGTAGGTGGTGTTGACGGTGGCGACGATGCCGATGTGCTCGGTGACTGCGGCGACGTTGGCCGCCACCGTGAGGGCTTCAGGCCTGGTCACCTGGTTGGGGCGCTCGTGCTGCCACTCGGGCAGCCCGACGACCCGGTCGCCGATGAAGTAGAAGTCGAGCTTGCCGCGCTCGGCGGTGCGGGCCATCCGCTGGAGGAAGCGCGGGTTGTAGGTGCCGTCGACCGCTGCCTCGGGCAGCCGCCATCCGGCGGCGTGGAAGCCGGTGGGCCAGATGGACCAGCCCAGGTGCAGTTGCCTGTCCGTGTCGGACACGGGGACTCCTCGGAGATGGGGTAACGGGGTTCGGGGGCGCTCCCCGGGCGGGGCGCCGGAGTGCTCAGGAGGTGCGGCGGCGCGGCGATCCCGGACGCCACGGCAGGACCACCCCTTCGACCACGAGGAACAGCAGGTTGATCAGGTAGCCCACGGCGGCGAGCGTGAAGACCTGCGTGTAGAGGGCGGTGACGTCGAGGGTCTGCTGGCTGGTGAGGATCTGGAAGCCGATGCCCGTGTTGCCGGAGATCATCTCGCTGAAGACGGCGATGATCAGCGACATGGCGAGCGCCGTGCGCAGCCCGGTGAAGATCTGCGGCAGCGCGTGCCGTATGTCGATCTCCCACATCGCCCGGGGCCCGGAGAGCCCGAAGGTCAGCCCCGTCTCGCGCAGTGTCCGCGACACCGACCTGATGCCCGCGAAGGTGTTGAGGATCACCGGGAAGGCGGCTGCGAGGCAGACCGCGAAGATCTTCAGCTGGTCGCCGATGCCGATCAGCAGGACGAGCAGCGGCACGAGTGCCGTGATGGGGATGGGCCTGATCAGTTCGATGAGGGGTTCGAGCAGCCCGTAGGCGATCCGGATCCGCCCCATCAGGACGCCCAGCAGCACACCGCCCACCGCGGCGATCGCGTAGCCGGCGAGGGTGACGGAGAGCGTGGCCAGGAGCGCGTGCGGCAGGGTGCCGTCCCGCGCGCCGTGCCACCAGGCCGCCAGCACGTCGGACAGGGGCGGGAAGACGGGCGAGGTGGCGAGCCCGCCGCTGGTCGCGGCCTGCCACAGCACCAGGCACGCCGCCACCACGAGCCAGCCCAGCAGGCGGGAGGTGGCCAGGGTGCGGACCCGGCCCCCGGGGGCCGTCGCCCCGCCGGGGCCGGGGCCGGGCGGCGCCGCGGGCCGGGGCTCCCGCTCCGCGGCCTCGGGGGGTGCGTCCCCGGCGGGGTACGCGGGGTGTGGAGAGCGCTCGTTCATGGCTGGAGCACCGTTTCGAGGAGGGCCCGGCGCGCGGTGAGGAAGGTGTCGCTCTCGCGGCTGTCGACGGGGTGGCGCGGCCGGGGCAGGGCGATGGGGAGGTCTGCGGTGAGTCCCTCGCCCCGCTGGTCGACCACGACGACGCGGTCCGCCAGGTAGACCGCCTCGTCGAGGTCGTGCGTGACGAAGACCGTGGTGAGTGCGAGGCGGGCCGACACCTCCTGCAGCATGTCCTGGAGCCGGGCGCGGCTGAGGGCGTCGACCGCGCCGAACGGCTCGTCGAGCAGCAGGATCCGCGGCTGGGAGGCGAGGGCGCGGGCGATCGCCGCCCGCTGCTGCATGCCGCCTGAGAGCTCCCACGGGTAGCGGTCGTCCACATCGGGCAGCCCGACGAGCCGCAGCGCCTCCCGCGCAAGGCGCCGCCGGTCCGCGCGGGTGGCGGCGGGGCCGTGGCGCGCGCCGAACTCCACGTTGCCGAGCACCGTGGTCCACGGGAACAGCGACTCGCCGTAGTCCTGGAAGACGCAGCGCAGTTGCGGGGGCGGCCCGGTCACCGGCGTTCCCTGGCACAGGACATGGCCGCTGTCGGGGGTGACGAGTCCCGCCATGGTGCGCAGGAGTGTGGACTTGCCGCTGCCCGAGCGGCCCACGACGGCGACCACGGTCTTCTCCGCGACGTCCAGGGAGATCCCCGAAATGCCCGTGGCACGGCCGTCCTTGGCGGGGTAGAGCTTGGTGACCCCGGTGGCGCTCAGCGCGACGGCGGCGCCCAGCGGCCGGGGCACGGCCTCGGCGGGCGCGGCCGTCACCTCAGCCTGCTCTCGGTCGCCGTCCGGTACAGCAGCGGCTCGACCCGGACGGTCTTCTTGAGCTGCCCGAAGGAGACCGCGGTGGCGATCCACTTCTGGGTCGCGGCGATGTCGGCGGGTCCCGCGGGTTCGGCGGGCCAGGAGCCCCAGTGGGCCTGTTGGAGGATGTCGGGGTACTTCTTGGCCAGCGCCGGGTAGTCGACGCCGCCGTACTGGGCGCCCAGGGCGCCGAGTCGGCTGTCCGGCGCGGTGTTGTAGTAGTGGGCGGCCTCCCGCAGGGCCGCCACCAGCCGGGCGGCCGCGCCGGGGTTCTTCTTCAGCCACTCGGTGTTGCCGAAGTACGACGTGGTGATGGTGTGCGGCGGGATGGCGTCCAGCGGGCTGCCGAGGTCCTCGGCCCCCGACTCCCCCGCCAGCTTCTTGTCCTCGCCGATGTTGCGCCCCTCCACCGCGTCGGCGCCGCCCGTCTTGAGCAGGGCTGCCTGGGTGCCGTCGGTGATGGTGATGAACGTGGCGCTGTCCGGGTCGACTCCGTGGTTCTTGAGCAGCAGCCGCGCGGCGACGTTGATCTCCGGGTACGGGATGACGCCGATGGTCTTGCCCTTGAGGTCGGCCACGGACTTCACACCGGACGCCGGTCCCGCGAGCAGGTCCTCGTCCGAGGACGGCTCGGTGGTCTGGATGTTGCCCGGCTGGATGACCTTGACCTTGCCGAAGCCGTTGGCAGCGGCGGCGGCCACCGCGAGTGTGTCGCCGTATCCCACGTCGACGCTGCCGTTCTCGGTCGCGGCCACGATGGCCGGGCCCGCGGAGAGCGTCCGGAACGTGACGTTCAGCCGGTGCTTCTTGAAGTAGCCCTGCTGCTGGGCTATTTGGGCCGATATCAGGTTCCCCGGATAGATGCCGAGGCGGACGGTGGCCACGCCGTCGGACGCCCCGGCGTCCGACGCGCCGCTGCCACCGCAGGCGGCGGTCAGCGAGAGGGCCAGGGTCGCGGCGCCGAGGGCCGCGGGGCCGCGCAGGCGCCGGCGGCCGGCCGCTGCGGTGCCGCTCGGGCGGCGGGATGAGGGTCGCACAGGTGTCTCCTCGGACATGGGGAGAGGGCGTGCCGCCGGATGCGGCCGGACCGGCCGCGCGCGGTGAACACGCTGAAGAGAAAGAGACGTTGCTTGCGCTCAGGGGCGAGCGGAGGGCCGTGGTGCGGCCATGCGGTGGTGCGGTGCCGTACGGGGGTGTGGCGCCCTCGGGCGCCGCCGTACCCGAGCGCGGTGCGCTACCGGGGGACGGACCGCGCCGTCCGGTGTGTCAGCGGGCGGCGCGGCAACACACCGCGCTGGCGACCCGGCAGAAGTCCACGTGCCGCCGGCAGCACAGCCGGGTCGCGTAGCCGGTGGCGGGGGCGCAGGCGCGGGACGCGGCGTACCCGGCGCGGCAGCGGTGGGCGGACATGCCGGGAACACCTCCTCAGTGCATCGATGAGCTGGGCCGACCGCGGTGGACCGTGCCCGGAGCACCCGGCCGCCAGCTTGCGGACACGAGCGTATACGCACGGGTCCGCCCAGACAATGGCAGCCGCACGACCCGGCCGTACCTCACAGCGTGGAGGGGGCCCCGCGGTCAGCCCGCGCCGCGGGCCAGCGACTCGACGCGCAGGTCGCGCATGCGCTCCAGGTGCACGGTCATCGCGGACCTTGCCGCCTCGGCGTCGCCGGCCCTGACCGCTTCAAGGATGCTGTCGTGCTCGACGACGGTGGGGTCGCTGTGGGAGGACGCGGCGCCGCGTGCCGCGTAGATGACCAGCAGCGAGTCGAGCCGCCCGAGCAGGTCGGCGATGGCCGTGTTGTGCGCGGCCTCCCGCAGGGCCCTGTGCCACTGGTCGTTGAGCCGCTTGAACTCCGGCCGTCCGGCGGTGCGCCGCTCCTCCATCAGATGGGTGAGCCTGACCAGGTCGAACTCGGTTCTGCGCGCGGCGGCGAGCGCGGCGGAGGTCGACTCCAGGGCGATCCGCGCCTCGTAGATGTCGAGGATCTCCTCGGGCGAGCGCAGCCTGACGCGGAACCCGCGGGTGGAGCGCTCGATGTAGCCGTCCTGCGCCAGTCGGCCGAGCGCCTCCCTGATGGGCGTGCGCGAGACGCCGAAGCGCTTGGACAGCACCGTTTCGAGCAGCAGGTCGCCCGGTGCGAACACCCCGTCCAGGATCTCCCGGTGGATGCGGGTGTAGAAGGATTCGACGAGATTCAGCGAATCCGACGAGGACACGCAGACCCCCCCAACCTGACCACGATGGCCGTCTACAGCAGTCGGGCGCCGGGGGCACACAGCGCCGGCGTCCCGCGACGAGACGCCGCGACAGCTTACTCCGGGCCGTGCGCCCCCGTCAGGCACGGTCCCACGGGGCCGCGTACGGTGTGCGGCGGCGGCGCGGGCCGGTGCGCCGCGCGGAGCTCAGGCCCTCGTACTGTGTGCCGCATGAGTGATCCTTCCCGTGCGCGTCTCCGACTGGGCTACCCCGCGGCGGCGCTGGTGTTCGCCATCGGCATGCTCGGCACGACCCTCCCGACGCCGCTGTACGGGCTGTACCGCGAGGAGCTCGGCTTCTCGGAGTTCGTGGTGACGGTCGTCTTCGCGGTCTACGCGGTGGGCGTGATCGCGGTCCTGCTGCTCGCGGGCAACTTCTCCGACCAGGCGGGGCGCAGGCCGGTCCTGCTGTGCGCCCTCGTCCTGTCGGCGGCGAGCGCGCTCTGCTTCCTGTTCGAGGGCGGGCTGCCCGTCCTGCTCGTGGGCCGGCTGCTCTCCGGCTTCTCCGCCGGTCTGTTCAGCGGCGCGGCGACGGTCACCGTGATGGAGGTGGCGCCGCGTGCGGACGCGCGGCGGGCCGGGTTCGCCGCGACCGCCGCCAACATGGGCGGCCTCGGCTGCGGGCCGCTGGTGGCCGGGCTGCTCGCGCAGTACGCGCCGTCGCCGCTGACGCTGCCGTTCCTGGTGGACCTGGGGCTGATCGTGGTCGCGGCCCTGCTGCTGTGGGGGCTGCCGGAGACGGTACGGGAGCGGCGGGCGCCGCGGCTGCGGCCGCAGGGGCTCACGGTCCCGCCCGAGGTGCGGGGGGTGTTCGCGCCCGCGGCGGTGGCGGGCTTCGCCGGGTTCGCGCTGCTCGGCCTCTTCACGGCGGTCGCGCCGAGCTTCCTCGCCGAGACGCTGCACGAGCACAACCTCGCGACGGCGGGCGCCGTGGTGTTCTCGGTGTTCCTCGCCTCGGTGGCGGGGCAGTCCCTGACGGACCGTATCGGTGCGCGGCGCACCCTGCCCGGCGGCTGTTTCGTGCTGGTGGCCGGGCTGCTGCTGGTGGCCTCCGGGCTCTACTGGGAGTCGCTGCCGCTGCTGGTGGCGGGCGCGGTGTGCGGCGGCCTCGGACAGGGCCTGTCGTTCCGCGCTGCGGTCGGCGCGCTGAGCGCCGCCGCGCCGGCCGAGCACCGCGGCGGCACGGTCTCGTCGTTCTTCGTCGTCGCCTACCTGGGCATCTCGCTCCCGGTCGTGGGGGTGGGCGCGCTGAGCCTCGCGACGGGGCTGCGGGACGCGGGGCTGATCTTCGCCGCGTGCGTGGTCGTCCTCGCCGTGTGCGTGGGGCTGTACGTCCTGCGCAGGCCGCCGCGCCCGGCCTGACCGCGCGGCGGCGCGTTCGCGAACCGGCGGGGCTCAGGGGCGGCCGGCGGCGGCGACCTCCTCGTCCGCCCGTACGGGTCCGGGCGGGGTGCCCTCGCCGAAGGGGCGGCCCCCGAACTCCTCGCGGTGGTGCGCGGTCAGCCAGCCCGACAGGTCGGGTCCGAGGGGCACGATGCCGGTCGGGTTCACCCCCGTGTGCACCTGGTGGTAGTGGCGCTTGATGTGGTCGAAGTCGACGGTGTCGCCGAAGCCGGGCGTCTGGTACAGGTCGCGCGCGTAGGCCCACAGGACCGGGTCCTCGGTGAGCTTGTGGAGATTGCACTTGAAGTGGCCGTGGTACACCGGGTCGAACCGTACGAGGGTGGTGAAGAGGCGGATGTCGGCCTCGGTGATGGTGTCCCCCATCAGGTAGCGGCGGCCCGCGAGGCGCTTGGACACGGCCGCGAGCCGGGTGAAGACGGCGCGGCAGGCCTCCTCGTAGTCGGCCTGGGTGGTGGCGAACCCGGCACGGTAGACGCCGTTGTTGACGTCCCGGTAGATGCCCTCCATCACCTCGTCCATCTCGTCGCGCAGCGCCTGCGGACAGAGGTCGGGCGCACCGGGGCGGTGCAGGCCGCGCCATTCGGTGGCGAAGTCGAGGGTGATGCGCTGGTAGTCGTTGGTGACGAGCCGCCCGGTCGGTACGTCGACGATCGCGGGCACGCTCACCCCGCCCGGGTAGCCGGTCTCGCGGGCGTCGTACGCCTCGGCGAGGTAGCGGATGCCGAGCACCGGGTCGCGGCCCCCGGGGTCGAGGGTGAAGCGCCAGCTCCGGTCGTCCTGGACCGGGTCGGCCACGGCGAGGGAAAGGGCGTCTTCGAGGCCGAGCAGCCTGCGCGAGATCAGCGCCCGGCTCGCCCAGGGGCAGGCACGGCTGACGACGAGGCGGTAGCGCCCCGCCTCGACGGGCCAGCCGTCCCGGCCGTCGGCGGTGATCCGGTCGGCGAAGTGGCTGCGGGAGCGCTTGAAGGGCTTCCTGCCGTACGCGCTGTTGCCCTCGCCCTGCGGCGCTGCCGCGCCGCCGTCCGTCTCCTGTCCTGTCCTGTCGCTCGCCGCCATCACCGTGGTCCCTCCTGAGGTCTCCCTCCCCACCTTTCCACCAACGGCGGAGGTACGCAGCAGCCGCGGCCACGCACCGCGAGCGGCGGGGCACGGCCGGTGGCCGGCCGCTGTCAGGCGGAGGAGGCGCGGCGGACGGTGAGGAGGTCGACCAGAGCGACGACCAGCGCAGCGGCGACGAACGCCACGGAGACGATCAGGCCGTGGTCGTAGGCGGTGCGCCAGCCGTCGCCGCCGACCTGGGCGAAGAAGACCGAGCCGACGGCGGCGATACCGACGGCCGAGCCGACCCGCTGGCCGGTCTGGAGGGTGCCGCCCGCGCTGCCCGCCGTGTCCACGGGGACCTCGGAGAGCGTGAGGGTCTGGTTGGGCGCGATGACCAGGCCGCTGCCGAGCCCGGCGAACAGCAGCGGGGCCGCCATCGCCCAGCCGACGCCGCGCCCGCCGACCTGGTGGACCGCGAGCGCGGTGCCGGCGAGCCCGACGGCCACCATGGCGAGGCCCACGGCCACCAGAGGCCTGCCGAAACGGCCGACCAGCCTGCCGCCGATGCCCGCCGCGAGGCCTGAGCCCATGGCGAAGGGCGTGATGGCGAGGCCCGCGAGGAGCGCCGAGTAGCGCAGCCCGCTCTGCAGGTAGAGCGTGCTGATGAAGAAGATGGAGGTGAAGCCCGCGAAGTACAGCAGGATCAGCGAGCTGCCGAGCCAGAAGGACCGGATGCGGAAGAGGGAGAGCCGCACCACCGGCTGGACGCCGCGCCCCGGGCAGCGGGCCTCCCAGGCCACGAACGCCGCGAGGAGCGCCGCCGCCACGAGCACCAGCAGATACTTGCCGCCGCCCTTCCACTGCTGCTCCTCGACGAAGGGCAGCAGCAGGGCGCAGACGCCCGCGCCGAGCAGCAGCACGCCGACCGGGTCGAGGTCGCGCAGGCGGACCCGGCCGGCGGACGGGGTGTCGGGCAGCAGCATCCTGGCGAGCACCACGCACACCACGCCGATGGGCAGGTTGACGTAGAACACCCAGCGCCAGCCCTCGGTGGGCCCTGCCGCCTGGATGAGCAGACCGCCGAGGAGGGGGCCGACCGCGGTGGAGATGCCGACGACCGTGCCGAACGCGCCGAAGGCCGTGCCCCGCTCGCGGCCCTTGAACATCTGCTGGATCAGGGCGGAGATCTGGGGGGAGACCATGCCGCCCGCGACGCCCTGCACGAGCCGCGCGATCACCAGCCAGAGGCTGTTCTGGGCGAGGCCGCAGGCCGCTGAGGAGAGGGTGAAGAGGACAAGGCCGACGATGAAGACCAGGCGGCGCCCGCGTGCGTCGCCGAGGCGGCCGGCCGGGATGAGGAAGAGGCCGAAGGCGAGCGCGTAGCCGGAGACCACCCACTGGAGGTCGGACTCGGGGGTGTGCAGCCCGGTGCGGATCGAGGGCAGTGCCACGTTGACGATCGACACGTCGAGCAGGGTCATGAACCCGGCGACCAGGCAGACGGCGAGGGCGCGCCAGCGGTTCGGGTCGGGCGCCTCGTCGGCGCGGGTGCCCGCTGCCGCGGGCCGGCGGTCCACCACAGCTGTTGTCCTCTCGTCGTGTCGGCGGCGGGGCGCCGTCCGGGCGCTGCCTGGCGTACGGCCCCGTCGACCGGATCTTGTCCGGCAAAGACCGCGCGGGCGCCCGGGGCGGGTGGCGGTGGCGCCCCGCCCGGTCGGTGTGTGCCGGGCCGCCGGCTCGGTGGAGCGCGGGCGGTGGCGATCTTCCTCCCTGCGGTGTTCCCCCTCCGGCGTCCCCTAGGCGTCCCCGTCTCCTGAATCGCGCGGTACGCGGCGCGGGGCCCGTCAGTGGTACGCGGCGCGGGGCCCGTCAGCGGGGTGCGGGCACGGGCGCGGTGCCCCGGCTCAGGGCGTCGAGCCCGGCGAGCGCCGCGTCCACTGCGGGGGTCAGGCGCAGCGGGTCGGGGTCGAGCTTCACCAGCACCTGGAGGCCCTGGAGGAGCATGGTGAGCATCGCGGCGTTCCCGGCGAGGTCGAGGCCCTCGGGGAGTTCACCGTGGTCGACGGCGTGCTGGAGGCCCTGGAGGAAGCCGTCCTCCACCACGGAGAGGACCTCGGCGAGGCAGTCGGCGACCGCCGGGTCGCCCGGCAGGACCTCGCCGGCCGTGTTGGCGATGAGGCAGCCCCTCGGCTCGGCCTCCTCGGCGGCGAGCTGGAGGTAGCCGAGCATGATCGCGCGGATGCGGGGCAGCACCAGGCCCTCGGAGAGGAGCGCGGGCGCGAGCGAGCGCGCCTGCGCGTCGCGGTACCGCTCGAGGGCGCGCAGGAAGAGGCCGTGCTTGTCGCCGTAGACCTCGTGCAGGTCCTCGGGCCCGACACCGAGCTGATGGGCCAGGTCGTCGACGGAGGTGCCCTCGTACCCCCTGGTCCAGAAGACCTCCATCGCGTGGTCGACCACCCGGGCCGCATCGAGTGTCTGAAGTCGAGACATGTCCGCATCGTAGCCCGAGGGCGGGATCCGGCCACACGGTTCCACCGGCGTGGTGCCCGCTCCCCCGGCCGGCCGCCGGAGCCCGCCGACTCCCCTGCGCGGCGGGCTACTTGGGGCGGCGGCCGCCCTGCCTACGGCACGCGGGCGACGCCCGCGTGCATGCCGCTGTTCATCGCGGCCTCGGGCGCGGGGCCGTCCGCGCTCCACTCGTGCGCCGTGGTGAGTCCTGGGCCGATCAGTTCGAGGCCGTCGAAGAACCTGGCCACCTCGGCCCGGGTGCGGAACGCGAGGCGGATGCCGCCGCGCGCGTACTCGCCCGTGACCTTCGCCGCGATCTCCGGCAGCACGTCGGAACCGGCGTTGGACAGCACGAGGCAGCTGCCCGACGGCAGGGCGTCCACCAGGGTGGCGACGATCCCGTACGGGTCCTGTTCTTCGGGGATGAAGTGCATCAGCGCGACCAGCGACAGGGCGAGGGGCCTGTCGAAGTCGAGGAAGTCGCGCGCGTGGGAGAGGATGCGCCCCGGTTCTCGCACATCGGCCTCGATGTAGTCGGTGCCGCCCTCAGGGGTGCTGATCAGCAGCGCCTCCGCGTGCCGCAGCACGATGGGGTCGTTGTCCGTGTAGACGATCCGGGCCCGTGGGTTGATCCCCTGCACCACCTGGTGGAGGTTGGGCGCGGTGGGGATGCCGGTGCCGATGTCGAGGAACTGGTCGATCCCCTGCCGTGCCAGGTGGGCGACCGCCCTGGTCATGAAGGCCCGGTTGTGCCGGGCACCGTTCGCCGCCTCGGGCGGCAGCTGCTCCGCCACCCGGCTGTCGACGAGATAGTGGTCCTTACCGCCCAACAGGTGGTCGTAGACCCGTGCCGGGTGCGGGCGCCCGGTGTCGACCTGGGGTTTCGGTATGCCTGCCGTCATGTCGGGTGATCCTGCCATGTTCCCGGTTCGGCCGCGCCGGGCATCCCGGCCCGGCCGGTGCGGCATTTACCCCGTACTCTGACATATCGGCCTTACGGTGTGCCGCATGGCCGCTGACCACGACGACGACATCCCGCGCCGCCCGAGCGGCGCGCGCCAGGAGGGGCTCCGAGAGGCGCAGGCCGCGGGCGGGCGCCACGGCGGGCACGGCAGGGCGCGGGGGCCCCGGGAGAGGTGGCGGGCGTTCCGTGCCTCGCCGTTCCTCCCCGCTGTGGTCATCCTGGTGATCGTGGCCGCGGGCGCGGGTCTCTTCGCCGGCTCGTACACGTACAACATGGCGAACCCGACGCCCCGCCGCATCCCCGCGGCCGTCGTCGGGGACGCGGCAGCGCCCTCGGCCGCGGCGTTCACCGACGGCCTCGAGAAGGCCCTCGCCACCTCGCTCGTCCTGCACGCCTATCCGAGCCGCGCGGCGGCCCGGCACGCGGTGGAGGAGCAGCGGGTGTTCGCCGTGGTCGACTTCCGCACCGCGGGCGGTCGGACCGCGGTACGCCTCGACGTGGCGAGCGCGGCCGGCCAGTCGGTGGCCCAGGTGCTGGCGTCCGCGGCGCCGAAGGCGGCGAGGGCCGCGCGCGTGCCGCTGGAGCTCGGCGACCTGAAGCCGCTCCAGAAGGGCGATCCGCGCGGGCTCGCCCTCTTCTACATCACGCTGGCCTCCGTCATCCTCGGCTTCGTCGGCGCGATCCAGCTGAGTGTGAACGCGCGGCGGCTGCTGCCGTTCGAGCGGGTGCTCGCGATCGCCGCCAACTCCCTGCTCGGCGGGTTCACCATCGCCGCGGTGGTGGACTGGTGGCTGGGTGCGCTGCGCCTGCCGTTCGTGCAGTCCTGGCTGATCCTGGCGCTGACGATGTTCACGTCTGCGATGGTCTTCACCATGTTCAACACGCTGTTCGGGCGGTGGGCGCTGCTGCCGACGTGGGGGCTGATGGTGCTGCTCGGCAACCCGTCGTCGGGCGGCGCGGTGTCCTGGCCGCTGCTGCCCTCGGTGCTGGGGAGGATCGGCCAGTGGCTGCCGCCCGGCGCCTCCGTCAACGCGCAGCACACCGCGGTGTACTTCAAGGACGCGCAGCACGTCTTCCCCTATCTGGTGCTGCTGCTGTGGGCGGTGCCTTCGACCGCGGTCTTCTGGATCTGGCGGCACCGGCACCCCGGCGGCCGCGAGCTCGGCGAGCGCACGCCGCCCGCCCACGCCGCGGACGGCGGCGCGGCCGCCTGAGGCGCGGGCAGTGCGGCGCGCACAGGACCCCGCCGTGCGGTGCCTCCGTGCGGCGTCTTGTGATGGTTCGTCACCCGCACCGTTACACCGCGGTCAATTGGCGCGAACAAGTGGGTTTCCCCGCGAGTTCCATGTGGTTTCGGTGTCAACCTTTCACCCGCGTACCTTCGAAAGCGAGGTCGAACACGGTGAGAGCACCGAGACCGAAGAGACCCGGCAGCGCGGCATCCGCCGCCCGCCGCGCCGCCCAGCACCCGACCCCCTCCGGGGCCCACTCCCCCGACAGTCCCCGGCGGCACCGCACGGGGGCACGGCCCCTGGCCCTCGCGCTCGCCGCGCTGCTCGCGCTCGCCGCCCCCGCGCTCGCCGCCGCCCCCGCGGGTGCGGCGCCCCGGCAGGACACCCCCGCGTCCGCCGTCGTCGACTCGGGCGCGGGCTGGACCGTGACCCGTGCGGCAGGCGGCTACACCGTCTCGCTCACCCTCGACAGGCCGCTGCCCGTCAGAAACGACGTGCCCGTGCTCGTCGCCGACGGCGCCCCGCTCGGCCCGGCCGCCGAGTCGGCGGACGGCAGGGTCCTGACAGCGGCCACCACGGACCCGGCCGCAGCGTCGGCGAAGAAGATCACCTGGCAGTGGTCGAGCGGCGGCGCGAGCACCGCGACGGGCCCCGCCGCCGTGCCCTCGGCGAGCGGCACGGCGCAGGCGAGGAAGCAGCTCGCCGGCGGCACGGCCCCCGACACCGTGGGCGGCGCGGGGGACACGGCCGCCGACCCGACGACCGCCGGCACGGGCCCGTACACCGTGGCCGACTACGACTTCGGCGCACAGTCCGTGCCACTCGCCGACATCGGCGGCATACGCGGCGAGCTGGAGGGGCGCGTCTACCTCCCCACGGACAAGAGGCCGCACCCGCTCGTGGTCTTCCTGCACGGCCGCCACAGCGCCTGCTACGACACCACCACCCTCAAGGGTGTGAGCGGCTGGCCCTGCCCCGAGGGCACGGCGCCGATCCTCAGCTACGCGGGCTACGACGGCGCGGGCGAGGCGCTCGCCAAGGACGGCTTCACCGTCGTGTCGATCTCCGCGAACGCCGTCAACGCCAACGACAACCAGCTCTCCCCCGACGACGGCGCCGCCACCCGCGGGCAGCTCGTCCTCGACACGCTGTCGATGCTGAAGAAGGCGAACGCAGGCGATCCCGTCAGCTACCACGACGCGGCCACCGGCCGCGACGTGACGCTCGGCCAGGCCCTCGCCGCGGGCCGCGCCACCTCTCCGCGCGGCACGGCGACCGCGGCCTCCCTCGTCGGCTCCATGGACTTCTCCTCGATCGGCCTGATGGGGCACTCGCGCGGCGGCGAGGGCGTCGTGACCGCGGGCGCGCTCAACGAGGGCCTGGCGAAGCCCTGGCACATCACGTCGGTCTTCGCGCTCGCCCCGATCGACTTCACCCGCGCCACGCTGCCCGACGTGCAGACGACGACGCTGCTGCCGTACTGCGACGGCGACGTCTCCGACCAGCAGGGCCAGCACTTCTACGCGGACTCGCGCGACGCGTTCGCCGACGCCGTACAGCGCTCCGACGTCTGGGTGATGGGCACGGACCACGACTTCTACAACTCGTCGTGGACTCCGCCCTATCCGGGCGCCTCGGACGACTGGTCGGACACGGACGACCCGGTCTGCGGCACCAGCGCCAAGGCGCTCGCCTCCGGCGGCAACACCCGGCTCAGCGCGCAGGAGCAGTACCAGGTCGGCTCGGCCTACATCGCCGGGTACTTCGAGTCGACGCTCGGCGGGCAGCACCGCTTCGACTCCCTCTTCGACGGCTCGGGCAAGGAGCCGCCGTCCGTCTCGGGCTTCGCCGACGTGCGCACGGTGGCGCAGCAGCCGGCGCCGCTGCGCGACGACATCACGTCCTTCAAGGCCACGAGCCCGCTGATCGGCACCACGGCCGCGGCCACCGCGACGGTCTGCGCCGACAAGTACGGCCGCACCGTGCCGGAGCCGTATCCGGACTGCACGGACCCCGGCTCGACGCTCACCAACCAGCAGCTGCCCTACTGGACGCCCGCCCCGCTCGCGCCGAACGTGCCGCTCAACATCATGACGCATCTCAAGTGGACAGGACCGACAGGGTCGTTGAGCGTCACGCTGCCGACGGCCGAGCGGAACGTCTCGGCGTACGACGAGATGACGGTCTCCATGTCGCCCGACGAGAGCGTGGCCACCGGGACCGACATGACGCTCAGCGTGGCGGACGCCGCGGGCCACCGCTGGAGCAGTCCCGTCTCCGCCCTCAACCCCTGGGGCGTGACGCGGATGCCCGCGAGCGCCTCCACCAAGCTCGGCAAGATAGTGCTCCAGCAGGTGCACGTCCCCACCGTGGAGCTGGCCGCCGCAGGGCTCGACCTGACCCGGGTGACGAGCGTGGCGTTCACCGCGGCGCCCGGCGCCGGCGAACCGGCGGCGGGCGGCGTCTACCTGTCGGACCTGGTCTTCGACACCAAGGGCCCCGGCACGCCCGACGCGCACCCCAGGCCCGCGGTGAACGTGGCGTCCACCGCGGCGGAGGAGGGCGCGGGGCCCGGCACCGACCAGGTCGCCGTCTACCTCTCCCGGCCGAGCGCCACGCATGTCTCCGCGTATCTCACCGTCGTCGGCTCGGCGACGGGCAAGGTCGGACTCGCCCTCCAGAAGGTCGACTTCGCCCCCGGCGAAACCTGCAAGGACGTCGACATCCCGGTCACGGGCGACACCGAGGCGGGCGCGGCGCCGAGCACCTCGTACAAGCTCGGCGTCTCCGACCCGACCGAGGCCGTCCTGGGCGCGGGGGACTTCGGGACCGTGTCCGTACGGGAGGACGACGGCGTCACCGGCGGCGCGGCGGCGGTGCCGCCCGTGGGGGTCCAGGGCGACGCCTGCGCCGAGCACACGGCGCTCTCCCACCCCGGCACCCTCGCCGTCGCCGGCGCGGCCCCGGCGCCCGGCGCCTCGGTCGCCCTGCGCGGCTCGGGCTTCAGGGACGGCGAGAGCGTGGCGTTCACCCTGGGCGGGACACTGCTCGGCAGCGCCCTCGCGGGCGCCGACGGTGCGGTGGCGCTGGCCGCCACGGTGCCTGCGGGGCAGACGCCGGGGCCCACCGCGGTCACGGCGGTCGGCGCGGGCTCGGGCTTCACGGAGCGTGCGGACGTCGCCGTCCTGGCCCCGACGGCCACGACGCTCGCCCTGGCTCCCGCCGCTCCGCGGGCCGGCCGGTCCTTCACCCTCACGGCCCGGGTCTCCGGCGCGGGCACCGACGGCGGCACGGTCGCCTTCACCGATGCCACCGGCCCCGGCACCCCCGCCGTGCTCGGCACGGCGAGGACCAGGCACGGCACCGCCTCGCTCAAGGTCAGGGCAGGGTTGCGCGCGGGGACGCACGCCCTGACGGCGCGGTTCGGGGGCACGGCCACCGCGGCGCCCTCCGCGTCCGCGCCGGTGCAGCTGGCCCTCGCCAAGAACAGGAGCGCGCTCGCCTTCGCCCTGTCCGCACGCTCCACCCGCTACGGGAAGGCGGTCTCCGGGGTCTTCTCCGTGGCGGGCGCCGGGCGCGGCACGGTCCGCGTCGACTACGGCGCGGGCACCCTGCCGGCGAGGGTGGGGGCCGGGGGCAGGGGCTCGTTCACGCTCCCCGCCGCCCTGCCCGTCGGCTCGTACACGATCGCCGCGCGGTACGAGGGCACGGACGCCGTCGGGCCGAGCGGGACCGCCGCACAGCGGCTCGTGGTGGGCAAGGCGGCCACGTCGACGGCGCTCACCCTGGCGAAGGCAGGGGCAGGGCACGGCGCATTCCAGCGGGTCACCGTCACGGTCGGCGGCCGCAGGGGCGGCGCGTACCCCGGCGGCACGGTGACCGTGACCGCGCGGGCGGCGGGCGCTTCCACGGCCACCAGGGTCACCCTGACGGCCGCGCAGAGGGGCGTGCTGACGCTCTGGCTGAAACCGCCTGGCGTGCGCGGCACGGCGACCGTCACCGCGGTCTATGGGGGCGACGCGCGCTACACGGCGAGCACCTCGCCCCACCGCCGGGTGCGGCTGAGCCGATCCGCACGGGCGTCCTGACCGCCGCGGCGCGCGGCGGCACAGGTGAGGGCGGGCACCGGCTCCAGCACCGGTGCTCGCCCCGCCCCGCTGCACGGCGTGCTCGCCCCGAGCCGGTCGTCACTGCCGAGCCGTGCAGGGAGCGTGTGCCCCTCGCCGCGCGCCCCGAACTGCTCCGGTCGGGTGAAGTCGGCTCAGGCCGCCCGGTCGGAGGGCGGCCAGACGTACGGCAGCCCGGCGGGCACGCCGGGGAAGAGGGGCCCGTAGTACACCGGGTCCTTGGTGACGAGCGCCGAGCGGTGGCTGAGGTGGAACGCCCCGTCGCCGAACCAGGGCGGCAGCTCCCCCGCGCGGGCCAGCTCGTCCTCCGCCCGCACCGGCGCGCCCGGGCGATACGCCGTGAAGTCGGCGCCGAGGGTGGCCGCGCAGGTGTCGCCGCGCCCGCCCTCGCTCCAGGCGCGGCACATCTCCCATCCGTACCGGACGAGCGCCTCCTCGTAGCCCGTCCACATCCGGACGGCCGGGTGGTGGCGCCAGCCGTAGCCTGGCACGGTCAGCCCGCGCAGCACCTGCAGCGCCTCCACGCGCTGCTTGCCGAGCCTGCGCGGGTCGAGGGCGGCGGCGCTGCGGGCGAAGCCGGGCCACGGCAGGAAGGTCTGCATGCCCCCATCCTGCGCCCGCACGCCGGTTAACGCAGGCGTAACACCGCGGTCCTAGCGTGCGGACCGACGACTGTGAGGTGCACCGTGCAACTGACCCCGCACGAGCAGGAACGCCTGCTCATCCATGTCGCCGCCGACGTGGCGGCCCGCCGCAGGGAGCGCGGGCTCAGGCTCAACCACCCGGAGGCCGTCGCGCTGATCACGGCGCACGTGCTCGAAGGGGCGCGCGACGGCCGCACGGTCGCCGAGCTGATGGCGTCGGGCCGTACGGTCCTGGCCCGCGCCGACGTCATGGAGGGGGTCCCCGAGATGATCCGCGACGTGCAGGTCGAGGCGACCTTCCCCGACGGCACGAAGCTCGTCACCGTCCACGACCCGATCGTCTGAGGAGGCGCGGTGATCCCCGGTGAGATCCTCTTCGGCGAGGGGCCCGTCGTGTTCGGCGAGGGCACGGAGCCGACCGTCCTGACGGTGCTGAACACGGCCGACCGCCCGGTGCAGGTCGGCTCCCACTACCACTTCGCCGAGGCCAACCCCGGGCTCGACTTCGACCGGGCGGCGGCCCGCGGCATGCGCCTCGGCATCGCCGCGGGCACGGCCGTGCGCTTCGAGCCCGGCATCCCCGTGGAGGTCACGCTGGTTCCCCTGGCGGGGCGCCGGGTCGTGCCGGGGCTGCGCGGCGAGACCGGGGGGCCGCTCGATGGCTGAGCTGTCACGGGCCGCGTACGCGGACCTCTTCGGCCCGACCGTCGGCGACCGGGTGCGGCTCGCCGACACGGACCTGTTCGTGGAGATCGAGGAGGACCGGGCGGGCGGCCCCGGCCGCGCGGGCGACGAGGCGGTGTTCGGCGGCGGGAAGGTGATCCGCGAGTCGATGGGCCAGTCCCGCACGACCAGGGCCGAGGGCGCCCCCGACACGGTGATCACGGGCGCTGTGGTCATCGACCACTGGGGGATCGTCAAGGCGGACATCGGCATCAGGGACGGGCGCGTCACCGCGCTCGGCAAGGCGGGCAACCCCGACACCATGGACGGGGTCCACCCTGAGCTGGTGATCGGCCCCGAGACCGAGATCGTCGCGGGCAACGGCAGGATCGTCACGGCGGGCGCGATCGACGCGCACGTGCACTTCATCTCGCCCACCCTGATCGACCAGGCGCTCGCCACCGGCGTCACCACGCTCGTGGGCGGCGGCACGGGGCCCGCGGAGGGCACGAAGGCCACCACGGTCACCCCGGGTTCCTGGCACCTGGCCAGGATGTTCCAGGCGCTGGACTCCTCGCCGGTCAACATCGGGCTGCTGGGCAAGGGCAACACCACGTCACGCGAGGCGCTCCACGCCCAACTGAGGGGCGGGGCAGCCGGGTTCAAGATCCACGAGGACTGGGGTGCGACGCCCGCCGTGATCGACGCCTGCCTCGGGGTGTGCCAGGAGAGCGGGGTGCAGCTCGCGATCCACACCGACACACTGAACGAGGCGGGCTTCGTCCAGGACACCCTTGCGGCGATCGCCGGGCGGACGATCCACGCCTACCACACCGAGGGCGCGGGCGGCGGGCACGCGCCGGACATCATCACGGTGGTGTCCCAGCCGCACGTGCTGCCCAGCTCCACCAACCCGACCAGGCCGCACACCGTGAACACCGTCGACGAGCACCTCGACATGCTGATGGTGTGCCACCACCTCAACCCCGCCGTGCCCGAGGACCTGGCGTTCGCCGAGTCCCGGATCCGGCCCTCCACCATCGCGGCGGAGGACGTGCTGCACGACCTGGGCGCCATCTCGATCATCTCCTCGGACTCGCAGGCGATGGGCCGGATCGGCGAGGTGGTCATGCGGACGTGGCAGACCGCGCACGTGATGAAGCGGAGGCGGGGCGCGCTGCCGGGCGACGGACCCGCGGACAACCACCGCGTGCGCCGCTATGTCGCCAAGTACACCATCAACCCGGCGGTGGCCCAGGGCATGGACCACGAGATCGGCTCGGTCGAGCCGGGCAAGCTCGCCGATTTGGTGCTGTGGGAGCCGGCGTTCTTCGGTGTGAAGCCGCTGCTGGTGATGAAGGGCGGGCAGATCGCGTACGCGCAGATGGGCGACGCGAACGCGTCGATCCCGACGCCGGGGCCCGTGCTGCCCCGGCCGATGTTCGGCGCGCTCGGCCGGGCGGCGGCCGCGGGCTCCGTGACGTTCGTGGCCGAGGCGGCGCTCGACGCGGGGCTGCCGGAACGCCTGGGCCTGGACAAGCCGTTCGCCGCGGTGCGCGGCACCAGGGGGGTCACCAAGGCGGACATGCGGGAGAACGAGGCGCTGCCCCGGGTCGAGGTGGACGCGGACACGTTCACCGTGACCATCGACGGCGAGCCGGTCGAACCCGCTCCCGCCACCGAACTGCCGCTCGCGCAGCGGTACTTCCTGTTCTGAGTCGCCCGGTGGCAGACGAGAGGGGCCGTTCGGCCCTGCTGGTGCTCGCGGACGGCCGCTTCCCCGCGGGCTCGCACGCGCACTCCGGCGGTGTGGAGGCCGCGGTCGCGGCAGGCCGGGTGCGGGACGCGGCGACGCTCGGCGCGTTCTGCCGCGGCCGGGTGCACACCGCGGGCCTGACGGCTGCGGGCCTCGCCGCGGCCGCCGCGTACGGCGAGGAGGCCGGCCACGACCCGCTGGTGCTCGACGCCCTGGCCGACGCCCGCACCCCCTCCCCCGCGCTGCGGGCCACGGCGCGGCGGCTCGGCCGGCAGCTGATGCGGGCGGCGCGCGCCGCCTGGCCAGGACCCGATCTTGACGCGCTCGCGGCGGCCAGGCCGCGGGGCGCGCACCAGCCGGTGGTGCTCGGGGTGACGGCGCGCTCGGCCGGGCTCGGGCCCGCCGACGCGGCGCACTGCGCGCTGTACGAGGCGGCCGGCGGGCCCGCGACGGCGGCGGTGCGGCTGCTGGGGCTCGACCCGTTCGAGGCGACGGCGGTGCTCGCGCGGCTCGCGCCCGAGCTGGACGCGCTCGCCGAGACGGCGGTACGGGCCGCGCGCGACGGGCCGGAAGCGCTGCCCGCCGCCTCGGGTCCGCTGCTGGACATCGGGGCCGAGGCGCACGCCGCGTGGCCGGTGCGGCTGTTCTCCTCCTGACGCGCCCACCGAGCGCCGCTCCCCCTCGTCACACGCCCCCTCAGAACAGGAGCCACACCGTGCACCTCGACCACTCGGACCCCGCCGTCCTCACCGACCAGGGGCCCGGCGCGCTCGGCGCGGACGCCCGGCGCCCCGGCGCCGGGCGGCGCGCGCTGCGGATCGGCCTCGGCGGTCCCGTCGGCTCGGGCAAGACGGCGACGGTCGCCGCGCTGTGCCGGGCGCTGCGCGACTCGCTCTCCCTGGCCGTGGTCACCAACGACATCTACACCCGCGAGGACGCCGACTTCCTGCTGCGGGAGGCGGTGCTGCCGCCCGAGCGCATCAGGGCCGTGGAGACGGGGGCCTGCCCGCACACCGCCATCCGCGACGACATCTCCGCCAACCTGGAGGCGGTCGAGGACCTGGAGGAGACGGTGGGGCCGCTCGACCTGCTGCTGGTCGAGTCGGGCGGCGACAACCTGACCGCCACCTTCTCGCGGGGCCTGGTGGACGCGCAGGTCTTCGTGATCGACGTGGCGGCCGGGGACGACATCCCCCGCAAGGGCGGCCCCGGCATCACCCTGTCCGACCTGCTGGTGATCAACAAGACGGACCTCGCGCCGTACGTCGGCTCGGACCTGGAGCGGATGGCGCGGGACGCCGCCGCGCGCCGGGGCGAGCTGCCGGTCGTGCTGACCTCGCTGAGGGCGCCCGACGGCGTGGCTCCGGTGGCGCGCTGGGTGCGCGAGCGGCTCGCGGCCCTGGCGGCATGACCGGGGGCGTACGGGCGAGGGCGCGCATCACCGCCACGCGCGAGGGCCTCACGGTGCTCAGCGGCGAGGGGCCGCTCGCGCCGCGCCGCACCAGGGCAGCCGACGGGGGGCTGCGGGTCACCCTGGTCGGCGCGATGAGCGGGCCGCTCGGCGGGGACCGGTTCGCCGTCGAGGTGGACGTGCGGGCCGGGGCGCGGCTGACGGTGGACGCCGCCGCGGCGACGCTGGCGCTGCCGGGACCTGCGGGCGGGGCGGCCCGCTACGACGTGCGGCTGACGGTCGCGGCGGGCGCGGTGCTGCGCTGGCTGCCGGGACCGCTGGTGAGCGCGGCCGGTTCGGTGCTGGCCCTGCGCACGGAGGCCGAACTGGCCCAGGGGGCGCGGCTCGTGCTGCGCGAGGAGGCGGTGCTCGGCCGCCACGGCGAGCCACCGGGCACGCTCACCGGCCGGCTGAGCGTGCGGTACGCGGGAGTGCCGCTGCTCGACCAGGAGACGGCCCACGGGCCCGGTGCCGCCCCGGGGTGGGACGGCGGAGCGGTGCTGGGCGGCCATCGCGCGGTCGGCCAACTACTATACGTGGCACCGGAGTTCGCCACACACCCGGTGGCGGCGCGGGCGTTGGGCGACACGGCGGTGCTCGTGCCGCTCGCCGGTCCCGGCGCGCTGGCCACGGCGGTGGCGGACGACGGGCTGCGGCTGCGGCGGGCTCTTGACGCGGGGCTCGCGGCACTGGGCGGCTGAACGCCCGCCCCGTGTGCGGCGGGTGCGGGGGCCGCACCGTCCGGCCCGCGGGCGCTGCGGGCCGGACGGCGGGCGGTTCAGCCGACGTTGACGTCGATGCAGGTGTAGAAGGCGTTGGCGGTGTCGGCGATGTTCCACACCGCGAGCACCTTCTGCCTGCCCCGCAGGTCGCCGAAGTTCACCTGGTGGGAGACGGTGGCGCCGGGGATCTTGCCGTTGTCGTCGAACTCCGCGATCTTGCGGTCGCCGACGAAGTACTGCCAGGTGCTGGTCGCGTGGCGGGCCGTCAGCGTCCACTGGAACGTGGTGGACGTGCCGACGGGCGTCGCCTGCCAGCCCTTCGAGTCGTCGTCGAGCTCGGCGAAGCGCGCGTTGCCGCCGCTGCAGCTCTTGAGGCCCTTCGGGCCTTCCACGCTCTGCGGTTCGTACGTGATGTCGCCGCAGCTCACGGTGCCCGCGGCGCACTGCGCCTGGCGGCTCGGCGGGGTGGAGACGTAGCCGTGGGCGCTGGCCGAGCTTGCCGGGAGCGCCACCGCGACGACCGGGGCGATGACCGCGCCTGCCAGGGCGGCCTTCATTTTGCTGCTTCCGCGCATTGCGAACTCCTTCACCGGGCGCGGGACCGCTCGCTCGCGAGGCCGTGGGGATCCCGCGGGCCCGCGGTGTGTGCGCCGCTGGTCGAGTGTGGGGCCTTGGCTGTGCGAAGGACGGCAGCGCGGACGCGCTCCGCGACGCCCCCGCAGGGGCCGCGCGGACCTGCCGCACCACTTGGACTAGACCATACCGACTGGCGTGCTCGCGTCAAGAGTAGGTAATGGACCGGCATACGGGCTGCCGTCCGCCGGCGCAGCGGCCCGGGCTCGGCGGCCACGGACGCCGGAGCCCCCCGGCCACGGGCACCTGGGCCCTGCGGCCCGGATGCCCGGGCCCGGCGGCACGGTCGTCAGCGGCCCCCGGCCAGCAGGATCGGTGCGGCGACGGGCCCCGCGTGCGCGGTACGCGGCAGCAGCCCCCGGGCCGCGAGCAACGGGATCACGCCCTCGCCGAACCAGTACGCCTCTTCGAGGTGCGGGTAGCCGGAGAGGATGAAGTGGTCGATGCCGAGCCGGTGGTACTCCTCGATCCGGTCGGCCACCTCGGTGTGCGCGCCCACCAGCGCCGTACCCGCGCCGCCGCGCACGAGGCCGAAGCCCGCCCACAGGTTGGGCGCGATCTCCAGCCCGTCGCGGGAGCCGCCGTGCAGCGCCAGCATCCGCTGCTGGCCCACCGACTCGCTCCGGCGCAGCGCCCGTTGGGCGGCGGCGACGGTGTCCTCGTCGAGGTCGTCGAGCAGCCGGCCCGCCGCCGCCCAGGCGTCGGCCGCGGTGTCGCGCGCGATGGTGTGCAGGCGGATGCCGAAGCGGACCGTACGCCCCTCGCGCGCGGCGAGCCCGCGGATCCACTCGATCTTCCGTGCCACCTGCTCGGGCGGCTCGCCCCAGGTGAGGTAGACGTCCGCGTGGCGGGCCGCGACAGGCCCCGCCGCCTCGGAGGAGCCGCCGAAGAACACACCGGGCAGCGGGTCGGGCGGCTGCGCTGTCAGCCCGCCCGCCACCCGGTAGTGCGCGCCGTCGAAGTCGAAGGGCGCGCCCGACCACACGCCGCGCACGACGGAGAGGAACTCGTCCGTGCGCGCGTACCTGCTGTCGTGGTCGGCGTGGTCGCCGAACCTGCGCTGCTCGGTGCTGTCGCCGCCGGTGACGACGTTCAGCAGGAGCCGCCCCCGGGTGACGCGCTGGTAGGTCGCCGCCATCTGCGCGGCGAGGACGGGCGAGATCAGCCCCGGCCGGAGCGCCACGAGGAACTTGAGCCGTTCGGTCTGCTGCGCGAGCGCGACGGTGGTGAGCCAGGCGTCCTCGCACCAGGTGCCGGTGGGGGTGAGCGCGCCCTCGAACCCCAGCCGCTCCGCGGCCTTGGCGATCTGCGCCAGGTATTCGATGTCGGGCGGCCTGATGCCGGCGGCCGGCGCCGCACCGGCCGTGCCGCCCGAGCCCGCGTAGGCGTGGCGGTCGACGAGGGTGCGGCCGTCGCCGCCCGTGGGCAGGAACCAGTGCAGGTGGAGGCTCATGGGGAACTGCCTTTCTTCGGCACGGAGGGTGCGCACCTGCGCCCCAAGCCTGGCGCGCCGCGCGGCGGCCTCGGCGCCCCGGCTCGGCGCGCCGCCGGTCGGGCGCACACCTGGCCGTACGGGTCGGGCGGGCACCGGGCCGCACGGGTCGGGGGCGTGCCAGGCCGTACGGGTCGGGGGCGGCCGCGCGGTGTGTGCGGGTACCGCACACCGGCGGGCGCGGCGTGCGGCAAGGGCGGGCGGCAGGGGGACGCCGCTGCCGGACGGCGCGGCGGTGCCGCCCGCGGGCACGGGCGGCTCGGGGGCGCGTCAGCGCGCCGGGCGACACACCGCGGAGGCGACCCGCAGCAGGTCGATGTGGCAGCGCCGGGTGAGCAGCGCGGAGCGCGGTGCGGCGCCGCCCGCGCACGGGGTCGTCCGGCGCGGCGGCGGCCCGCCGGTGCCAGCGGGGCCGCTCACGCCTCGGCGTCCTCGGGCAGCTCGCGCAGCACGTACAGGCCGGGCAGGTTGACCACGACGGCCTCCTGGGTGCTGCGCGCGATCACCACCACGGCCTCCTCCTCGGGGCTGGGGTTCTCCTCGCGGTGCGGCACGTAGGGCGGCACGAAGACGTAGTCGCCCGGGCCCGTGCTGATCCTGATCTCCTCGGGCTCCCCGTGCGCGTCGTCGAGGAAGACGAACTCGGGGTGGCCCGCGACCACATGGATCGCGGTCTCGGACGCGCCGTGGTGGTGGTCGGACGAGGCCGTGCCGGGCGCGACGTGCGTCTGGCCCATCCAGATGCGCTCCGAGCCGACGGTGCGCCCGCTGATCGCGGCGAACCTCCGCATACCGCCGCTCTGCGCGGTGTCGCCGTCGAGTGCGCCGGCGCGCACATGGTGGAGACGGGCGCGCAGCGGTGCGGATCCGGGCGTGGACTCCGGCAGGTCGGGGTGGAAGGCGTCGTGGCCGGTGTGCGGGCCGGCCGGGCGGGAGTCGGACGGAGGGGGCTGCGAGACCATGGTTCATCCCTGCTCTGCGGGGTACTGCGGGCGGGCCGCCGCCGGTCGGCACGCGGCCCCGTCCGGTGCGACCGTAGAGAGCGCCGCGAATGGATGTCAAGATGTGTCCATTCACGGCGGCCCGGTGGGACCGGGCCGCCGGCGCCCGCGAGAAGAGGTCCTCCCATGCAGATTTCGGCCAGAACCGACTACGCCGTGCGGGCGCTCGTCGAGCTGGCGGCGGACCCCGGGCGGCCCCTCAACTGCGAGAGCGTGGCGTCCTGTCAGGGCATCCCCTTCCGCTTCCTGAAGTCCGTCTTCCGCGATCTGCGCCAGGCGGGCCTGGTGCGCAGCCAGCGCGGCTGCGAGGGCGGGTACTGGCTGGGCAGGGACGCCGCCGCCATCTCCGTGGCCGACGTGATGACGGCCGTGGACGGCGAGTTCTTCACGCTGCGCGGCGCGCCGCTCGCCGGCCTCGCCTACCCCGGCGCCGCCGGCGCCCTGCCCGACCTGTGGCGCTCGGCGGCCGAGGCGGCGCTCGGCGTGCTCGCATCGGCCACGATCGCCGACCTGACGCTCGCCGGGGTGCGGGCGTGAGCGCGAGGCAACCGGCTTTGCTGGTCACCGAGTTCACCGATCCCGCGTGCCCCTGGGCATGGGGTTCGGAGCCGGCGCTGCGGCTGCTGCGGCACACGCTCGAACCGGTCTGCCGCTGGCGGCGGGTGTACGGGATCCTCTTCGACGAGGACGACGACGAGGCCCCCGACCCGGCGGCGGAGGCGCGCTGGTACGACGGCTTCATCCGCGAGGTCGCCGCACACACCGGGGCCCCGTACGCGGCGCGGCTGCGGTGGCTGACCCGCAGCAGCTGGCCGGCGTCCGCGGCGGCCAAGGCTGCGGAGGCACAGGGGCCGAGGACCGCCGAGCTGGTGCTGCGGCGGCTGCGCGAGTCGACGTTCGCGCACGGCACCCCGGCCGACGGCGCCGACGGCATCAGGGCGGCGGTGGCGGGCGTGCCGGGGCTCGACGCCGAGCGGCTGCTCGACGAGGCTGCTTCCGCGGCCCTGCGCGCCGCGGTCGCCGCGGACCGGGCGGAGGCGCGCAGGCCCGCGGCCGAGGTGGTGGGCCTCGCCGGTCCAGGTCCGCACCCCGGCGGCGCCAAGGAGCTGGCGGACGGCGTCCGCTACGCGCTGCCGACACTGGTGTTCGAGGGCCGGGGCGGACGGGTGTGCGCGCCGGGCTGGCGGTCCTTCGCCGCGTACCTGGCCGCCGCGGAGCGGGCCGCCGGCGGTCCCCTGCCCCTACCCGAGGTGCCGGACGCGGCCACCGCCCTGGAGCGCTGGCGGACCCTCACGGATCCCGAACTGGCCCTGCTCACCCGGGAGAAGGCCCCGCCCGCGGGCGCGGTCGAGCTGCGCACAGCGGGCGGCCCGCTGTGGCGGCACCCCGCCGAACAGCAGGATCGCCGCAGGTCGCCGGGGTCTCGATGAATGAGACACCTCAAGGTGTCCATTGACAGGGTCCGGGAGCCGGGCGAGGATATCTGTCATGCATGCGATGCACCCCGGTGTGGTCTGCCGCTACGTGGACTATCGACGCACCTCCAGCGCCCTCTGTCGCTGACGCCGCCGCGCACGTCGGCCCCTCGGCCCGTGCCCGCCGCCCGCGGGCGGCGCTCTCACCCATCTGCCGCGCCGCACCGACCGGGCGCCCCGGTCGGTCCGTGCCGCCCGTGACGGGCCGCCCCGCTCCGCCTCCGGCTCACTGAATCCGCCCGCAGGGCAGGCCCGTCGGCGTGGCGCGCGGGCACGTGCGGGCACCCCCTGCCTCCCGCCCACGGGGCCGCTCCCCCGTCCCCGTCCGTGACAGCACACCGCGGTCCCCGCCGCGGTGTGCTGTCACGGGTCCCCGATGCGCGTTCCTCCCCCGCCGCGTTCCGACCTCCCCTGCCACCGTCCGTACGCCAGGCACCCGCTCGTGCCGGGCTGCGCGGCGGCGGCCGGCCCCTGTCTTCCCCTCTCCGGCCCCGGCCGGGAAAGGCGGCCCTCCCATGCCCGCACCACCCCCTCCCCCGCCCGCCACGGGCCCCACGGGCCCACGCCCAGCGGCGCTCGGCAGGCGGTCCTTCTTCGGCCTGTCCCTCGGCGCGGGCGCGGGCCTCGCGCTCGGCGCGTGCGGCGGGCAGGCGACGAGCGCGCTCGGCGGCGCCGGGTCCACCCTCAAGTGGGGCTGGGACCTGCCCAGTTCATGGGACCCCGTGACCTCGTCAGCGGGCTGGGACGTGCACACCCTGTCCCTGGTGTACTCGGCGCTGACCAAGCTCGACGAGCACGGCGCGCCCGTGCCCGCGCTCGCTTCCTCGTGGCGCTACGACCCCGACGGCACCGCCGTGACCTTCACCCTGCGGCCCGGGCTGCGCTTCGCGGACGGCACGCCGCTCGACGCCGACGCGGTCAGGCGCAGCATCGAGCGCGGCCGCGACTGCCCGAAGTCGCTGATCGCCGCGCAGCTCACGGGCATCAAGAGGGTCGTCGCCCGCGACCCGCGTACCGTGCGGCTCGAACTGGCGGCGCCCGACTACCAGATACCGGCCCTGCTGGCCGGGAAGACCGGCATGGTCGTCAACCCGCGGGCGTTCGAGAAGGACGCCGCCGCGCTCGCCACACGGCCGGACGGCGCGGGCCCCTACACCCTCGTCTCCTACGTGCAGAACTCGAAGGCCGTGCTGCGCCGCAACCCGCGCTACTGGGACGCGGCGAACATCAAGGTCCGGGACTTCGAGGTCTATCCGCTGCCCGAACCCTCCACGGTGGTGGCCGCGTTGACCTCCGGGCAGTACAACGTGGCGCAGATACCCGGCAGCCAGGTGGCGGCCGCGCGGGCGGCCGGGCTCAAGGTGCAGGTGATCCCCTCGATGGTGGTGGCGGTCCTGGACGTGAACCTGGACCGGTCGCCCTTCACCCACCCCGATGTGGCGCTCGCCCTCAAGTACGCGGTCGACCGTGAGCAGTTGCTCAAGACGGCCTCCTTCGGGCACGGGGAGACCAGCAGGCAGCCCTTCCCCGCCGGATATGTGGGCCACGACCCGGCGCTGGAGAAGCTGTTCCCCTACGACCCCGCGAAGGCAAGGAAGTTGGTCGAGTCGGCGGGCGCGGGCCGCGAGGTCTCGCTGACGCTCTCCGCGCAGAACGCGGAGGGCGTGCCGGAGGTCATCCAGGCGCAGCTGGCGCGGGTCGGCATCAAGGCGACCATCTCGACCGTCCCTGCGGCCCGCGCCACCGAGCTGGTGTACGTGCAGCGCAGCACGTCGCTGTACGTCGACCAGTTCGCCGGGCGGGAGTCGGCGACGCAGGCGTTCCAGGTCCTCTTCGGCAGGCAGGGGCTGATGAACCCGGGCCGCCGCAGCCCCGCGGCGCTGGAAGCGGCGGTCGCCGAGGTCAGCCGCACCCCGCTCGACGCGCCCGGCTACCCGGCCGTGCTGCGCAGGGCGACCGGGACCGCCGTGCGCACCATGCCGAACGTCTTCCTCTACACGGTGCCGCGCATCCTCGCCCGCAACGCGCAGGTCTCCGCGATCCCGCCGTACCCGGTCGTCCAGCGCTTCGAGGGGGTGACCGTGGCATGAGCGCTCCCCCGCTCGCGCCTCCCGCGCGCCGGGCCGACGTCTGGCGCGGCCGGCTCACCCGCGCGCCGCGCTCGGCAGGCCGGGTGCTCCTCACCACGTGCACCGTGTTCGTGCTGGCGAGCGTCCTCACCTTCGCGCTCGGCGCGCTCTCCGGGGCCAATCCGGCGGCCGCGGTACTCGGCGACCAGGCGACGCCCGCCGACATCGCCAGGATGCAGCACGCGTTCGGCCTCGACCGCCCGCTGTACCGGCAGTTCCTCGGCTGGCTCGGCCACGCGCTCACCGGGGACCTCGGCACGTCGTGGTTCACCAGTGTGCCGGTGGCGGACAGTGTGCGGCTCGCCCTCCCGGTCGACCTGTCGATCGCCGACCTCGCGCTCCTCTTCGC
Organism: Streptomyces sp. NPDC047002; assembly: GCF_040704505.1. Taxonomy (NCBI): domain Bacteria; kingdom Bacillati; phylum Actinomycetota; class Actinomycetes; order Kitasatosporales; family Streptomycetaceae; genus Streptomyces; species Streptomyces sp. NPDC047002. The sequence goes on from NZ_JBEYWC010000015.1 coordinate 111,009, forward strand.
GGTGGTGCTGGGCGGCGGCGCCGGGATCACGGCGGCGCTGCACAGCGGCGGCCGTACCGACCGCGCGGTCACCGCGGTGTGCTCGGTGCTGTCCACCCTGCCGCCCTTCCTCATCGGCATCGTGCTGATCGTGGTGTTCGCCGTGCAGTTCAGGGCGCTGCCGACCGGCGGGTACATACCGCTCGACCAGAGCGCGGGCGAGTGGCTGCGGTACGCGCTGCTGCCCGCGTTCGCCCTGAGCCTCGACGCGGCGGCGTCCATCGCGCGGCAGTTGCGCACCTCGCTGGTGGGCGCGCTGCGGGAGAACTACGTGACGGGCGCTGCCCTGCGCGGCCTCTCCGCGCGCCGGGTGCTGTTCGGACATGTGCTGCGCAACGCGGCGGGGCCCGCGCTGACGGTGCTCGGGATGAGCGTGCCGGTGATCCTCGGCGGCGCCGTGGTCACGGAGAAGATCTTCAACCTGCCGGGGCTCGCGCAGCTCTCCCTGCAGGCGGCGGAGCAGCACGACATCCCGGTGATCCAGGGGACGCTGCTGGTGACGGTGGCCGTGGTGCTGGTCGCCAACCTGGCGGTGGACGCGGCGCTGACCGCGCTCAACCCGGCGGCACGGCGCGGCGGTCGGCTCGGCCGCCGCGGGCAGCGGGAGGCGTCATGAGGACGCTGCGCCGCACCCTGCGCCAGCCGTCGGCGCGGCTCGCCCTCGCGGTGCTGCTCGTGGTGGCGGTCGTCGCCCTCGCGGGCGGGGCGCTCGCGCCGCACGACCCGCTCGGGCAGCGGCCAGAGGACCTGCTCCAGGGGCCGAGCGGCCGCCATCCGCTGGGCACCGACTACCTGGGCCGTGACGTGCTCAGCAGGCTGCTCGCGGGCACCGGTCGCTCCCTCGCAGGCGCCTTGGAGGCGGTCGGCTCCGCCATGGTGCTCGGGGTGCTGCCGGGCATCGCGTCCGCGTGGTGGGGCCGGGGGTTCGCGTGGGCGTCGCAGCGGGCCGCGGACACCCTGATGATCATGCCGTTCACGGTGTTCGCGATCGCGGTGGTCGGCGCGCTGGGCAACGGCATGCACCAGGCGATGCTGGCGCTCGGACTGCTGTTCGCGCCGCTGTACTTCCGCGTCACCAGGGCCGCGGCGCTCGGCCTGCGGCAGGCGCAGTACGTGGAGGCTGCCGAGCTGATGGGGGCGTCGCGCGGCTGGGTCCTGCGCACCCATGTGTGGGGCAAGGTGCTGCCGACGGTCGCGGTGACGACCGCGCAGGCCGTGGGGCAGGCGCTGCTGGTCGTGGCGTCGCTGACGTTCCTCGGCCTCGGGGTGCAGCCGCCCGCGCCGACCTGGGGCGGCATGCTCGCCTCCGACCTCGGCTATCTGACCCAGCAGCCGTGGGCGCCGCTGGTGCCGGGGGCCGCGATCATGGTCACGGTCGGGGCGCTGAACCTCCTCGCGGACGCGATCAGGGACTCCTCGGCGCCGGGCGCACGCCCGCGCGGCCGCCGGTGGCTGGCGGCCCCGCGACCCGCGGCCGCAGCGCGCGCGGCCGACGGCCCGGCTCCGTCCCCCAACACCCAAGAGAACCAGCGGAGTCAGGAGGCGGAGAGCCATGTCACCACGGGCTGAGCACGGGCAGGAGCGCGGCGGCGGCGAGGCGGGCGCGCACCGCCTGCGGGAACCCGGGCCGGTGCTGCGCGTCGACGACCTCGACGTGGCGGTGCCGGGCGGCGGGCGCGCGGTGCGCGATGTGTCGTTCACCGTGTCCGCGGGCGAGTCGGTCGGGCTCGTCGGCGAGTCCGGCAGCGGCAAGAGCCTGACCTGCCGCTCCGTGCTCGGTGTGCTGCCGCCGGGCTGCTGGGTCGGCGGCGGGCGCATCGCGCTCGACACCTCGGACGCCGACCTCACCTCGTACAGCCGCGCGCAGTGGGACGCCGTGCGGGGCAGTGTGATCGGCGCGGTGTTCCAGGACCCCGCCTCCTATCTCAATCCGTCGCTGACGGTGGGCAGGCAGCTCGCGGAGCAGATACGGGTACGGCGCGGCCTGCGGCGGGCGGCGGCGCGCGGCCGCGCCGTCGAACTCCTCGCCGCCGTGGGGCTGCCCAGGCCCCACGAGGTGTACGCGCGCTATCCGCACGAGCTGTCGGGCGGGATGCTGCAACGGGTGCTCATCGCGACCGCCGTGTCCTGCGGTCCGCGCCTGCTCGTCGCCGACGAGGCGACCACGGCGCTCGACGTCGTCGTGCAGGCGGAGATCACGGAGCTGTTCCAGCGGCTGCGCGCGGAGAACGGCCTCGCGCTGCTGCTGGTCACCCACGACCTGGCGCTCGTCGCCGAGAACTGCGACCGGGTGCTGGTGATGTACGCGGGCGAGATCGTGGAGGAGGGACCCACTGCGCGGGTGCTCGCCGCGCCGGCGCACCCGTACACCGAGGCGCTGCTGCGGGTCGCGTCGGTGGGGCCGGGCGACCGGCGGGACCTGGCCGTGATTCCGGGCGGGCCGCCGCCTGCGGGCGCCGAGCTGCCCGGCTGCCGGTTCGCCGAGCGGTGCGCGTACGCGGCGCCGGAGTGCGCGGCGGGCCCCGTCGCCCTGCGCACCCTCGACGACGGCAGGACGGCGCGGTGCCTGCGCCCGGTGGCCGCGACGGCCGCCGCGCACACCCCGCAGGGAGCGATCGCATGAGCGCCGTGGAATCCCCCGCGGGCGAGCCCCTGCTGAGCGTCTTTGGCCTCTCCGTCTCGTACGGGCCCGCCCCCGGCGCGCGGGGGCGCGGGACCCGCGTGCTGAGCGGTGTCGACCTCACCGTGCGGGCCGGGGAGATCGTCGGGATCATCGGCGAGACGGGGTCGGGGAAGACGACCCTGGCGCGCGCCGCGGTCGGGCTTGTCCGCCCGGAACCGGGTGCGGCCCTGCGGTTCGCGGGCCGCGACCTGGTGCGGATGCGCGGCGCCGAACTGCGGGAGTTCCGCCGCTCGGGCGCGCTGCAGTACATGTTCCAGGACCCGCTGCGCTCGCAGGACCCGGAGCTCACGGTGCGCGCCGTGGTGGCGGAGCCGCTGGCCGCCGCCCACCGGGGCGACCGCGGGGAGCGGGCGGCGCGCGCGGACGAGGCGCTGCGCCTCGTGGGGCTCGACCCGGCCGCCCACGGCGAGCGCACCCCGGGCGAGCTCTCCGGCGGGCAGCGCCAACGCGTCTCGCTGGCGCGGGCGTTGGTGACGCGGCCACGGCTGCTCATCACCGACGAGCCGGCCAGCGCGCTGGACGCGTCCAACCGGAACCTGGTGCTCGGTCTGCTGGCGAGGCTGCGCGCGGAGCTCGGCCTCGCCGTGGCGGTGGTCTCGCACGACCTCGGGTCGCTCGCCGGGCTCGCCGACCGGGTGGCCGTGCTGTACCGGGGCCGGCTGGTCGAGGACGGACCCGCGGCCGAGGTGCTGACCGCGCCGCGCCACCCGTACGCGGCCCTGCTCGCCGCCTCGGCGCCCCGGGTGGGCGCGACCGGCGGCCCGCGCCCCGCCCAACTCCGGCCCGCCGCGGACCGGCAGCCGTGGCCCGAGGACCGGGGCTGCGTGTTCGCGCCGCGCTGCCGCTTCGCCGGCCCCGCATGCGCACACGAGCCCGCCCCCGCCCCGGCCCCCGGCTCACCGCCCGAGGCCGCACACACCGTCGCGTGCCACCACGCCGCCGACTGGCGCGCCGAGGTGCCCGCGTGAGGCGGCCCGCGCCGGGCCGCGGCGACGGCCGCCCGCGCCCGGCTGCCCCACCGGCCCACAGCCGACCCACCCGCCGCGCCACAGCGGCAACACCCGCAGCCATCCGGCACAGCCGGGCCGGCCACCACGACAGCGCACACGGCGGCCCCACCGGCTACCGCCCGCGCCCGGCTGCCGTACCCGGCGGACAGCCCACCCACCACACCGGCGACACCCTCAGCCGCCCCGCACACCCACGCCGCCGCGACACCGCGCACGGGCCAACCCGCTGCCGTGGACGCCGTGCCCGCGATCGTCCTCCGCACGCGCGGCGCCCCGGCGGGCCTGTGCCGTGTCCCGCACGCCGCGTCCGCGGCCGTCCCGCGCAGGCAAGCGCAGGACGTGCGGCCCGCCCCACACCGAGCGAGGAGTCATGATCCCTACCCTTACCGGCACCGCGGGCGCGCCGCCGCCCCTCGATCTGGCGCGGCTGCCCGCTGTCACCGCAGTGCTCGCCGAGCGGGCCGCCGAGCACGACCGCGACGCGACGTTCCCTTACGAGGGGTTTCAACACGTCCACGAGGCAGGGCTGTTGACGGCCACCGTGGCGCCGCGCCACGGCGGTCCTGGCGCCGGGCTCGCGGACACCGTGCGCATCCTGCGCGCGCTGGGCGCGGGCGACCCGGCCGTCGCGCTCGTGACGGCGATGACACTGTTCGTCCACGCCGCGCAGGCGCGCACGCCCGCCTGGCCCGAGGCCGCCTACGCCGAGCTGCTCGCGGCGTCGGCCGAGGGGCCTGCCCTGGTCAACGCGCTGCGGGTGGAGCCCGAGCTCGGCAGCCCGGTCCGCGGCGGCCTGCCCGCGACCACCGCGCGCCGGGACGGCGGGAGTTGGCTGCTGACCGGGCGGAAGATCTACTCCACCGGCGCGGTCGGCCTCAGCCACCTGCTGGTGTTCGCCCGCACCGACGAGGACCCGGTGCGGGTGGGCGCGTTCGTCGTGCGCGCGGGCAGCCCCGGGCTGACCGTCGAGCCGACCTGGGACCACGTGGGCCTGCGGGCCAGCCGCAGCGACGACGTGGTGCTGGACTCCGTACGCGTCCCGCTCGGCGACGTCGTGGGGCTCGCGGCCGCGGGGGACACGCCGGGCGCCAGGGCCGACCCGGTGACCGGCGCGTGGAACGCTCTCGGACTGCCCGCGCTGTACCTCGGGATCGCCCGCGCCGCACTCGACTGGCTCACCGGTTTCCTGCACGAACGCGTGCCGACCGCGCTCGGCGCGCCGCTCGCCACCCTGCCCAGGTTCCGCGCAGCCGTCGGCGAGATCGAGGCGTCGCTGCTGGGCGCCGACACCCTCGTGGACACCTTCGCCGCCCGGGTCGACGCGGGCGAGCCCGGCGCGGCGGAGCGCGCGGGCGCCGTCAAGGTGCTGGCGACGCGCGCGGCGATCGGCGCCGTGGAGACGGCCGTTTCGCTCACCGGCAACCACGGCCTGACCAGGACCCGGCCGCTGCAGCGCCACTACCGCGACGTGCTGTGCTCCCGCGTCCACACTCCGCAGGACGACTCCGTGCTCCTCGCGCTCGGCACCGCTGTGCTCGACGCCGCGGCGCCGCCCCCGCCCACCGCCCCGACCCGTACCACCGTGACGCCCAAGACCCCCGGCCGCTGAAAGGGAGATGCTCCATGACCACCGCCCCCGCCACCCCCGCCGAGCAGAGCGCGCGGCCCGCCGCGCCGGGCACCGTCGAGTTCATCGGCATGATCGGCACCCAGCACGCCTCCGAGATCCACACCCCGAGCGGGCCCGCCGTCGACCGCGCGTACACGGCGCGCTTCGCCCGCGCCCACGAGGACGCCGGATTCGACCGCATTCTCATCGGCTACAGCTCGGGCAGGCCCGACGGCGTGCAGGTCGCCGGGTACGTCGCCGCGCACACCGAGCGCATCGGGCTGCTCGTCGCCCACCGGCCGGGGTTCATCGCGCCGACGCTCGCGGCCCGCACGTTCACCACACTCGACCAGTTCACCGGCGGCCGGGTAGCCGTGCACACCATCACGGGCGGCAACGACACCGAGCAGCGCAGGGACGGCGACTACCTGCCGAAGGACGAGCGCTACGACCGCACCGACGAGTACCTGTCGATCCTGCGGCGCGCCTGGTCGTCGCGCGAGCCGTTCAGCCACGAGGGCCGCCACTACCGCTTCGAGGACTACGCGGGCGGCGTGCCTCCGGTCCGCGAGAGCGGCATCCCGCTCTACTTCGGCGGCTCCTCCGAGGCCGCCTACCGGGTCGGCGCACGGCACGCCGACACCTTCGCGCTGTGGGGCGAGCCGCTGGCCGAGACGGCCGAGCAGATCGCCTCGGTGCGCGCCGCGGCCGCCGCGGCAGGCCGGGCCGAGCCGCCCGGCATCAGCGTGTCGTTCCGGCCGATCCTCGGGCCCACAGAGGAGTTGGCGTGGGAGCGGGCCCACCGCATCCTCGCCACCATCAAGTCCGGTACGGGGCGCGCCTTCTTCGACCAGGCACGGCGCGGCCCGCAGCTGGGCGAGCCGCAGAACACCGGCTCGCGGCGGCTGCTCGCGGCCGCGGCCAAGGCCGATCTGCACGACCGGGCGCTGTGGACCCCGACGGCCGCCGCGACCGGAGCAGGCGGCAACACGACGGCCCTGGTGGGCACTCCGGAGACGGTGGCGCGCGCACTGCTCGACTATGTCGACATCGGCGCGACGACGCTGCTGATCCGCGGCTACGACCCGCTGGACGACGCCATCGACTACGGCCGCCACCTGCTGCCGCTGGTGCGCCAGGAGCTGGCGCACCGCGCGGCGACCGCGGGGAGCGCCAGGTGACCGCGGTCTCCCCGCCCGCGACGGCGACCTGGCACCCGCCGGTCGGCATCGCGCCGCGCGGGACCCTGCTCGTCCTGCCGGGCCGCGGCGAACACCCCCTGGTCTACGAGCGGTTCGGCAGGCGCCTGGCGTTCGACGGCTATGTGGTGCACGCGGTGGCGGTGCGCCCCGGGGACGGGCCCGCGCGGGTGCGCGCGGCAGCGCGCGCCGCGGCCGGGCCGGAACCGGCGGCCCCGGTCGTCCTGGTGGGCTCCGACACGGGCGCGCTGCAGGCGCTGCACGCCGCCGGGGCCGCGGACCCGGCGCTGCGGGTCGACGGGGTGGTGGCGGCGGGCGCCGCGCCCACGGGCGGGGCCGCGCAGGACAGCCGGGAGGCGGACTGGGACGTGGAGTTGGCGGCCCGTACCGCCTGCCCCACGCACCGCGCGCGGCTCGCGGACGACGGGGCGTTCGTCCGCGGCGGCCTCGCAGAACCGGTGCCCGACGCGCTGCGCGCCGAGGCCGCCCCCGGTGTGCCGGTCCTGCTGCTGCACGGGGACGCCGACCCGGTCACCCCGCTCGCAGAGGCCGAGCTGCGGGCGGCGCGCCTGTCGCGGGCCACGCTCGGCGTGGTGCACGGCGGTGTGCACGACGCGCTCAACGACATCACGCACCGCACCACCGCGGCGACGGTCGTGGTGTGGCTCGAACGGCTGCGCGCGGACGGCACGGGGCGGCCGCTGCTCACCCTCACCGGCACATGACCGCCGCGCCCGTCCGCACGCTCCGTACTCCTCGAAGGGAAGTAGCGGCATGACCGTCTCCACCCAGCACTCCCCCGCCCCGCACCAGCGGGCGCGGCGCGCGTCCGCCGAGGGCCACGGCGGGGAGCTGCCTGCCGCGGTGCTGCGCCGCACGCTGCGGCGGCACGCGTCAGGCGTCACGGTGATCACGGTGCCGGGGCCCGCGGGCTTCACCGCGACGTCGTTCACCTCGGTCTCGCTCGACCCGGCGCTGGTGTCGTTCTGCCTCGGCCTCACGGCGTCGACGCTCGACGCGGTGCGCGCCGCCGACCGGTTCGCCGTGCATGTGCTCGGCGCGGCCGACACGGCGCTCGCCTCCCGCTTCGCCCGCAGCGGGGTCGACCGCTTCGACGGCGTCTCCTGGACGGCGGACGAGGGCGGGCTGCCGCTGCTCGACGGCGTACCGGCCTGGCTGTCGGCGCGGGTGACGCTGCGTCAGGCGGTCGGCGACCACCTGCTGGTGGTGGGCGAGGTCGAGTCGGGCGGCGGGCACCACAGCGGCCCCGCGCTCGTGCACCACGACGGCGCGTTCGCCGGCCTCGCGCCGCTCGGCCGGTGAGCCGGCGGCCGGGGCGCGGGGGTGCTCAGTGCGCGGTCCAGCCGCCGTCGAGCGCAAGCGAGGTGCCGGTGACGAACGACGCCTGCGGCGAGCAGAGGTACGCCACGGCCTCGGCGACCTCCGCCGGCTCAAGCAGCCGCTTGAGCGCGCTGTCCGCGAGCATGATCTCGGACACGACGCGCTCCGGCGGGATGCCGTGCGCGGCCGCCTGGTCGGCGATCTGCCGCTCGACCAGCGGGGTGCGCACATAGGCGGGGTTGACGCAGTTGGAGGTGACGCCGTGCGGGGCGCCTTCGAGCGCGGCGGTCTTCGACAGCCCTTCGAGGCCGTGCTTGGCCGCGACGTAGGCCGCCTTGTACGGCGAGGCGCGCAGCCCGTGCACGGACGAGATGTTGACGATCCGGCCCCACCCGGAGGCGTACATGTGCGGCAGGGCGCCCTTGATGAGCCTGAAGGGCGCCTCCAGCATCACCGTGAGCACGGTGTGGAAGACGTCGCCGGGGAACTCCTCGATGGGCCTGACCAGTTGGAGGCCCGCGTTGTTGACGAGGATGTCGGCGCCCGCCGCCGCGCGCTCGGCCGCTTCGAGGTCGGTGAGGTCGAGGACCTCGGTGCGCAGCCCGCCCTCGCCGCCGGGCGCCCGCGGCTGCCCTGCGGCGAGGGCGTCGAGTTTCCCGGCGTCCCGGTCGAGCGCCCGCACGGTGGCGCCCGCCGCGGCGAGCCGCAGCGCGCAGGCGCGTCCGATGCCGCTCGCCGCGCCGGTGACCAGCGCGGTGCGGCCGCGCAGATCCGGGTCCCCGGCCGGCGGGGGCGCGGCGTACGGGGCGGTCCTTGCGGAGTCGTCTGGCGTCATCCGCCCAGCGTAGGCCCGGGGTGCGCCCGGGTCCCCGTCAGGCGGCGGCCGGGTCGAACCAGGTGGGCCCGTCCGTGAGCGCCTGCTTGAGCCGGAACAGCGCGAAGTCGCGCAGCGGCGGCAGCCCGTCGACCGGGAACCAGCCGACCTCCAGGGACTCCTCGTCGTGGACGTGCGCCTCGCCGCCGGTCGCGCGGCACAGGAAGGTGATGTCCATGAACTGGCAGATGTCGCCGTTGGGGTAGGTGACGGGCCTGCGCATCGCGTGCACCGCCACGACGCGCACCGCCTCGCTGTGCACGCCGGTCTCCTCGTACACCTCGCGCACGGCGGCGGCAGCGGGCTGCTCGCCGGGTTCCGGGATGCCCGCGATGAGCGCCCACTCGCCGTTGTCCGCACGCCGTCCGAGCAGGACCCGGCCGTCGTCGTCGAGCACGACGGCGGTGACCCCTGGCAGCAGGAGCAGCTGGTGGCCCGCGTCGGCACGGACGTCCTTGATGAAGTCAGGTGTTCCCATGCTGCCCGACCCTACGGGCGGGGGCCGGGGTGCGGGGCGGGGGCGCCGCGCCGGGCGCGTGCCGCGCGGACGGCCGCCCGGGCGGCGCCCGCGGCGCCGACGGCGACGAGCAGCCACTCAGGGGCCGTGCCCAGCCGGGTCGCGGGGGTGAGCGAGGTCCGCAGCGGGACCTCGTCCTCCAGGATCGCGGGGGTGAACATGCCGCTGCGCTGGACGATCGTGCCGTCCGGCCGGATGATCGCGCTGACGCCGCTGGTGGTGGGGACGACGACGGAGCGGCTGTGCTCCACGGCGCGCACCTGGTCCATGGCGAGCTGCTGGTAGGTCATCTCGCTGCGGTCGAAGGTGGCGTTGTTGCTGGGGACGGCGAGCAGTTCGGCGCCCGCCTCGACCGGGTCGCGCACGTCGTTGTCGAACGCCGCCTCGTAACAGGTCGCGAAGCCGACCCTGGTGCCCGCCATGGTGAAGACGCCGACCTTGTGCCCGGGGCTGAAGTCCTCGCCGACGAGGTTCACGTCCTTGCTGAACTTCTCGGCGAGCGAGCGCAGGGGGATGTACTCGCCGAACGGCTGGATGTGCCGCTTCTCGTAGGTCACGCCGGGGCCGCTCGTGGGACTCCAGTCGATGAGCGTGTTGTAGAGCTTGCCGCCGGGCCCGGGGTTCTGCACAAGGGTGCCGATCTCGGTGGGCACGCCGATCGCCTTGACGGCCGCGTCGATGGTGAGCCGGGCGCTCTCGTCGTGGAGCGGGTCGATGTCGGAGGAGTTCTCCGGCCAGAGCACGAAGTCGGGCTGCGGGCGCTTGCCCGCCTTGACCTCGGCGGCGAGTTTCAGCGTCTGCCGTGCGTGGTTGTCGAGGACGGCGGCGCGCTGCGCGTTGAAGTCGAGGCCCATGCGGGGCACGTTGCCCTGGATGGCCGCGACGGTCGCGGTGCCGGCCTCGGGGGCGTTCGAGACGAGGGGCAGCGCGGCGAACGCGCCGGCGACGGGCGCGAGCACGGTGACCGCGGCGGCGGTCGCGGCGCCGCGCGGGAGCGTACGGGTCCTGCGGTACGCGGCGGCGCGGCGCGCGGCCTCGGCGAGCCCGAAGCCGCACAGGACGACGGCGAAGCCGAGCAGGGGCGTGCCGCCGACGGCGGCGAGCGGCAGGAACACGCCGTCCGCCTGGCCGAAGGCGACCTTGCCCCAGGAGAAGCCGCCGAACGGGAAGCGGGAGCGTGCCGCCTCGCCCGCGATCCACAGGCCGGCCGCCCACAGCGGCCACACCGGGAGCCGGCTGACCGCGGCGACGCCGAGGCCGACGAGGCCGAGAAAGAGCGCCTCGGCGGCGGAGAGCGCGAGCCACGGGAAGGAGCCGACCTCGACGCTCGTCCACACCAGCAGCGGCAGCAGGAAGGCGAGCCCGCCCAGCACGCCGAGGCCGAACCCGGCCCTGAGCCTGCGGCCGTGCAGGCTCCACCCGTACAGGGCGAGGCCGGGCAGCGCGAGGTACCACAGGGGACGCGGCGGGAAGCTCGCGTAGAGCAGCAGCCCCCCGGCGACCGCCGCGGCCGGTCTGGCGAGCCGGGCGGGCCAGGTCCGCCGCGCGGAGGCGGGGGCCGGTGCCGGCTCGGGCTGCGGGGTCTCGACCGAGGTCACAGGGGCGCTCACCCCCCGGAGTGTACGGCGCCCCCTTGTGCGCCCGACGCGGTGGCGGCGACCGCCGCACGAAGCGACGCGGCGCCCACACGCGCCACCGCGCCTCGCGGCGTGCGCGCCTCCGATGCCGGGCGCGAGGCCGGCAGGTCGTGCGCCGTACGGGTGGGGCGGTGCGGCCGGACGGGTGACGGCCGGACGCGGGAGTGGCGCCGTGGTGGGCGGGCGGGTCGCGCTGGGCGGCGCGATCGGCGCGGCAGCGGGCGCGGCGGGGGACGGCTAGGCGGCGCGGTCGGCGCGGCAGCGGGCGCGGAGGATGCGCACGGCCGCCTGGGCGTCGTCCACGGTGACGGTGAAGTCGCGGCCGTCGCTCATCCGCAGGACGAGCCCCTCGCCGCGGCGCACCACGACAGCGGTGCCCTTCTCCGGGCGCCAGCGGTAGCCCCAGCCGCCCCACTGGTGGGGTGTGACGCGGGGTGCGAAGTCCGCGTCGACGACCTGGGTGAGCGGGATGCGGCGGCGCGGCACGCCCATGTGGCCGCAGCGCACCTCAAGACACTCCTCGTCGATGCGCACGCCCACGTGCACGAAGGCCAGCGTGCCGAACAGCATCAGCAGGCCCGCGGCGAAGCAGCCGACGACCGACATGACGAGGGCCGCCGCCCCCGAGGTCCAGTTCGCGTCGACCACCAGCTCGACGCCGAGCGCGATGCACGCGGCGCCCACCGCGGCGAGCAGCCACTGCGCCCTGTTGGTCGCCCGGCCCGACCACATCTCGGACAGGGTCGTCGCGGCGTGGGCACGGGTGCCTTCGTGCCGTGAGTACTCCGTCATGGCATGCAGCGTACCCACGTTCCGCGCGGGCGGGCCCCCTGTGAGGGATTGCCGACACACCGGCCGCGGGGTCCTGTGGTTCCCGTACGGCGTACGGGGACGTGCCGGGCGGTGCGCGTCAGCCTGGCTGGCCCACCACGGCGAGCAGCCGCCCCTCGGGATAGCGCAGCGCCGCCTGCGGCAGCTCCCCCTCGCGGCCGCTCGCGAGGACGGCGGGCGGCCCGGCGGGGGCCGCGTCGGGCGCGGGCCTGCCACCCGCGCGGCGCAGCGCCTGCGTCGCGACCGCGGTGGCGGAGCCGTACAGCACGGCGCCGGGTGCGACGGCGGCGGCGATGCGGTCGCGCACCAGCTCGTAGTGGGTGCAGCCGAGCACGAGGGCGCGCACGTCGCGGGGGGTGCGCGCGGCGGCAGCCGCGACGGCCCTGTCGATGGCGTCGTCGTCGGCGTGCTCGACCGCGTCGGCGAGCCCGGGGCACGGCACCTCGGTGACGTCGGCGCCCGCGCCGAACGCGTCGATCAGATGGCGCTGGTAGGGGCTGCCGGTGGTGGCAGGGGTGGCCCACACGGCGACCGGGCCGCCGCCCGCGGCCGCGGGCTTGACCGCGGGGACGGTGCCGACGACCGGCAGGCCGGGTTCGAAGGCGGTGCGCAGGGCGGGCAGCGCGTGCACGGTCGCGGTGTTGCAGGCGACGATCAGGGCGTCGGGCCGCAGGGCAGCGGCCGCGCGGGCCACGGCGAGCGCCCGTCCCGCGAGATCCTCGGGAGTGCGCGGACCCCAGGGCATCCCCTCGGGGTCGGTGGAGAGGACGAGCTCGGCGTCCGGCCGCATCCTGCGCACCTCGGCGGCCGCGGCGAGCAGCCCGATGCCGGAGTCCATGAGCGCGATCTTCACGGCGCCACCCTAGCCGACCATGCCGGTGCGGCCGCGTTGGGGCAGACTTCGGCGGGTGAGCGTTGTCGAGTGGATCTCCGTGGTGTCGCTGGCCGTCTGGTGCTGGCTGTTGGTGGGGCAGGGCTTCTTCTGGCGTACGGACCAGCGCCTGCCGCGACGCGCGCAGGGCGTGCCGGCGCAGGAGCGGTGGCCCTCGGTCGCGATCGTCGTGCCCGCGCGCGACGAGGCGGACGTGCTGCCGCTGAGCCTGCCGTCGCTCCTCGCCCAGGCGTATCCGGGCACGGCCGAGGTGTTCCTCGTCGACGACGGCAGCAGCGACGGCACGGGCGACCTGGCGCGTGCGCTCTCGCGCAGCGAGGGCGGGCTGCCGCTGACGGTGTCGTCGCCCGGCGAGCCCGAGCGCGGCTGGACGGGCAAGCTGTGGGCGGTGCGGCACGGCATCGCGCTGGCGCGGGCGAAGGACCCCGAGTACCTGCTGCTGACGGACGCGGACATCGCACACGAGCCGGACAGCCTGCGCAGGCTGGTGGAGTCGGCGCGCGGCGGCGGCTTCGACATGGTGTCGCAGATGGCGCGGCTGCGGGTGGCGAGCCCGTGGGAGCGGCTGGTGGTGCCCGCGTTCGTGTACTTCTTCTCGCAGCTGTACCCGTTCCGCTGGGTGAACAGCGCGCGGCGGCGCACCGCTGCGGCGGCCGGCGGCTGCGTGCTGCTGCGCACGGAGGCGGCGGAGCGCGCGCGGGTGCCCGAGTCGATCCGGCAGGCGGTGATCGACGACGTGTCGCTCGCGCGTGCCGTGCAGCGCAGCGGCGGGCGGATCTGGCTCGGCCTCGCGGACCGGGTGGACAGCGTCAGGCCGTACCCGCGCCTCGCGGACCTGTGGAAGATGGTGTCGCGCAGCGCGTACGCGCAGCTGCGGCACAATCCGCTGGTGCTGCTCGGCACGGTGGCGGGGCTCGCGCTGATCTACCTGGTGCCGCCCGCCATGGCGTTCGCGGGGCTCGCGGGGGCGGGGGCGTGGCCGGGCTGGGCGGGGCTCGCGGCGTGGGCGCTGATGACCGGCTCGTACCTGCCGATGCTGCGCTACTACCGCGAGCCGTGGTGGACGGCGCCGCTGCTGCCGTTCACGGCGCTGCTGTACCTGCTGATGACGGTGGACTCGGCCGTGCAGCACTACCGGGGCCGCGGCGCGGCCTGGAAGGGCCGCACGTACGCCCGGCCGGAGGCCGAGGCGGCGCGGGAGTCCTGAGCCACCGCCCCCAACGGGCTTGCGCCGCGGGCTACTTGCGGCCCGGTGTCCAGTCCATGCCCCAACCGTAGGCCCGGTCGACCGTGCGCTGCGGGCTGACGCCGCGCTCGGGCACGAGGAACCGCGCCTCGCGCTGCACCACCAGGTCGGAGCCGGTGCGGGTGAGGAGCGCGAGGGCGCACACCCGGGAGGGCACGGTGCACTCGCCGAGGTCGAAGTCGACCGCGGCGCCGTGCTGCGGCTGGAGCGTCACGGTGGCCGCGAGGTCGGCGAAGCTGTTGGCGCCCTCGTAGATGGTGACGAAGATCAGGATACGGCGGAAGTCGCGGGTGTGGTCGAGGTTGACGGTGAGGTTCTCGCCGCTCGCCACGGCTCCCGTGCGGTCGTCGCCGTCGAGGTGGATGTACGGGGGTCGTGCGGTGGACCCGAAGGCGCCGCCGAGCGCCTGTACGACGCCCTTGCGCCCGTCGGCGAGTTCGTAGAGTGCGCACAGGTCGAGGTCGAGGCGGGGCCCCGCGCCCGCGAGGGCGCGCCCGAGGCGCGCTCCCCAGCCCTTGGCGGGCTGCTGCTTCTGCTGCGGGGTGCGCACCTGCCAGTTGAGGTTGACGCGCAGCGCGCCCGAGCCGCCGCCCTGCTTCGCCAGCGAGACAGAGGGGGCCTCCTTGGTCAGGGTGACTTTCGAGAGGCGCACGGGCGCCGACGGGGGCGGTGGGGCCGGGGCGCCTTCGGCGGCCTGCGGGACGGGTGCGGCGGGCGGGGACGACGGCGTGTCCGGTGTGGCAGGTGCCGGAGGCGCCGGTGGTGCCTGCGGGGCGGGTGGGCCCGCCGGGGCTGACGGTGCGCCAGGTGCCGCCGCCGCGGGCGCGGCGCCCGCGCCCGCCGTGCCCGGCTCGTCGACCGTGATGCCGAAGTCCGTTGCCAGGCCCGCGAGTCCGGTGCTGTAGCCCTGCCCGACCGCGCGGAACTTCCAGCCGCCGTCGCGCCGGTACAGCTCGCCGAGCACGTACGCCGTCTCGACCGTGGCGTCCGCGCTGTCGTAGCGCGCGATCTCCTCGCCGGTGGCCGCGTCCGCGACCCGTACGAAGAGCCCCGGCACCCGGCCGAACGTGCCGCCGTCCGCCGAGGCGGCGAGCACAACGCGCTCGATCTCCGGCTCGACGGCCGCGAGGTCCACGGCGAGGGTGTCGGTCACGGTGCCGCCTGCGGCGTGTTTGCCCTCGTGGCGGACGGCGCCCGCGGAGTCCGACGGCTGGTTGTAGAAGACGAAGTCGGCGTCCGACCTGACCCGGCCCCCGGTGAGCAGCAGCGCGGAAGCGTCGACGTCCGGCGCACCGGGATGCGAACTCCAGCCCAATTCAATGCGTACGGCGTGCCCGGGCACCCGCACATTGGCCCCTTTAAGCATGGACATGATCTCCCCCGTCGCGCCGCCTCCGTGCCGTTGTTTCCATCTTCCCAACGTAATCGCGCCACCGCATGAGGAGGCGCCGCGACCCGGCGGTAACCCGGGGCTCACACGGCCTTTACAGGATTCAAACGAGCCCGGGCGACCGATTTTGACAAGTTCGCTCGCATTGGCGGTCCGGCGTCACGCGAAAGCGCCCAAAGAACCGTCCAACCGGGCTCCCCATGGGACACATGGTGGGCTTAATCTCTGTGCCATGACCTCCCCCCGCTCCTACGGCGGCGGTTACTACACCGCGCCGTCGTTTCCGGACACCCCGATCTACGACTCGCTCGTCGCGGAACGGGGCACGCCTCAGATCGCTCCGATCCGAGTGCCCTCGGCGTACGACACGGGTTCGGGCTACCTGCCGGCCCTGCCGTCCTCGCTTCCCGCCCTGCCCCCGGCCCCCTCGGGCCCGGCGCAGCAGCAGTACGGCTACCCGCAGCCGATGCAGCAGCCCGTACCGCTGCAGCAGGCGCCCGCGCCGTACATCCCGCAGCAGGCACAGCAGCCGCGCGGCGGCTACCCCGGCCAGCAGCCCGGCTACCAGCAGCAGCCGCAGCGCCCGATGCCGCAGCGCCCCGCGCCCGCCGGCTACGACGCGATGCGCCCCGCGGCGCCGATGCGCCCGGCGCCCGCTCCGGCGGCCCAGGCGCCCTACGACGACCCGTACAACAGGCCGTACCAGGGCAGGGGGTACTGACCCGTAGCAGACGGGCACGCACCGGACCCATGGGAGGTCCCGTACGCCTCGGCAGGGCGGCTTCGCACGAAGCCGCCCTGTTTCTTTGTGAGCCGCCTGTGTGAGGCCCACCACCGCGGGAACCCGAGCCTCCGGCAGGTGCGTTGCTTCCGACGGAAGGGGGTGCGGGACGGTGAGAGTGGTACTGGGCATCTGGCGGTGGCGGCACAACCCCCTGCGCCGGACGACCGACCTGGTGGAGGCATGGCTCGCGGTCCTGGTCGCCGCGCTGCTGGTGCTCGGGGCGCCGGCGGCGGGCTGGCTGAGCGGCGCCGCACTCGAATCCTCGCTCCAGCGCACCGTGGCGGCGCAGCAGCACGACCGGCAGGAGTCGCGCGCCGTGCTGGTGGCCGACGCACGGCAGCGCGGGCAGGTCGGGTTCTTCGACCCGGAGTCGGCGGCCGCGCAGAACGCGGACACCCGGGTGATCGCCCGGTGGACCACGTCGGGGGACGTCAAGCACGTCGGCACGGTGACGGCGCCGCGCGCCCACCTCAAGGCGGGCGACACCTTCAGCATCTGGACGGACACGCGCGGCAGGCAGGTACCGCCGCCGATCAGCGGCGACGTCGCGCACTTCCACGCCGTGTTCTCCGGCATCACGGCGACGCTGCTCGCCGCGGCCCTGCTGCTCGGCGCGTGGCGGCTCGCCGTATGGCGCCTCGTGCGCCAGCGGTACAAGCGCCTCGACCGGCAGTGGGCGCAGGTAGGACCCGACTGGGGTCGTACGGGCACCGGCAGTTGAGCGACCGCGCGGGCCACCGCCGGGCCGGGTACGGCTTCGGGCCGGGCGACGGCTGATCCCGCACGGCGGTGCCGCGCGGCGCCCGACCCGGCGGGGCCGCGCCTTCGCGGCACCGGTCCGGGGGCGTGTGCCGCGCCCCGCGTGGCCGCGGGCCCCCCGCGCGCCCGCCGGGTGCGCCGGCCACCGCCCAGGACGTCAACTCACCTGCCCCGCGCGCGCTACGGTGGTGCGCGACCGGTCGTCTTCGCGGCCGGGAGCACCGCAGTCGCACGAGGTGGGGGCAGCACAGCGCCATGGCACAGGGCACGGTCCAGGTGACGCACTCGGGTACTTCGCGGTGGCGGCGCCGCACGGGTGAGTACGCCTCTCTCGCCGCGGCCCTCGAGGCGGCGGCCGACGGCGACGTCCTGACGGTCGCTCCGGGCACCTATCGCGAGAACCTCGTCGTCGGCCGGGCCGTCACGCTGCGCGGCCCCGAGGGCGCGGCGGGCTCCGTGCGGATCGCCCCGTACGACGGTGTGCCGCTGACGGTGCGGGCCTCGGCCACGGTGCAGGACCTCCATGTGGAGGGCCAGGACTCGGCGGCGCCCGCGCTGCTGGTGGAGGACGGCACACCCGAGCTGCTCGGCCTGCGGGTCGTGACCCGGTCGGCCACCGGGATAGAGGTGCGCGGCGCGGCCAGGCCCACCGTGCGGCGCACCACCGTCGACAACCCGGCGGGCGTGGGGCTCGCGGTGCTCGACGGTGCGGGCGGAGTGTACGAGGAGTGCGAGGTCCTGGCGGCGGGCCGGGCGGGCATCGCGGTCAGCGGGGGCGCGCATCCGCGCCTCGAACGCTGCCGCGTGCACCACGCGTCGGGTGCCGGGATCAGCGTCACCGGCGACACCACGGGCCTCGAAGCGGTGGGCTGCGAGGTGTACGAGATCAAGGGCGCGGGCGTGCAGGTCTCCGCGCGGGGCGCGGCCCACTTCACCGACTCCTCCGTCCACCGTACGACGTCGGACGGCGTCACGCTCGACACGGACGCCGTACTCACGCTCTCCGACTGCGACATCCACGACGTGCCGGAGAACGCGGTCGACCTCAGGTCGCGGTCCGTCCTCACGCTGACCCGCTCGACGGTGCGCCGCTTCGGGCGCAACGGCCTGTCCGTGTGGGACCCGGGCACCCGGGTCGACGCCAACCAGTGCGAGATACACGAGTCCACGGGCGACTACCCGGCGGTCTGGGTGAGCGACGGCGCGACGGCCGTGCTCGACGCGTGCCGGGTGCACGACGTGCCCGACGCGCTGTTCGTCCTCGACCGCGGTTCGCGGGTGGACGTCGTCGACAGCGACCTGTCGCAGGTGCGCAACACCGCCGTCTCCGTGAGCGACGGCGCGACCGTGCAGCTCGACGACTGCCGGATCAGCCACGCCTCGACGGGCGCCTGGTTCCGCGACCACGGCAGCGGCGGCACCCTCGCGTCCTGCACGGTGGACGCGGTGCAGACGGGCGTGATCGTCACGAAGGGCGCCGATCCGACGATCGAGCGCTGCGTCATCACCTCGCCGTCCGAGGCGGGGTTCTACGTGTCGGCCGAGGGCCGCGGCACGTTCCGCGGCTGCCGGGTGAGCGGCAGCGGCGGGTACGGCTTCCACATCATGGACGGCTGCCGTACGACGCTCGGCCGCTGCCGCACCGAGCGGTGCGCGCGCGGCGGGTACGAGTTCACGGACGAAGGGCCGGTCGTGGAGGACTGCACGAGCGACGAGAGCGGCATGCTCTCGGCGGGCCCGGAGCCGCGCGGCGCCGCCGCGGGCCTGCTGGGGACGACGGTGCCCGCGCAGGTACCGGCGGTGGCCGCAGCGCCTTCGGCTGCCCCGGCCGCGGCCCCCGCGGCAGCCGACGAGCCGGCGCGGCCCTCGCAGGACGTGCTGGCCGAGCTGGACGCCCTGGTGGGCCTCGACAGCGTCAAGCGCGAGGTGCGGGCGCTCATCGACATGATCGAGATCGGCAGACGGCGCAGGGAGGCGGGGCTCAAGGCCGCCTCCGTCCGCCGCCACCTGGTCTTCACCGGCTCCCCCGGCACGGGCAAGACGACGGTGGCCCGGCTGTACGGCGAGATCCTGGCGTCGCTCGGCGTGCTGGAGCGCGGCCACCTGGTGGAGGTCTCCCGCGTCGACCTGGTCGGCGAGCACATCGGCTCTACGGCGATCCGTACGCAGGAGGCCTTCGAGCGGGCCAGGGGCGGCGTGCTGTTCATCGACGAGGCGTACGCGCTCTCGCCCGAGGACTCGGGCCGCGACTTCGGCAAGGAGGCCATCGACACGCTGGTCAAGCTGATGGAGGACCACCGGGACGCGGTGGTGGTCATCGTCGCCGGATACACCGCGGAGATGGAGCGCTTCCTCTCGGTCAACCCCGGTGTGGCGTCGCGTTTCTCCCGCACCATCACCTTCGGCGACTACGCGCCCGAGCAGCTGCTGCGGATCGTGGAGCAGCAGGCGGACGAGCACGAGTACCGGCTCGGCGACGGCGCGTCCGAGGCGCTGCTGAAGTACTTCACCGTGCTGCCGAAGGGCCCGGCCTTCGGCAACGGCCGTACGGCGCGCCAGACGTTCGAGTCCATGGTGGAGCGGCACGCGGGCCGGGTCGCCCAGCTGGCCGAGACCAGCACGGACGACCTCACCCTCCTCTACGCGGACGACCTGCCAGAACTGCCCTGAGAGCGCCCTGCCCCCGGCTCGCCCGCCCGCTCGCCGCTCCCCTCGGCGGGCGCGCGCTGCTGCTGGCCGGGCAGGCCCGGCAGCAGGGCGGCGAACAGCGCGGCGCGCTCCACCGCGAACGCGGGGTCGCTCTGGTAGCCGCCGTGTCCGCTGACGGCCTCGGGCAGCGGGTGCCCGGCGCTCCTGCCGTAGGCGAGCGGGTCCCTCAGCGGCCCCCTGTCGACCTCGGGCAGTGCGCCGCCGTCCGTGGCGCCGACCGGCCCGCCGATCGGGTCTGTGCCCCGGAACAGATTGCGCCAGGGGCGCATCTCCCGGTGCAGGGCGTTGAGTTGGGGGCCGCCGAAGTAGGCGGGGAACCACCGGCCGTACAGGCGCTTCAGCGGGGAGCCGTAGGTGAGGAGCGCGGTCCTGCCGCGGGCCTCGGCGTCCAGCTGCCAGACAGCGGCCGCGGCGAGCACCGTGCCCTGGGAGTGCGCGGACAGCACCAGCCTGCCGCCCGTCTGCCGGGTCCAGGTGCGGATGCGCCAGGTCAGGTCGGGCACGGCGCGCTCGGCGTAGCAGGGCGGCGCGAAGGGGTGCGCGGCGCGCGGCCAGAAGGTGCCGACATCCCACAGGATGCCGATGGTCTGGCGGATGCCGGGGCGGCTGTAGGCGAGCCTGCCGAAGGTGACGAAGGCGAGGAAGCCGAAGCCGACGAGCCAGGAGCCGACGCCCTGTGCGGTGTCCGCCACGGCCTCGGTGAACGACCCGGCGCCGTCGGCCGCGCGCCCCGGCACCTCGCCGGAGATCCAGGACAGCGCCACGGCTGCGGCGCCGAGCAGCAGCGCGGCGCCCGCGAGCACGCCGACGAGGCGGGGTGCCTGGTCGGTGAGGCGCACCACGGCGCGGCGGTCCGCGATCTGCCGGGTGCGCACGGCGTCGACGGGCGGCCCTGCTGGCCCGCGGCCGACGCCGTAGTCGGCCTCCACGCGGGCCCGCTCCGCGCGGGCCGCGCGCACGGTGCGCACGGCGAGGACGGCCGCGGGCACGAGCAGCAGCACGAGCAGGGCGGGGATCACGGACGCCTGCCAGCTCAGCAGGGTCGGCGGGGCGGGCACGACGCCTTCGCCCATGCCGGGGGTGGCGCCGCCGTCGAGCCAGTCGGCGACGCGCTGGGCGACGCCGCCCGTCATCACGCCCGCGGTGCCGCAGGCGAGCACGGCGACCGCGGGCCCGCCGAGGCCGCGCAGCGCGGTACCTGGCCTGCGGGTGCTGCGGTACAGGACGAGCGCGGTGACCGCGAGCGCGACGGCGAACAGGGCCTGGGCGAGGGCGACGGCGCGGAAGGCCGGGTCGCCGGTGAGGGTGCCTGAGGAGCGCCAGCCTGGCCGGGACCAGCCGGCGTAGAGGACAGCGGCGGCGAGCAGCGCGAGGCTCGCGGCCGGCAGCGCGGTGGTGAGCCTGCCGTCCGCCCGCGGGTCGCGGACGGACTCGCTGCGTCCGCTGCGGCACACCACCAGGACGGCGGCGAGCGCGCAGGCGGCGAGCACGGCCTGGAGGAGCCGGCCGAGGAGGGCAGGGGCGCCGCCGCCGGCGGCGTCGTGGCGTACGGCGGCGTCGGCGACGGCCGCTGCGACGGTGAGGAACCCGGCGGCCGTGTGCGCGGCGCGCAGCCGGGCGACGACCCGGCGCCCGTACCAGAAGCCGGGCCGCGCGAGGGCGGGCCGGTCCGCGGCGCTTCCCGGCGCCGCGTCGGGCCCGGTGCCCGGCACGGCCCCCGTGCCGTCCTGCGCCGCGCCCTCGGGGGTGCGCTGGTTCTCGTACATCGCCCAGGTGCGGCGGGAGAGGTACCACAGCAGGGCGACGAGGGCGGTGGGCACGGCGGCGGCGAGCGCGAGCCTGCGGCCCGGCTGGGACCACCAGCCGTGGTGTGCGGGCGAGAGGAACGCGAGCCACGACCTGTGGGCGGCGCAGGCGGCCGAGCCCGCGCACTGCCAGGCCGTCAGGTCGAGCGCCACCTCGCAGGCGGAGGCCGCGAACAGCACGGTCAGGCTGAGGGCGACGAGCCGGACGAGCGCGCCGTACAGCCGCCGTGCGCGCGGCAGTCCGCTGGTGTCGGGGCGCATCCAGTGGGCGAGGTTGGCCACCATGAACGGCAGCAGGAGCAGCCACAGGGCGCGGGTGGCGCCGCCTGAGGTGAGACCGGACCAGCAGTACGCCTCCTGGGCGGGCTCGCGCCGCCCGCCGGGCGGCGCGGTGCGCGACTCTGCGTCGGTGTCGGCGACGCGGCGGTAGAGCGCGGCGGTCTCGTCGCCGCTGACCCGCACCGTGCGGGCGCTGTCCAGCATCTCCTGGGGGGTGTGTCCGCCCACGCCGTGGACGAGGAGTTCGAGCGCGGCCTCCGGGTCGTGCGGGGGGCGGGTCGCAGGCAGCGGGGGCGGTACTGACGCGTCGGACGGCGGGGGCGGGGGTGGGGTCACGGTGGCTGCTCGCTCTCGACGGCGTGGACCGGGCGGTCGGGTGGCTTGGCGGTCCCGCGGCGGTGCGGGTGGGCACGCGGCGCGGCGCGCCCAGCATCGCGCAGCGGCGTCCCGGAGCGGCCCGTGTCCACGGAAAATCCCCCGCCCGCGCGCAATGCTTCCCGGCTCCCGCCGTTCCACACCGCCCGGCACGTGCGAGGATGTGGGGAACCGGTGCCGCCCGGGGCCAGCGGGCCGGGCGGGGCAACGCAGCGGAAGCGGAAGGACGGGGTCGGGCGGTGGGCGACAGCCGGAACCTGCTCGCCGAACAGCGGCGCGCGCTGATTCTGGACGAGGTACGCAGGCGTGGCGGGGTCCGGGTCAACGAACTCACGCGCACACTGCGCGTCTCGGACATGACGGTCCGGCGCGATCTCGACATCCTCGCGCGGCAGGGCGTGGTCGCGAAGGTCCACGGCGGCGCGGTGCCGGTCGCCGACGCGAGCTCCCACGAACCGGGGTTCGAGGCCAAGTCCGTGCTCGAACTGTCCGCCAAGGAGGACATCGCCCGCGCAGCCGCCGAGTTCGTGGTCGCGGGCAGCGCGATCGCGCTGTCGGGCGGCACCACGACGTACGCGCTCGCGCAGCATCTGGTGGACGTCCCCGATCTGACGGTGGTGACCAACTCGGTGCGGGTCGCGGACGTGTTCCACGCGGCACGCGCCGCCGCGGGGCCGCTCGGCGGCACCCGGGCGGGCGCCGCGACGGTGGTGCTGACGGGCGGTGTGCGCACCCCGTCCGACTCGCTGGTGGGCCCGGTGGCCGACCAGGCGATCCGCTCGCTCCACTTCGACGTGCTGTTCCTCGGGGTGCACGGCATCTCGGTGGAGGCGGGCCTTTCGACGCCCAACCTCGCGGAGGCGGAGACCAACCGGCACTTCGTCCAGGCGGCGAGGCGGGTGGTGGTGGTCGCGGACCACACCAAGTGGGGCACGGTGGGCCTGAGTTCGTTCGCGGCGCTCGACCAGGTCGACACGCTGGTGACGGACGCCGGTCTTTCGGGGCCCGCGCGGGACGAGATCGGGGAGCGGCTCGGCCTGGTGGTGGCCGGCGAGGGGCCGGAGGGATGACGGCCTTCCGCGTGGTGCGCACGGTGCCGCTCGCCGTCGACGAGGCGTGGCGGCGGATGACCGACTGGCAGGCGCACGCCCGCCGGGTGCCGCTGACGTCGATGGCGGTGCGGACACCGGGCCCGACCCAGGCGGGCACGGTCGTCTCGGCCCGTACAGCGCTCGGGCCCGCCGGGTTCGACGACCCGATGGAGATCGTGGTGTGGGAGCCGCCCGCGGACGGCGGGGCGGGCCGCTGCCGCCTGGAGAAACGCGGCCGGGTCGTCCGCGGCTGGGCCGAGATCCGGGTGGGGCCTGCGGACGGCGGCGCGCGGGTGGCCTGGATCGAGGACCTGCGGGTCGCGGGGCTGCCGCGGCTGTTCGACGGGGTGACGGCGGACGCGGGCAGGCTGATGTTCGGCCGGGAGGTCGACCACCTCCTGCGGGTACGGCCGAACTGACGTCTCCTTCCCGCCCGGTGCGACCTTCGCGCGGGTGCTTCGTTGCACCTTCCGAGTGACACCGAAGGCGACAGCACGAGCACGTGCGGAAGGCGGGCCCCATGCCGGCACGGCACAGCGAACCGGCTCTCCCGGGCGCACCTCCCGGCCGCGAGGAGGCCGAGGCGGTCCTCGTGGAGCACTATCCGCGGCTGGTGCGCCTCGCCTATCTGGCCCTGCCGCCCGCGCTGGGCCGCCACCGCAGGGTGCTCGCCGCGCACCGCGTGGTGCAGCGGGCGCTGCCCCGCGGCCGCGGCGGCCGGGGGTGCGGCAGGGACGAGGCGTATGCCTGGGTGCGGGGACAGGTGCTCGCCGCCGCGCTGGCGGCGGAGCGGAGCCCTCGGCTGCGCGCGCGGGCGGGCCTGCTGCCGTTCGTCGCGGGCATCCGGCTGTTCCCGCGCGCCGGCGGCGGGGACGAACTGGGCCTCGACCGCGCCCTGTCGGGGGTCGGCGCAGCGGCGCGCGCCGCGCTCGCGCTGCGGGTGCTCGAAGGCCTGCCGCCCGCCGCTGTGTCCGCGCTGCTCGCCGCGGCGGGCGCCGCGGCGCCTGACGAGGCGGTGCGGATGGCCGGGCGGCTGGCGGCCGAGCAGCACGGCAGGGCCGAAACCCTGCTCGGCAGCGGGGAGTTCGACCCGTGCACGGTGCAGACCCGGCCCACGGACCTGCTGCGCCGCGGCAGGCGCCGGCGGCTGGCGGGCGCCGCGGTGGCCTGCGCGGCAGCCGGCGTCGTGCTCGCCGCGGTCCTGCCCGCGCGCGGCACGCATCCGCCCGCGCCCGCGGCAGGTCCCGCGGGCAGCGCGGAGGGCGGCGCCTCGCTCGACCCGCGGCAGGTGGTCCGGGCCCCGGGGGACGCCTGGTCGCACGCCTCGCGGGTGGACTTCACGGTGTGGCCGGCGCGCGGCGCGCGCGACCACGACACGGCGCTCATCGGCCGTGCGCTCGCGGCCTGGGGCGGGGCGGGCAGCGGCCCTGCCGGGCGGGTCGCGGTGACGGCGACCCCCGGCACGGCGGCCACACCGCCGGACCGCTCGCCGCAGCTGCTGTACGCGGGCGACGCGGACCGGGCCGCGGTCGTGCTGCTGTACGACGGCGCCCGGGTGGCACGCTATGCGGAGCCGGTGTCGGGCGGCGGCGCCGCGGCGCTCGACGTGGCGCGGGCGGACGACGGGGACGTGACGACGGCCGCGGCGCTCGCGGTGAGCCGCACGGCGGGCTCGGCGCGCTATCTGCTGGCGCCCTGGGTGGCCGAGGCCACTGGCAGGGACCTGTTGCGTCCCGACTCCCCCGCACGGGCCGTGCGGGTCGGCGGGGACGGGCTCACGGATCCGGTGCGGGGCCCGGCGCCCGGCGGCCCCTGCGGCGCGTGGCCGGTACTCCAGCTGCGGTCGTCGCAGCGGATCGCGGAGCGGCACGCGTTCCTCCTCGCCGACCTGGGCGACCTCTCGCCCGTCCACCTGACGTACACGCCGCCGCCCGCCGCCGGCGTACCGGCGCGCTCGCCGCGCGAGGCCACGTCGGGTCCCGCGCTCGTCAGCTGGGCACGTACGGCGTGCACCCTGCAGGAGCTGCGGGGCGCGGGCGTGAAGGCGGTCAACAACTGGGCCTTCGCGCAGCAGGACATGCCGGAGCACCGCGGCCGGGCCACCTGGGTGTGCTCGCGCGCCGACACCTGGAGCGGCCCGGGCCGGGTGATGGTGCAGTTGCAGCAGCCGTCCTCGTCGGACACGGCGCCCGGGACGTTCGCGGGGAAGGCGCGCAACACCTCCGCGTGCAGCAGGTTCGGCCAGAACGTGGTGGCGGGGGTGCGGTGGCGCTCGCCCGCGGGCCACTCGTACCTGCTGGCCGCGGGCAGCCGCGCGGTCACCTCGATCAGCACGAGCGGCGGGGTGCGGGCGAGCGCGGGGGCGCGGACCCTCGCGGTGCGCGACCCGGCGGCGGGCTCCGTGCGGCTCACCGCCCGGCTTTCCACCGGTGGGACGCTTCAAGGGGTCGCTCCGGTGGAACCCGTCCCGTGAGGGCACCGTGCGCCCGCCGGGCGCACGGGGGTCCGCCCCGACGGTGGGATGTGAGGTCGATGGTCCGGCGCATACGGCCCGTGGGACTGGAGTTCGTGGAGTCGGCGCGCGTGCGCCTGGTGTTCGGCGCCGAACTCGGCGTACCGCAGGAGGCTGTCTACCGGGAACTGGCGGACCGGACGGAGGACTGGCCCGAGTGGTTCGCCGGGGTGGCCGCGGTGGCGAGGACCCCGGACGGCCGGCAGGTGCGGCTGGCCGGCGGCGGCCAGACCTGGGAGTCGGTGCTCGCGGCGCGGCCCGCGGCCCGCTACGCGTACCGCACGGACCACACCAACATCCCCGGTGCCTCTGCGCTGGTCGAGGAGTGGCGGCTGTCGGCGGTGGCGGACGGCGGGACGCGGGTGCGCTGGACGGTGGCGACGGACGGCACGGCCGTGTACCGGGCGCTGGTGCGGCTGGCGCGCCCGGCCCTGGCCCGTACGTTCCTCATGTCGATGCGGGCCCTGGAGCGGCGGCTGCGGCTGCCGCGGCCCTGACGGGCGCGGCCCCTCGCGGGTCAGGCGTCCGGTTCCCGCGGCCAGAGGCCGTGCCGGAGGAAGTGGTCGAGCGTCGCCGTGTAGGGGGCGATGTCGAGGCCCTGTTCTGCGAGCCAG
This sequence comes from Streptomyces sp. NPDC047002, assembly GCF_040704505.1. Classification (NCBI taxonomy): domain Bacteria; kingdom Bacillati; phylum Actinomycetota; class Actinomycetes; order Kitasatosporales; family Streptomycetaceae; genus Streptomyces; species Streptomyces sp. NPDC047002. Next base: position 137,205 of record NZ_JBEYWC010000015.1, read on the forward strand.
GCGTCGGAGTAGTACTTGTCGAGGTAGCGGTCGCCCGCGTCGCAGATGAGGGTGACGACGCTGCCGTGCTCGCCGCGCCCGGTCATCTCGGCGACGATCCGCAGCGCGCTCCACAGCCCGGTGCCGGTGGAGCCGCCCGCCCTGCGGCCCACGACCCGTTCGAGTACCCGGACGGCCGCGACGGTGGCGGCGTCGGGCACCTTCATCATCCGGTCGACCGCGCCGGTGATGAAGCTCGGCTCCATCCGGGGCCTGCCGATGCCCTCGATGCGGGAGCCGCGCTCGCTCGCCGCGCCGGGGTCGCCGTGCGTCCAGCCGTCGAAGAAGCAGGAGTTCTCCGGGTCGGGCACGCACACCCGGGTGTCGTACTGCATGTAGTGGGCGTAGCGGGCGATCGTCGCCGAGGTGCCGCCCGTGCCGGCGGTCGCGACGATCCACGCGGGCTCCGGGTAGCGCTCCAGGCGGAGTTGCTCGTAGATCGACTCGGCGATGTTGTTGTTGCCGCGCCAGTCGGTGGCACGCTCCGCGTAGGTGAACTGGTCCATGTAGTGGCCGCCGCGGGCCACGGCGAGCCGGGCCGCCTCCTCGTACATGGTGCGCGGGTCGTCGACGAAGTGGCAGTCGGCGCCGTGGAATTCGATGAGGCGGCACTTCTCCGCGCTGGTCGTGCGGGGCATGACGGCGATGAACGGCACCCCGATCAGCTTGGCGAAGTACGCCTCGGACACGGCGGTCGAGCCGCTCGACGCCTCGATCACCGGGCGCCCGGGCCGGATCCAGCCGTTGCACAGCCCGTAGAGGAAGAGCGAGCGTGCCAGGCGGTGCTTGAGGCTGCCGGTGGGGTGGGTCGACTCGTCCTTGAGGTACAGGTCGATGCCCCATTCGGCGGGCAGCGGGAAGCGCAGCAGGTGGGTGTCGGCCGAGCGGTTCGCGTCGGCCTTCACCCGCCGCACGGCCTCCTTGAGCCAGGTGCGGTACGCGCTGTCGCTGCGGTCCACGTCGAGGGTGTCGACCGCGCCCCTGGTCGGGGCGGTGCCGGACGCTCCGGCCGCCGGTGCGGCCTCGGCGGCGTGCGGTGCGGCGGGATGCGGTGCGGCGGGGGTGTCGCCCGGATGCGGTGCGGGTGGGGTGCGGTGCTCGGCCATGGGGCCAAGTCAACCGCAGCGCTCCGCCAAACGCTCACTTTGGGTAGCCATAAGGCGCCCGGGGGACGGCGCACCGTGAGCGCGCGAGTTGCGGCACGCGCACCGCTGGGCGAGGCTGGTCGCATCTCACTGAGAGTGAAACGGCGGTGACGCTGCGGACCAGCCCCGCCGGGCAGGAACGGCGGCCGGATCGCGAGCCGGCAGCTGGTCGACAACCACGCTTCTTCCGGACCTCAATTCGGGGAGTCGCAGCCGTGATCAGCCAGCCAAGCAGGCACTGCACGGTGGAGCTCCATGCCCTGCCGTCGCGGATCGGACAGGTCCGCAGAATCATCTCGGCGCAGTTGCGCTACTGGCGCCTCGACCCTCTGATCGACCACGCGGCACTCGGCCTGACCGAGCTGCTGACCAACGTCCACCGGCACGCGCAGCCGGACAAGCGGTGCACCGTCGACGTCGAGCTGCTGCTCGACCGGCTCACGGTCTCCGTCAGCGACCACGACCCGCGGATGCCGAACCTGACGGACGCGGCCACCTACGACACCTGCGGCCGCGGTCTCGCACTGATCGCGGCGGTCAGCCAGAGCTGGGGGGTGAGCCAGAGCGCGGGCGGCAAGAGCGTCTGGTTCACCCTGCACGCACCGCCCGGCGCCGCGGCGCCGCCGTCGCACCTGCCGGTGTACGGGGCGGCGACGGACGGCCCGTTCGACACCGCCGACCTCGAAGCGGTGGTGCTCGAATACGGGCACGCCACCGCACGCTCGGCCATCATGGGCTGACCGTACGGGCGGGGCGCGAGCGGGCACGGACGGGTCCTGACCCGCGCGGAAGGACCCGAAGGACCCGAAGGGCACGGAGGCGCGGCGGGTGCCGCGCCTCCGTGCCCGCCCGCCGTCACGGCGTGCCGTGCCGACCCGCCCTGCCGAACTGCTCGTCCAGCACGGAGAGCCCGCGCCAGTACTCGTCCTCGTCGATCTCCCCGGCCGCGAACCTGCGGCCGATGACCGCGATCGGGGACCGCTCGTCGTGGCCGCCGGGACCGGGCGCGCCGTACGAGGCTGAAGACGGCCGCGGGCACGGCGGTCCAGACCAGGGGCGCGAAGACGATCCAGGGGCCAGGGCCGCCGTCGTGCAGTGCCAGGGTGTGCAGTGTGTTCACCGCATCCAGTGTGTTCGCCGTGTCCATCGGGGCTCAGCTCCAGAGGTCACCGCGGGGTCCGCGGGTTTCCCTACGCCTGCGAGCCTGCCGCGCCTGCGGCCGCACGTCGCCGTACGGGCGGCGGCGGGGCCGATACCTCCAGGGGAGTACGGCGGCCTCCCGTCACCCGGTGGGAGCAGCCGCGACCGGTCACGGCGGGTGACCGGCCGCCGGTGCCGCGGCCGGGCGCAGGTCAGGCGCCGAGCGCGGCGAGCGGATCGTCGAGCACCGGCTGCCAGGCCACCTCTCCCGCACCCACCAGGCTGTTGTGGTCCAGGGTGCAGGCGAGCACGGGCACACTGCTGCGGCCCCACAGGCAGCGGTCGGCGACGGCGGCCCTGAGCCGGTCCGGGTCGGTCGCGAGGAGTTCGCCGTGCAGGCCGCCGAGGACGATGCGGTCGGGGTTGAGGATGTTGACCAGTCCTGCGAGGCCGGTGCCGAGGCAGTCGATCAGCCGCTCGGTTGCCGTGCGCACACCGGGCTCCCCCGGTTCGGTGCGCAGCAGGGCGGTGGCCTGCTGGAGCAGGTTGGTCTCGGGGCCCGGCTCGCGGCCCGCCGCTGCGAGGAAGGCGAGCGGGTCGGCCTCCACGTCGAGGCAGCCGCGGCCGCCGCAGTAGCAGGGGCGGCCCCCGGGGTTGACCATGAGGTGGCCGACTTCCAGGGCGAGCCCCGTACTTCCCGTGTGCAGGCGCCCGTTGAGGACGAGCGCACCGCCGACGCCGCGGTGCCCCGTGGCGACGCAGAGCAGGTTGCCCGCGCCGCGGCCCGCGCCGTGCCGGTGTTCGGCGAGCGCGGCGAGGTTGACGTCGTTGCCGGTGAAGACCGGGCCCTCGACGCCGATCGCCCGCACCCGCTCGGTGAAGACCCGCCGCACGGGGGCGCCGGACGGCCAGGCGAGGTGCAGCGGGCTGAGCGCGGTGCCCTCCGGCTCCGCGACCGCCGACGGCACGGCGAGCCCGGCGCCCACGCACCGGCGCCCACTCTCCCGCAGCAGCGCCTCGCCCGCGGCGACGGCCTCCCCGAGTACCTGCTCGGGGTCGGCCTCGACCACGCCGCGGCCCGCGGCGGTGGCGACGATCCGGCCGCCGAGCCCGACGAGTGCGACCCGGTGGCCGTCGGCGTGCACCTGCGCGGCGAGCGCCACGGGACCTGCCTCGTCCACGGAGAGCCGGTGCGAGGGGCGGCCCTGCGAGCCGGCCCCGGCGCCGGGCCGCGAGTCCACCGTGATCAGGCCGAGCGCTTCGAGTTCCGCTGCGACCGCGCCCGCCGTGGCGCGGGTGACCCCGAGTTCCGAGGTGAGGACGGCGCGGGTGGGCGCACGGCCGGTGTGCACGAGTTCCAGCGCGGGGCCGAGCGCGCTCCTGCCGCGTTCGAGCCGCGTCCTGGCCGGGGTCGCCTTGCCGTTCATGGGGCGAGTCTCCCATGATCCGCCGCGGCGCCCGTTTCCTTGTCACCTCCCCGGGAGGTCCCTATGCTGCTTTTGTGCCGGAAATAAACAAACCGGCGGCGGACGCCGCTCCCCACGCCCCGGGCGCCACCGGTCCTGCCGCCCGCGAGGACGGGGCCGCCCGGCGCCACCTCGCCGTGCTGCGGGTGGCCGTGACCCTCTTCTTCGGCCTCGACGGCTTCGTCTTCGCCGGCTGGGTGGTCCGCATCCCCGCGGTGAAGGCGCAGGCGAACGCCTCGGCGAGCGCCCTCGGCCTGGCCCTGCTCGGGGTGTCGGCGGGCGCGGTGGTGACCATGGTCGTGACGGGCAGGCTGTGCAGGGCCTTCGGCGCGCGGCCGGTGACGGTCGCCTGCGCCGCCCTGCTTTCCCTCTCCGTGGCACTGCCGGCGCACACCCACTCGGCGCTCTCCCTCGGCCTGGTCCTGGTGGTCTTCGGAGTCGGCTACGGCGGGCAGAACGTCGCGATGAACGCGGTGGCCGTGGACCTGGTCGCGGCGCTGCGGCGGCCCATCATCTCCAGCTTCCACGCGGTCTACAGCCTCGGCGGCATGCTCGGCGCCGCGCTGGGCGGGCTCGTCGCGAGCCGCCTCTCCCCCGCCGTGCACCTCGGCGCGCTCGCGGTGGCCGGCCTGGTCGCGACGGCGGTCGTGGCGCCGTTCCTGCTGCGCGGCCCGGAGCCGGCCCCGCCAGGACCCGCGCGGCAGCCGGCGCCGGGGCCGCCCGCCGCAGCGCGCCCGGGATCGGGCCGCGGGCCGGGCACGGCGGCGCGGGCAGGGGCGGGCGGCGCGGTGGCGCTGTTCGGCGTGATCGCCTGCTGCACGGCGTACGGCGAGGGGTCGATGTCCGACTGGAGCGCGCTGCACCTGTCGCAGGACCTGGGCGCCGCACCCGGTGTGGCGGCGCTCGGCTACTCGGCCTTCGCCCTCGCGATGACACTCGGCAGGCTGTCGGGGACGGCGGTGCAGGAGCGCTTCGGGCAGACGGGCGTACTGGTCGTCGGCGGTCTCACGGCCGCCGCGGGCATGCTGGTGGGCGCGCTCGCGCCCGTCACCTGGCTGGTGTTCGCGGGGTTCGTGGTGATGGGGCTCGGCCTCGCCAACATCTTCCCCGTCGCCATCGGGCGGGCGGGCGCACTCGCGGGCCCGAACGGCGTCGCCGTCGCCTCGACCTTCGGGTACGGGGGGATGCTGATCGGCCCGCCCGCCATCGGCTTCCTCGCCGACTGGCTCTCGATGCCCGTCGCCCTGACCACGGTCAGCGTCCTCGCCGCGCTCGCCGCCGTCCTCGGCCACGTGGCGCGCGGCGCCGGCGTGCGGGAGCCGTCGGGCGGCTGAGCCGCCGTGCCGCCCGGCCCCGGCCCCGGCGCCGGTCCCGGCGCTCAGCCGAGTCGGCCGGGGCGCACCAGACCGGTCTCGTAGGGCCGGCACGACGGCGCCGGCGCGCGCACGCCGGCCAAAGCCCAGGACCGCGGCGAGGGGACACCGGTCCCTGCAGGTCCGGGGCGCACACGGGCACCCCAAGCGGCGGGGACGCGGGTCCCTCAGCCCGCGGGGCGCGTGCTCACGGCACGCGCGGTCACTCCGGTGAGCCGGCCCTGCGGTGTTCCGGGTCGTGGACGCCGATCGCCTCGGCGTCGCCTTCGGCCGGTTCCTGCGGCACGACGGCGTCCGTGGCGTCGGACTCCTGGCGCCGGTCGAGGAGGTTGAGCCCGCGGCGCGCGAGCGGGTGGGTCCTGACGAGCCCGGCCAGCGTGGTCGAGCCGCGCACGATGTCGGCGAAGGCGTTCCACGCGGGCCGCAGCGAGGTGAGCACGCCGTGGATCAGGGCGGGGCGGCGTTCGAAGACGGACAGCATCCGCCGCCCGACCGCCATCTCCACTCCGAGCCCCGCCTTGATCGCGAACGCGTAGTTGAGCGCCTGACGCCGCGCGTCGACCGCGTCGTGGGCCTCCGCGATCCGTACGGCCCACTCCCCCGCGAGGCGGCCGGAGCGCAGCGCGAAGGAGATGCCCTCCCGGGTCCACGGCTCCAGCAGCCCGGCGGCGTCGCCGCAGACCAGGACCCGGCCGCGGGAGAGCGGCGAGTCGTCCGTGCGGCACCGGGTCAGGTGGCCGGAGGAGACCGCGGGCTCGAACCCGGCGAGCCCGAGCCTGGCCACGAAGTCCTCCAGGTACCGCTTGGTCGCCCCGCCCTCGCCGCGCGCCGAGATCACCCCGACCGTCAGCGTGTCGCCCTTGGGGAAGACCCAGCCGTAACTGCCGGGCAGCGGGCCCCAGTCGAGGTGGATGCGGCCCTTCCAGTCCTCGGCGACCGTGGGCGGCACCGGGATCTCGGACTCCAGGCCCAGGTCGACCTGGTCGAGCTTCACGCCGACGTGCGCCCCTATCCGGCTCGCGCTGCCGTCGGCGCCGACCACCGCGTGCGCGAGTACGGTGTCGCCGTCCGCGAGGACCACGGCGACCGTGCGCCGGTCGGGCACGGCGGGACCGTGCTGCTCGACGCGGGAGACCGTGGCCCCCGTGCGCAGGACGGCGCCCGCCTTCTGGGCGTACTCGACGAGGGTCGCGTCGAACTCGGGCCGGTTGATGAGGCCGAAGAGCATCCGCTTGGAGCGGCGGGTCCTGGTCAGCCTGCCGTTCAGGGAGAACGTCACCGCGCTCACCCGGTCCTTGAACGGCAGTTCGAAGCCGGGGGGCAGGGCGTCGCGCGAAGGTCCGATGATTCCGCCGCCACAGGTCTTGTAGCGCGGAAGCTCCGCCTTCTCCAGGAGCAGCACCCGGCGGCCGGCGACCGCGGCGGCGTATGCCGCTGAGGCTCCGGCAGGTCCTGCGCCGACCACGACGACATCCCACACCGGCTCGTCGCTTTCCAGGCCGGCGTCTGCGTTATCGCTGCTCACGGTGTGCTTCTGCTCCCGACTTGGCGTGTTGCTCTGTTGTCGAACGGCATCCTACGGCGCGGGGTCCCCTGCCCCGCTGTGGGAGGATCATCCTGCCATCGGCCCATGTGAACGGACCGCAGCCACCAGTACAACGTGCCATCTCCCAGGAGCGTGCCCATGACCACGGTTCGGATGCCGGACCCCGACGCCCTCGCACACACGGTCGCCTCCCTCATGCCGAGGGCGAAGGCCGAACTCGCCGAACTGGTCTCGTTCGCCTCGGTCGCCGACCCCGCCCAGTACCCCAGGAGCGAGTGCGAGGCGGCGGCCGGCTGGATCGCGGACGCGCTGCGCGCCGAGGGCTTCGACGACGTGGCGCTGCTCGACACGCCCGACGGCACCCAGTCGGTGTACGGCAGGCTCGCCGGGCCCGAGGGCGCGCCGACCGTGCTGCTGTACGCGCACTACGACGTGCAGCCGCCGCTGGACGAGGCGGCGTGGGTCTCGCCGCCTTTCGAGCTGACGGAGCGGGACGGCCGCTGGTACGGGCGCGGCGCGGCCGACTGCAAGGGCGGTGTGCTGATGCACCTGCTCGCGCTGCGCGCGCTCAAGGCCGACGGCGGCGTGCCGGTGACGGTGAAGATCATCGCCGAGGGCTCGGAGGAGCAGGGCACGAGCGGGCTCGAGGACTACGCGAAGGCGCACCCCGACCTCCTCACGGCCGACGCCGTCGTGATCGGCGACACCGGCAACTTCCGCGCAGGGGTCCCCACCGTCACCTCCACCCTGCGGGGCATGGCCATGCTGGCCGTACGCGTCGACACACTCGCAGGCAACCTGCACTCGGGCCAGTTCGGCGGCGCGGCGCCCGACGCGCTCGCCGCGCTCGTGCGGGTCCTCGACTCGCTGCGCGCCGAGGACGGCTCGACCACCGTCGACGGGCTCGCCGCGGACGCGGTCTGGCAGGGCATCACGTACGAGGAGGACGACTTCAGGTCCGACGCGGGCGTGCTCGACGGCGTCGGCCTGATCGGCTCGGGCTCGGTCGGCGACCGGATCTGGGCGCGCCCCGCGATCACGGTCCTCGGCATCGACTGCCCGCCGGTGGTCGGCGCCACGCCGTCCGTCCAGGCCACCGCGCGCGCCCTGCTCAGCCTGCGGGTGCCTCCTGGCCAGGACGCCGCCGAGGCGAAGAAGCTGCTGGCGGCGCACATCGAGCGGCATGTGCCGTGGGGCGCGCGGGTCGCGATCGAGGACATGGGCCAGGGCCAGCCGTTCCGCGCCGACACGTCGAGCGCCGCGTACGGCGCGATGGCGGAGGCCATGGCGGTGGCCTACCCGGGCGAGGAGATGCAGACGTCGGGCCAGGGCGGTTCGATCCCCCTGACCAACACCCTCGCGGGCCTGTACCCCGAGGCGGAGATCCTGCTCATCGGCCTGAGCGAGCCGGAGGCGCGCATCCACGCGGTCAACGAGAGCGTCGACCCCGAGGAGCTGCGCCGCCTCTCGGTCACCGAGGCCCACTTCCTGCGGAACTACGCGGCCGCCCGCCGCGGCTGACCGCTGCTCCCCCGCCGCACGGCCGCACGCCGGGCGCCACCCGGCGTGCCGGCGTACGGCCGTGCTCAGCCCACCGGTACGCCCGCCTCCAGGTTGAGCACCGCGCCCTGTTCACGGGCCCGCAGGGCCCAGCGGAGGCGGGCGAAGCGTACGGGGGGCAGCAGGTCGGCCGCCTCCGCCTCCGTGACGAAGCGCCAGTCGCGCAGCTCCGAGCCCGGCAGCAGGATGCGTGCGGCGGCGGGCAGCAGGCCACCGTCGAACAGCAGGCGCAGGCCGCCGTAGCGCGGCGGGTCGGGCGGCTCCCAGTCCACCACCAGCAGCCGCGGCACCTCGGCGAGTTCGACGCCGGTCTCCTCCGCGACCTCCCGGATGCCGGCCCTGGCGGGCGCCTCTCCGCGCTCCACGACGCCGCCGGGGAACTCCCAGCCCGGCTTGTACGTCGGGTCGACGAGCAGCACCCGCCCCGCGGCGTCGAACAGCAGCACACCGGCGGCGAGGGTCTCGGCGGTCGGCTCCGGCGTCATCACGATGTCGCGCACGGGCGCCGCTCCGCTGTGCACCGCGTCCGCGAGCCGCGCGGCCGCCCGGCGCGGGGTGAGCCCCGTGGTGTCGAAGACGTGCGCGTCGTGGCGCAGCCAGCCGTCCAGGGCAGCGCGGTACGCCGCGAGGTGCGCGGAGCACCAGCCGTCGGTGCGCTCGGCGCCGCCGGGCTCTCCGACATCGGCCCCGCGCTCCGCGAGCCGTTCGCGCAGGATCGTTTCGTCTTGTGTCAGGAGCACATGCCGCACGGGTATGCGGCGCGCCGCGAGCGCGCCGAACATCTCGTCCCGGTGGTCCTGCGCCAGCAGGGTCATCGGGACCACGAGGACGCCGCCGACCTCGGCGAGGAGCGCGGCCGCCGTGTCCACCACGAGCCGCCGCCACATCGGGAGGTCACGGTAGTCGTCGACCTCGGCGAGCCGCTGCTTCGGGAGCAGCCGTCCGACCTCCTCGCCGACCGGCCCGGGGTCGTACAGGGTGCTGTTCGGGATCAGGTCGACCAGCTCGCGCGCCACAGCCGTCTTGCCCGCTCCGAACGCCCCGTTGATCCATACGATCACGGATCGATCCCCCTTATTTCCTCAGCCCGTCGCCCGCTGTTCGAGGCCCAGTGGATTCCCCTCAACTACCTGCCACGGAAACCCTTGGCCCGAACCTCACGCCCCACCGCGCACCGTAACGCTTTAGCCTGAAGCGTCGTTGGATACCGATGTGACAAGTGTGACAAGGGCGCGCACGGCCCCGAGAACGGTGCTCCAGAGGTTTCCCGCAGGCGGTCCGCGCGGCAGCAGGCCCGCCGAGGAGTTCGCCCGCGCACGGCGCGCCGAGGGCACGCCCGCCGAGGTCGTGATGGACCTCGACCAGGACGTCTTCCTCGTCGTGGTGGGGCGGCGCCCCGGCCGCGCGGCCGGGGCGGACGCGTGAGAGCCGCCCCTGCGGCCCGCGGGCCCGCCGCCCTCGTGGTCCTGCTCACCGGCACCGCCCTGTCGGGGGGGGGGGCGCCCCGGCGCGGCCCCCCCCACGCCGGGCCCCCACCCCGAAGGCGGGCCCCCGGGGGGCAGACGGGCCAGAGGGGCGG